>NZ_JYOQ01000121.1:0-440485 GCF_000960545.1 Vibrio sp. S457-15 | reverse complement strand
GAGAGGCCCGAAGGTCCCCCTCTTTGGCCCGTAGGCATCATGCGGTATTAGCCATCGTTTCCAATGGTTATCCCCCACATCAGGGCAATTTCCTAGGCATTACTCACCCGTCCGCCGCTCGACGCCGTTATCGTCCCCCGAAGGTTCTGATAACTCGTTTCCGCTCGACTTGCATGTGTTAGGCCTGCCGCCAGCGTTCAATCTGAGCCATGATCAAACTCTTCAATTTAAGATTTTGTTCGGCTCAATGAATACTGAACATTACATAAAGTAATGTTTGAATTGACTGTGCTGAATCCGAAGATTCAATGGTCACTTCGTTTCATTGAAACCTAATTTGATACCGCTTTCCGTTAAGAAATAAATATCTAATTGGATTATCATCAACGAGTGCCCACACAGATTGATAGGTCTATATTGTTAAAGAGCTTGCTTTTCGAGAAGTTTTTCTCTCAAAGCGGAGAGCGTATTCTAATGAACTAATTCTTAGTGTCAAACACTTTTTAAAATTAATTTTTAGAAGCTTTTTCGCCTTATTGCCAGCAGCTTTCGCGTTTCCGCTTTGCCCTGACAACGGAGGCGCATTATAGGGAGATGAGTTTTCTTGGCAACCCCTTTTTAGAAAAAAAATCAAAAAAAAGCGTCGAGTGATGAAATCTCATTCAAACGCTTATTTTTAGCACTCAGTTGTTAACTTCAAGTAGCAAATAAGCAATCAGTATGTGTCTATCCACCCCTCTTCAAAGCTTGCAATATCAAGGTGCAGTGATTTGTCGACTTCGATTTGATCTATTGCCTCTAGTTCTTTATTTACACTACTCATCGTCAATGTGTTGTTGTCTAGCTCAAACACTTGGCGTTGCGTGGTGTAATAGAACTTAAGCGTAGTGAGCGCTTTTAGATCGTCATTGCTCGCGGCTGCTTTAATGCTTTTTAGTTTACGAAAGATTTTGTTGTGCAGTTGCTTGAGTTTCCAAACGTACAGCACCTCTTCCATGTATGGTCGAGTTTTAATTTGATTCAATAAAGAGAGGGAAGTTGCAACTGCTAGAACGACACCAATCAAATTCCAATGGAAATTGCCCGTTGATTGTTCTGGTACGACTTCAGTGTTGCCAAACAAAACAATCAGCAAGGTACTAAAGGCAAGAGAGGAGATGGCGAGCAACGCAACAAAACCGCCAATCACAAAGTTTACTTTCTTTTTATAAATGTCTTTATTTATCTGTTTGATTTCCATATACCACTCCTAACAAGGTTGCCTCCTATTCTAACGAGCACACCCAGCTCCACAATCGAAGCTTTGTAAGTAAGTTCACATTTACTATTAAACTCGCATCCGTTCCCTGCTTAGGTATATACTTCCGCGCATTCACTCTTTCTATACAGAGGCTAAATTCATGCGCTCTTTTGTTTTACGAGCTCGCGCGGCGCCAACCACCAGCAAAGCACTATTAGAAGGTGTTGGTAACGAGGCACATACCGAGATCCTTGCTCATACCATGATGAACACCATGTTCGTGGCACAATCTCACCGTGAAGATGTGGTTGTCCACTTGGTATTAGAGAGCACGAAGGATTACTCGCGCACGATTACCATTCGTTCAAACGACATTACCAATATTGGTGGTTTTCACGAGTCAACGTTGATCTCTGCCGTTGCCCGTGCGTTGGACGCATCTGTTGGTATGGGTAAAGAGCAGCTTCGTGAAGTTGAGCCGGGTATTACGGTTCGTACAGTGAGCTTCGAACGCTTGGTTCAAGAACTGGCGGAAGACCACCAACTTTATATGTTGGACAAGAAAGGCGAATTTGTTCGTGATGCAGAAATTGGTGAAAACCCATGTTTCTTGCTAACCGACCACATTCCGATGCCGAAGAAGTCGTTCAACAGCTTGAAGCGCCTAGGTACTGAGAAAATCAGCCTTGGACCTAAGATGCTGTTTGCTTCTCAGTGTGTAGTATTGATCCACAACGAACTGGATATCCGCGAATTCTAGTTATTCGCGTACACGTTGCTAGATGATGAAAGAGGACTCGATTGAGTCCTCTTTTTTGTTTCTGACTTTCTATGCCGCGCTTATTTACCGCCAATACTCAATCGAGCAAAACGCACATCTGGCGCGAAGAAAGTGCGGCTGTCATTAATAAGCTGCGTATCACCCACAGCTTCTACTTCTTGCAGCATCTTATAGAAGTTACCTGCAACTGTAATTCCGCGCACAGGTTGAACACGTTGACCATCACGGCACAAGAAACCACTCGCACCAAATGAGAAATCACCACTGACAGCATCTGCACCAGAGTGAACCCCTTGCAGTTCCACTAATTCTAGGTATTCACCTGCTTTGATTTCTGACGCACTGCTGTTGCCTGTCGCAATCACTTTGTGATTCGCTGACACGTCTAAGCTCGATTTTGCACCGCGAGCAGCACTTGCCGTCGACACTGCACCCAAATAACTCGCTGTTTGGCTATTGTGCAATAGCGTATTCAGTTGGCCATTGGCGATCAACACATTGTCTTGGGTGGCAAAACCTTCACTATCAAACCCTGCGATAGCCATACCATTCGGCATGTATGCCGCATCGGTAAAGGTAATCAAGTCACTCGCAACACATTGACCAAGCTTGTCACCCAGTGGCGAGATGCCCTTCATCGCACTCACACCAGAAAACGCACTGCCGAAAGCACCGAATAAACTTGCTAGCGCATTGATGTGGAAGATAGCCGGATAGTTACCTGTCGCAACTGGTACTCCATCAAGAAGATCGCGAGCAAGGTTGTAACCGCCTTCAATGCAGTAAGTTGGATTCAACTCATCAAAACGGCGACCTAACGACATTCTACCTGCCATCGACTGTTTGCCATCTTTTTCAAATAAGGTATACGCGTAACAAGTGAAAGAGCGCTCGAAATGTTGACATAACGTACCTTGAGTATTCGCGATGATGAGCTGAGTTTCGCCGTCACTATAACCATTGTATGGTGAGCTTGAAGCGTGAGGTTGAGCCACAACACCTTGTTCAAGCGCGAGGGACAGTTCAATTTTCTCATCGACCGATGTGGTATCGTCTTGCGCAATTTCTGCAATATCAGTGGTGATTTTGCTGTTTACGCAGCTGATGGTTTGATGTTCATCTTGCTTAGAAAAACGAGCACTTTGCAGCGCGTTGGTGAGCATCAAATCTAAACTTGGTTGCTCTAGTGATTCAGAATAACTGGTCGCGACACGAGCATCTTTAATGACTCGAACACCCAGCACTTGGCTTGAGCTGACTTTGTACTCATCCAGCTTGCCTTGGTTTGCTTTCAGCGAAAAGCTGCTGTTACGGTTCACAATCACGTCCGCTTCCGCACCTTGGCGTTTGGCTTCTGACAGGACGTAATCAACCGCGTTAAGAAGTTGTTGTTCTTGGCTCATTAGTTACCGCCTCCTACCAGAATATTGTCCACTTTAAGGGTTGGTTGACCGACTGTTGTAGGTACTGCACCACTAACTGAACCACACATACCTGGAGCAAGTGCCATGTCCTTACCGACCATACTGATTTCTTTCAATACTTTAGGGCCAGTGCTGATCAGTGTCGCCGCTTTCAAAGGCTTGGTAATTTTGCCGTTTTCAATCAAATACGCTTCACGAACAGCGAAGTTAAATTCGCCCGTCCCAGGTTGAACGGAGCCACCCCCCATCTTCTTGGCGTAAATACCGCGTTCGATTCCCGCAAGCATATCATCGAGTGAATGCTCGCCTTCTTCGATAAAGGTATTGCGCATGCGCGAGGTTGGTGCGAACTTGTAGTTCTGACGACGACCAGAGCCTGTTGGCTCGTAACCTGTCTTCATGCCGCCCATTTTGTCGACCATAAAGCTAGTTAGCTTACCGTCTTTGATCAGTTGGGTACGCTGCGTTGGCAAACCTTCGTCATCAACGTGGATTGAGCCCCATTCGTTGGTCATAGTGCCATCATCTACTGCGTTTACTGCGGTATGAGCGATCATCTCACCCATTTTATCGTGGAATACCGACGCCTTCTTCGCAACCGAAGTAGTTTCTAGCAGGTGGCCACACGCTTCGTGGAAGATAACGCCGCCAAAGCCGTTACCAATTACCACAGGCATTTCACCCGATGGACAAGCATCCGCGCCCAATTTCACCAGCGCTTGTTGAGCGATAGTTTGACCCAGCTCTTTCGCATCGATCTGTTCGCTAAACTCCCAACCGGCAAGTGCCCCCGGGCCTTCCATGCCAGAAGATTGCTCATTGCCTTTCTGGGCAACTGTGTTACCCGCAACACGAATGTAGTGACGCGTATCGTCTACATGCAAACCTTCTGAGTTGAAGATAGACACTTGCTGCTCGCGCTGAAGCACACTACCAATGAACTGGCTGATGTATTCACTTTCTGCACGCGCAGCTTGGTCAACTTTCAATAGAAATGCGATTTTTGAATCTAGGTTAGCATCCTTACTTAGCGGCATGCTGCAACCATGTTGGATTGTGTATCGGTTCAAATTCATAGAACCCGCTGACGCGATTTGCTCACGCTTGTCTTTCGCTGCAAGCAGTGATGTCACGCGTTTTAGTTCGGTTTCGTCCGTGCTGTTGGTGTAACCGTAAAGCACTTTGTGGCCGAAGAAGAGGCGAATACCGATACCAAAATCGATACCTGAATTTACATTGTCCACCTCACCAGATGCGATCTGGACGGTGTTAGTTTGGTGATGTTCAACGAATAGCTCAGCGAAATCAGCCCCTAAAAAGAGAGCATGATCGATCACTGACTTCGCTGTTACAGAATTAAGCATGAAGTCTCCTTGCTCGATGATCGTCTTAGCCTTCCTAAATAACTTCCGATAAATTCCGTAAAGTTAAATTGGCAACGCGTTAAATTTTAACAGTTTTTTAACCTTGTTTTATGCTAATCCTTGCCAAAAGAGACCACGACTCTTTATTTAATATTCCAGTTTCTGCTCTTTCATCAGAGCGTTGCACTGGAAAATTCCGCGCAACAAAGTATTAAGAAGCTTACTCTATCACTCACTTCGCATAATTGAATACTCAATAATAATTACTCTCAAAAAACGTATCTCTTGAGTTAGCGTCCTGTTATCATCCGAGCGAAATAGTCGGGGGGCCACGTGATAAGCGTAGGCTGAGATCGAAATTCGAGACCCGTTGAACCTGATTCAGTTAGCACTGACGTAGGGAACTATGCACACTTTGCCTTTCGCCGCCTCTCTTTGGCGAGTGAAACGATCGAACAATCGATCTGCCCACAGCGGTCAAAGTCAGTTCCTATACGTCTTGTAATAGGAGCGACCATGACGCAGCAATCACAGCCTTATTCACATCAGACGCCAGCCTTACCTACCCCTATCGTATTGACCATCGCAGGCTCCGACAGTGGCGGCGGCGCAGGTATTCAAGCAGACATCAAAGCGATGTCGGCAACAGGCAGTTTTGCATGCTCGGTAATTACCGCCATCACTTCGCAAAACACACAAGGCGTTTCTGCGATTTTCCCTATCCCACTTGATCACGTTGAAAGCCAACTCGATGCGGTGTTTACCGATCTCAATATTGTGGCGGTAAAAGTCGGCATGCTGGCGGATTCGAACATCATCAAAGTGGTGGCCAGCAAGATCAGACAGTACCAGCCTAAACATCTTGTGATAGATCCCGTCATGGTCGCCACCAGCGGCGATTTGCTACTTGAGCAATCAGCAATCAGCACATTAAAAGAAGAACTAATTCCACTGGCAGACATCATCACTCCTAACCTGCCAGAGGGTGCCGCACTGACAGGTAAGCCTGTACCTCACTCAGAATCTGAAATGAATAACATGATTGACGACCTTCGTGCGCTTGGTGCCAAAGCCATTCTGCTCAAAGGCGGTCACCTTGAAGAAGATGAAAACAGCAACGATCTGCTGATCATGCAAAACAGTGCCGAGTTAATCAGCGCCAAGCGTTTCCCAACCCAAAACACCCACGGTACGGGCTGTACACTGTCTTCCGCTATTGCGTCTTACCTTGGTCAAGGCAACAACCTGCACAAAGCTGTGCATTTAGGAAAACAGTACATCAGCCAAGCCATCGCTCATGCGGATGAATTGGAAGTGGGGAAAGGTCACGGACCAGTACATCACTTCTTTGCGGGTCATACCTATGTTCGCTAACGCGATTGGCATTCAGCTTTCCGACGCCAGTTTGCAATACAAAGACAGCCAAACACCGACTTTAGCAAAAGTGAACATGGTCATTCCTATCGGTCAATGGACGGTATTACTCGGGCGAAGTGGCTGCGGAAAAACCACGATATTGCGTTACTTAGCTGGCCTACTGGATGACCAAGTTGACTGGCATGGCGAACTCATCACAACCGATGGCGCCGCACTGCATGACCGTGTCGCTTACATGGCTCAGCAGGATTTATTGCTACCGTGGCTTAACGTGCTGGATAACGTCTGCCTTAGCTCGCGCTTTTCTTACACCAATTCAAATCCAGCGGATGAGAAACAACGTGCTCTCTCCTTGTTAGAGCACGTTGGGTTAGCAGATTACGCTTACGCCAAACCCGCTCAACTCTCTGGAGGTATGCGACAGCGCGTAGCCCTTGCTCGCACTCTGATGCAAGACAAACCTTTGGTTTTGATGGATGAACCTTTCTCAGCATTGGACGCCGTGACTCGCCACAAATTGCAAACTCTCTCTGCCGAGCTACTAAAGGACAAAACCGTTGTCTTGATTACGCACGATCCGCAAGAAGCAGTGCGATTGGCGCATCAACTCTATGTGTTACAAGGCATGCCAGCTCAAGCACAGCACTTGGTTGTTCCAAACTCCAAGCCACCAAGAGCTCTCGCTGGAGAGTGCGCAGTTCTGCAGCAAGCGATTTTGGATCAGTTGGAGAAAGACTATGAGTGATATGACTCAGTACAACTCCGTTTCGGCGCATATTAATAAAAAGGAACGCGTGACTCATCCGGCGTTGCGTCTGCTGATCAGCGCAGCCGTGATCTTAGGTTTGTGGCAACTCATTGTAGTGGTGTTTGACATGCCAAACTTCATCTTGCCTTCGCCAATTGAAGTATTGGATAGATTAATCACTCGATACGACGTGCTACTCAAACACACTTGGGTAACAGCACAAGAGATCCTACTTGGCTTGGCGCTTGGATTATCGATGGGTTTGCTATTCGCTTTGCAAATGCTGATGTTCGAGCCGCTCAAACGCTGGCTATTGCCGATTCTTATCGCTAGCCAAGCGATTCCTGTGTTTGCTATCGCGCCAGTGCTCATGCTTTGGCTGGGTTACGGCATTGCATCGAAAGTAGTAATGGCGGCGATCATCATCTTTTTCCCCGTCACGACATGTTGCTACGACGGTCTACGCAATACACCAACTGGTTACCTCGATCTTGCCAAAACCATGGGCGCATCGAAATGGCAATTACTGCGCCATATTCAACTACCTGCCGCCCTGCCAACGTTAGCGTCTGGTATTCGTGTTGCCGTGGTTATTGCGCCGATTGGTGCCGTGGTAGGTGAATGGGTCGGATCAAGTGAGGGTCTAGGCTATCTGATGCTGCAAGCCAACGCTCGCATGATCATCGATGAGATGTTCGCGGCACTGTTTATTCTCGCCGCGCTGTCTATCGCACTCTATTTCACCACTGACAAATTACTGAAAAAAGCCATTCCCTGGGAAAACAAATAGGGAAAGAAAAAGGAAGAACCCCGTGAATAAAAACAAACTCATGAGCGCAGCTGCTCTGCTCGCTTCAATGGTTTCAACTAACGTACTTGCTGCCGAAAAAGAGCTTACTTTAATGCTGGATTGGTTCGTTAACCCGAACCATGGCCCTATCGTGATCGCACAAGAGCGCGGCTACTTTAAACAGCAAGGTTTGAAGGTCAATATCCAAGAACCCGCCGACCCAAGCACACCACCCAAACTAGTTGCGGCTGGCAAAGTCGATATGGCGATTTCATACCAACCTAGCTTGACCATCGACGTAGCGGCTGGCTTGCCATTAATTCGCTCTGCGACCTTGATTGCAACTCCCCTCAACACTTTGATGGTGTTGGATAACGGTAAGAACGAAAACCTTGGCGACCTTGAAGGCAAGAAAATCGGTATTGCTATCGCTGGTAACGAAGAGGCGACAATCGGCACCATGCTTGCGCAGGAGAACGTGAAGTTTTCTGACGTGCAAATCATCAACGTCGGTTGGGCACTCTCTTCCTCTCTCGCATCCGGTAAAGTAGACGCTATTTGGGGCGGCTTGCGTAACTTCGAAGCCAACCAACTTGAGCTAGAAGGCTACAAAGCCAAAGCCTTCTTCCCAGAAGAGCACGGCGTACCAGCGTATGACGAACTGGTATTTGTGGCGAATGCAAAAACCTACGACAAAGCCGCTATCAAAGCGTTCAACAAAGCGCTGGAGCAAGCGACCACTTACATCGTCAACCACCCTAAAGAGTCCTGGAAAGAGTTTGTCGCTTACTCGCCAGACACGCTAAACAACGAGCTCAACCAACGCGCTTGGAATGACACGTTAACTCGTTTCGCGCTTCGCCCATCGGCAGTTGACCTAAAACGCTACGACGATTACGCCGAGTTCATGTACTCACAAAAAATCATCGAAACACTACCAAAAGCAAAAGATTACGTACCGAGCTTTGATTAATTACGAGGCTGCCCCATTATGAAATACCAAGATGTGATCGACGCTTGCCGCCAAGATTGGCAAGAATACACCGAGCATGCCTTCGTGCAGCAATTAACCAAAGGCACACTGGCTCAACCTTGTTTTCTGCATTACTTGAAGCAAGATTTCTTATTCCTAAAACAGTACGCGCGAGCTTATGCGCTGGCAATCTACAAAGCACGTACGTTAGACGACATGCGCCGTGCACTACCAAGTGTACATGCGCTTTTAGATTCAGAGATTGCCCACCATGTTACCTACTGCGGTCAGTGGGGATTGACGGAATCTGATCTCGAAAACGAGCCGGAAGATTTTGGCACGGTGGCTTACACGCGCTACGTACTGGATGCGGGAATGACGGGCGACTTAGTTGACTTGTATGCCGCGCTCGCCCCTTGCTCCATCGGCTACGCCGTCATTGGTAAAATGCTGATTGAAGATGAAAACACGGTATTCGAAGGCAATCCTTACGCAAGTTGGATTAACTTGTACGGCGGTGAAGAGTTCCAATCAGGCGTGGCAAGTGGGGCCGAACACTTTAACCAGTTGCTGGCTGAAATCGACATCCACAGCCAGCGCGGTCAAAACCTGATTCAGGTCTTCAAAACCGCAACGCGTATGGAAGTGGCGTTTTGGCAACAAGGTCTAAACGCGCAATAAGGTTAATTGGAGAATCTCATGTTAATAGAACAAATAACTCAAGCATTAACCGCAGTGCGTCAGCAAAAGCCTTTAGTCGTGAACATTACCAACTACGTGGTGATGAACAACACGGCGAACGCTTTGTTGGCTATCGGAGCTTCGCCAATCATGGCGCATTCAAAGCAAGAAATGGCAGAAATGATGTCGTTTGCAGGCGCTTTGGTGATCAACATCGGCACCCTAGACAGCGTTTGGACGCCGCGCATGAGCTATGCCGTCGAGCAAGCCAACTCGAACGGTAAAATCGTTGTGCTCGACCCTGTCGGTTGCGGTGCAAGTTCACTGCGCACCGAAACCTCGCGCGAAATCGCCCGCCTTGCAAACAAGTTAATCATTCGTGGTAATGCTTCCGAAATCATTGCTCTCGCTGGTGAGCAAGCGCAAAGCAAAGGTGTAGATGCACTCGACAGTAGTGATGCAGCCCTTGGGGCGGCTCACTTCTTAGTTGAAGAATACGGAGCGAGCGTGGTGATCTCCGGCGAAACTGACTACATAGTGACAAAAGAGCAAACCATACAGCTGAATAATGGTCACGAGATGATGCCATACGTAACGGGCATGGGCTGCACACTAACGGCACTGACTGGCGCTTTCGCAGCAATCGGTGACGAAACGGGCCTTGCTGCGGCAGCGGTGCTTGGCGTTGTGGGTGAAATTGCGGCTGAGCAAGCGCGAGGGCCAGGTAGCTTGCAAATGCATCTTTTGGATGAGCTTTACCAACTGGATGAAAAAACACTGGCAACACGTCTTACATTACAAGTGAGATAAATCGCTTCTCAATGCTTTAAACGCCTCTCACTCCAACGAAAGTGGGAGGCGAGAGGAAACACAATGAACGCCTATCGTTTGTATTTGGTCACCGACGACCAACAAGATTTATCCACTCTCAAACACGTTGTAAGAAAGGCGGTAGAAGGTGGGGTCACCATGGTACAGGTGCGCGAAAAACATGGTGACGTTCGTGCATTTATTGAACGAGCTCAAGCCGTGAAGACGATCCTTGAAGGCACTGGCGTCCCGTTAATCATCAATGATCGTGTTGATGTTGCCCTTGCCGTCGATGCCGATGGTGTTCACCTCGGGCAGTCAGACATGCCAGCAGAGATCGCTCGTCAATTGATTGGCCCAAACAAGATTCTCGGCTTATCGATTGAGACTGAAGATCAACTGGCAGAGGCGGATTCTCTGCCCATTGATTACATCGGCTTGAGTGCCATCTTCGCTACGCCAACCAAAACCAACACAAAAAAACACTGGGGTATAGAAGGTTTAAAGATGGCGCTGAACACCACGCCCTTACCAATCGTTGCTATTGGTGGCATCAACGAAACCAACATTCCTGCTCTGAGTGCGACAGGTGTGCATGGTTTGGCTTTGGTTTCTGCCATTTGTCATGCAGAAAACCCAACCAAAGCAGCAGAATACTTACTTTCTCTGATGGATTAAGACCCCAGCGCTTAAGGATGAGCGCCTTTACCTTCCGGATAAATGTCATCAATTCATCACTCAACCTTCATTCTCTCGTCAAATTGACAAAGCGTTGATAAGTTTTTCACGCCAGATAACGTAAGATAAGTCCCTTATTTTCACGTGGTTGAATAACCCTCAATAAAAACAAAACGCTCTCAATGAAAACCAAAAAATATGGATTGATGATGCTCGCCTTGTTTGTTCTTGGCATCATCCCAATGTCGCTGTTTGGCTCTTATCACGATCTCACTTCACAGGTGCCTGAAAGTCTGGGTATTACTTTTACTTTGCTCACTGACTCTGCTGGCAGCAAAGGCTTTTTAATTACCTTAACACTGCTACTGCTTTCTTTATTTCGCTTTAAGCCAAGTCGCACTGAGTGGATGCAAAAACTCTCAATGTTAGGGCTGTTACTTGTGATTGGCTTTGCCAGCAAAACGGGGCTAAAACTGATGACAGAAAGCCCTCGCCCGTACACGGAATTGCTCGCAGCAGAACAATTAATTGAAACACCAGAAACGTTTTATCAGTTAGATACAAAGCAACAAGCCAACGTAATTAACCAGATTTCTGAACACGTCAGTGATTGGCGGACGCGCCATTGGCAAGGCGAGAAAGACTATTCTTTCCCGTCCGGTCATACGATTTTCGTTTCGATTTGTCTGGCTTTCTTTGGTGGGTTGTTCTTGCAGAACAAGTACTATATCTCTGCACTGTCATTATGGATGTGGGGAATGAGCGTCGCATATAGCCGCTTATGGCTGGGCATGCATCGCCCTGAAGATTTAATAGGCTCAGTCTTGTTTGTCGCGATTGTATTTACTTTACTCCCGACATTTCAGATTAAGAAACAGATGCCGTTTGTTTCTCTTGCTTCACGCTAATGTGAACGATTACTAGATAAAAAAGAAGCCAGCGATTCGCTGGCTTCTTGCTTTCAAGCGCTACTTTTTTCTAGCCATTTTTTGGTGGTTCAAACGCTGTTAGTTCTAATTCTGGGCCAGTGTATTTTTCAATACGAACCAGTGCCGAGTTCGCCGCACAGCCGTTTGCAAGTCGAGAGGTCGGAATATCCAACGTTAACACGTTACAACCGCCGTTCTTACAAATGCCGGTTTTCGGATCCAAATCCGGCCAACCGCCTTCATGAATACATACTGAACCTTGCTTGATTCGGTCAGTCACTTCCGCGCCAACCAATACTTGGCCACGGTTGTTAAACGCACGAACTAGATCGCCCGTTTTAATACCACGCGCTTTCGCATCTTCAGGGTGAATCCAAATAGGTTCACGGTTTGCAATTGCGTACTCTTCGCGAATCTTCGCGTAGTTAAACTGGCTGTGTAGACGATGTGCTGCGTGCGCGGTCATTAACTGCAACTCGCCATCTTTTGCATTGCCGGTGTACTCGGTTGGTGCCATCCACGTAGGGTGTGGAGGACAGTCTTCCAACTGGTAACCTTCAATGGTTTTCGAGAAGATTTCAATCTTACCACTTGGCGTACCTAGCGGGTTCATGATCGGGTCTTCACGGAAATCCGCGTAACGAACAAACTGTGCGTTCTTCTCGTTCCACTTCATCTCGATCAGTTGGTTATCTTCCCAGAACTTGCTGAAGTTCGGCATCGCAATGCGAGAGCCACGGCCACCTTGTTGCGCCGCTTTGTAGAAGCCGTACAGCCATTCCATTTCGGTTTTGCCTTCGGTGTACACATCACGGCCACCCGGTGCTAGCATCTCTGCCATGTCCGCGAATACATCGAAGTCATTACGCGCTTCACCTTGCGGCTCAACCACTTGCTTCATTGGCACCAAGTGTTGGTTACTGTAGTCACCCGTCATCGTTAAGTCGTTACGCTCGAACGATGTGGTGATTGGCAGAACGATGTCCGCGTGCTTCGCAGCCGCTGTCCAGTAAGGTTCTGAAATCACGATCAGTTCAGGCTTTTGCCATGCTTTAATCAAGCGGTTGGTGTCTTGGTGGTGAGTAAAGTTCGCACCACCTGCCCACCAAATCATCTTGATATCTGGGAACGTCAGTTCATGACCGTTGTGATGGTAGGATTGACCTGGGTTTTCCAACGCCTCGACAATACGCGCCACAGGGAAGCTTTGCACCGCGCCAGATACCGCCCAGTCGTTACCCGCAGAAGAGCCACCACCCAGCGATGCCGAAATCGCAGGAAGTACGCCAGCATCACGAGCAGGGTTACCACCGTTTGAGTAGTGGTAAGAGAAACCAAAACCACCGCCCGGTAAACCGATTTGACCCAACATCGTTGCCAGTGTAACCAGCATCCAGTGACGCTGTTCACCGTATTGTTGGCGCTGCATGCCCCAACCCGCCATCAGCATGGTGCGGTTTTTACTGAAGATATCAGCCAATAGCTCAAGTTGCTTCGCAGGTACGCCACAGATTTGTGATGCCCATTCTGCTGATTTTTCTACGCCGTCTTCTTCGCCCATCAGGTACGCTTCAAACTTGTCGTAACCTGCGGTGTATTTATCGAGGAAGGCTTTATCGTGCTTACCTTGTTTCACCAAGGTGTGTGCGATACCCATCATCATTGCCACGTCGGTCATTGGGTGAGGAGCAATCCACTCCGCATTCTCGCCAAAGAACTCGATGGTTTCAGAACGAATAGGGTCAATCGCAATAACCGTCTTGCCTGATTTTTTCAATTGATGGAAGAACTCAAGACCAGCACAGTCTGTTGAGCTCCACGCGATTTTTAGGGTGTTGATCGGGTTTAAGCCCCAAAGCACAACCACATCGCTGTGCTCTAGTACCACTGGGTACGTGGTTTGTTGCTCGTACACTTCGATAGAGCCCACAACGTGCGGCATGATGATCTGCGCAGCACCCGTTGAGTAGTCACCCAAGTGGCCTGAGTAGCCGCCTGCCATGCTCATGTAACGTTGCAGCAAGGTTTGTGCTTTGTGCAGCACGCCACTTGAACGCCAGCCGTAAGAGCCAGCAAACACAGAAGCCGGGCCATATTCTTTACGAATGCGCATGTGCTGTTCGTGGATCAGCTTGTAAGCTTCATCCCAAGACACGCGTACAAATTCATCGCTGCCGCGAACGCCTTCGGGAGCTGATGGGGTTGCCAAGTAACCTTTACGAACCATTGGGTACTTAACACGCGCTTTAGTGTGCACTTGGTCAGGACCGGTGCTTTGTAGGCTATTTGGTACAGTTTGAGGCAGAGCATTGGTGGTCGAAACCAACTTACCATCTTGTACTTCACACAACATTGGGCCCATGCGGCCCGCCGTTAGAATGCCTTTGCCGCGAGCATTAGAAGACGCAACAGACATAGGTGCAAATGAAGTGAATGCCATTGCACCAGCCGCCATACCAGTGCCTTTTAGAAATCCGCGACGGGTCATATTAGTCATAATCTTATCCTTCTATTTATCGTTAGTGACCAACCACATCTTTCGCGTGGTGCTGGAAGAACTTGGTTAGAATTTCTAGGTTCTCGGCTGAAATATCAGTTCGATCACCCATACTTTTCGCTACCGGTCCCCATGCATTCACAGTGAAGTGATTTGAAGGAATTTTCGCGTGACAAGTTGCACAGTAAACGTTGTCCAACTCTTCTGCGTATGACCATACTGGATCAAGCGTGTCTACAACTGGAGAATCAATAGCACCTGTTAGAGAAACCGAGCGCCATTCGTTGCCGTAAACATCCGCTTCAAATTCACCAGCTTCAAGCGCTTGTTGGCCTTGCTCTGTTAGCGTTGCTACGATGGCACGTTGACCTTCTCCCATGTAAAGCACTTGTTCTGCGCCTTTCATTTGGAATGCGTTCAACTTAACAGTGCGGTTGTCGCCTTCCGCGCTCATCACTTCCAGTTTTGTTGTTGGATTGATGGTACCCATTTCACCCATATTAATCGTCGTTACTGGGTAAACCACCTTCGCGTTAGCAGCTGTCTTAGTCGTGAAGCTCATCAGCGTTTCGAATGCTTTGCTGTCTAGCTCTGCTTCTGGTGCAAAGTGAGCCACACCTTTGTGACAATCGATACACGTTTGATCGTTCGCTTCCGCGTATTCGTGCATCTTCGCCGCATCGCGTGATTGCTCAAACTCTTCCATTGCATCGAAATCATGACACGAACGACACGTCGCTGAATCATTTTCACGGAACTGAGCCCATACAGTTTCAGCCATGTCTTTACGATGTGCTTCGTATTTCTCTGGCGTGTCGATCTTGCCAGTCACAAACTCATGGTAGATGTCTTTCGATGCACGAATCTTCGTGATCAGGTAGTCCATCGGTTCTTGTGGGATGTGGCAATCAGAACACTCGGCACGAATGCCTTTCGCATTACTGAAGTGCACTGAGCCTTGGTACTCTTTGTAAGGGATTTCCATAGAGTGGCACGAGAGACAGAACTCAGTATCAGAGGTGTAATGCATCACCGCTGCAGTACCACCTAATGTTAACCAGCCCACACCAATGCCGGCAGCAACCAGCAGTGCAACATATCGTTTTTTTATTGACATAATTAGCAACACTTCCAAATAAAATGTAATTATAGATCGCAAAATACTACTTTATGGGTAGCTCTCTCTTGATCCACATCATTTCCGTGTTGCTCTATGCGTCTCAAGAATGAAATTTCGTTATTTAGCTCCCATGAATTCATATCTAGCGCAAATTTTTTGCACAATTCGACATTCACAACATTAATCACTTTTCTAAATTGAACGGTTTGATCAATAAGCTAAGAGAATGAGAGACTGGCAATTCAACTCGATGCATTAAGGATGTGCATGTCGACTCTCATATCTACACCCAGAACCACAATGAGCCCAATCAGAGCAGAAGATTGGGCGCTATTTCAGCGTTTACATATCGAGCCTAGTGTCATCGCTCTCTGCTTCGATAAACCTGACGAGCGAGTGTTACGCGACAAGTTTGAATCTCGTTTAGCGAGCTGGACACCAGAGTGTGACCATTGGTTGTGCTTGACCATTTTCGATGCAAATACTCAACAACCTATTGGGATCACGGGTTTTGTACTAGAGGAAGACAAAGCCGAAGTAGGCTATTTGCTGCTGCCCGAGTTTCATGGCCTGCAATTCGGCACAGAAACACTTAAGGCTTTGCTGCACTGGGCAGAAACCACGCACGATCTCCGCCGCTTTTCAGCCACAGTGACCGAAGGAAATGTCGCATCAGAGCGCGTACTCACAAAATGCGGCTTCGAACTCTCTCAAGTCATTCCAGACGCATACCAAATCGGTGGCAAACACTACGCTGATAAAATCTACTCGCGACAAAAATAAGGACGTATTTTGAATAAAGTAGTCATCGTTACCGGCGCAAGCCGAGGCATTGGAGCCGCAACTGCGAAAAAGCTGGCCGAGCAAGGCTATCGCGTTTGCGTTAATTACCGAACTCAGCAAGAGGCCGCCGACCAAGTTGTGGCAGAAATACAAGCAAACGGCGGGAAAGCCATTGCCATCGCCGCAGACGTAGCCGATGAGCAGCAAGTGCTCTCCTTGTTTAATGAAACAGAACGCGAATTTGGTGCAGTGACGCACTTGGTCAACAACGTGGGCGTGCTGTTTACCCAATCGCCTTTGGCCGACATCAGCTTTGAGCGCTTCCAAACTGTGATGAACACGAATGTCGTCAGTTGTTTCCTCTGCTGTCGAGAAGCGGCGAAGCGGTTCAGTGCGGGCGGTGCCATTGTGAATGTCTCCTCTGGAGCGTCACGCTCAGGCGCGCCATTTGAGTATGTTGATTACGCCACATCAAAAGGCGCGATGGATACCCTAACCAAAGGGCTATCGCTGGAGTTGGCAGAACGCAATATTCGCGTCAATGGCGTTCGACCTGGTTTCATTTATACCGATATGCATGCCGACGGCGGAGAACCAAACCGAGTGGATAGACTGAGCCCTCAAATTCCTCTTAAACGCGGCGGCACAGTAGAAGAAGTGGCGAATGCGATCGCTTGGCTACTGAGTGACGAAGCTTCTTATGTCACAGGATCATTTATCGATATTGCTGGGGGCAGATAGAATGCAAATCCATATCCGACAAGCTACTCCCAATGATTTAGACGGAATTTTTCAGCTTAATTTGCAGATCAATTCACTACATTTTGCGAATGCGCCAGAAGCCTTTGTTGCGCCTTCAGAAGCTGATCGCGAATTTCTTGCGCAAGCACTAGAGAACAAAGAGCGACTCTTTTTGGTTGCCGAACGCGAACAGCAAATTCTCGGCTTCTTAACCGCGATGATCACCCAAAACGACACCGTCAGTTTTCTGATCAAAGACCCAATTTGCCGCGTGGGGACGATCGTTGTCGATGAAGAGCAAAAACAGCAAGGAATCGGTCGTCAACTGCTCCAAGCTTGCGAGCAATGGGCGCGCGATGCCAATGCCACGCAAGTTCGATTGGAAGTGATGGAATTCAATCAGCCAGCACAGCGTTTTTACGATAATCAAGGTTTTAAAACTAACTCACGCATTATGCTGAAACATTTGTAACGATAGCGGCAATTAAACGCTTTTCACGACTAAAGCCGACTAAATCGCATTTATCACTTCGATTTGTCCCCCGATTTTAGAAAAGGCGATATGATGTACTGATATACCCAAGTGACTTCAAGATGCTTGGGTATAAAGGAGATTCGAACATGATTTATCTTTTCGATTGGGGGAACACCTTGATGGTAGATTTCCCTCACGCACAAGGAAAAATGTGCGATTGGGAACACGTAGAAACGGTTCCTCAGGCCACCGAAACGCTGGCAGTACTTTCCCAAAATCATCCCATTTATATTGCGACCAGCGCGTCTGACTCCAACATGGAAGAGGTTCAACGCGCATTCGTCCGCGTCGACTTGGACCAATTCTTAAATGGCTATTTTTGTTTTGCCAACCTCGGTATCGCTAAAAACCAACCTGAGTTTTATCTCGCCGTCGCAAAACAGTTAGGGGTTAACGTGAGTGAAATAACCATGGTCGGAGATTTACCTCACAAAGACATTTATCCCGCCATGCAAGCGGGCGTAAACACCATTTGGTTTAACCCAACGGGCGCTGATGCACCAGCCGAGCCCATTCTGAATCAAATTCGCTGTTTATCTGAGCTTATACCCTAACCGTTACCTGCACTAATCAAGGAAGATGAATGCAAATCAGACCCATCAAGGTAAGCGATCTCGAGCGCTTCACCGCGCTGTGGAATCGGGTGTACTCCGAGGGGGAGTTTTTGATTTCTCCAGCCCCCGATAACACAACACTTCGTAGTATCCTGCAACGTGTTGAGAACGAATCCATCCCTCAGTTTGTCGCGTTTGACCACCAAGAACTTATTGGCAGCGTTGAAATCTTCCCTGCAGAAATGTGCGGTTACGAAGGCGGGCAGCTCATTCGCGTCGGTATTCTTGGTATTCACATCGACAAAAGCTACCGAGGCAAAGGATTAGGACGGAAATTATTATCAATGGCAATCGCGCGCGGTTGGGCGTTTGGCTACGACCAAATCGTACTCAACGTATACAAAACCAACACACCAGCGATTGCTTTGTATGAACGCTTTGGGTTTGAACATCAGGGAGAACTTGGGGAAGTGATCTTGCCAAATGGCAAGGTCTTAATGAGTCAAAAAATGGTATTGAATAAAGCGCAACGCCGTTCGAACAACCCCGATTTGTAGATTCTCGGTAACCGTTGTTCGCAACACTTATTCGGGACTAACACCCTTGCGTCACATGCCCTTGAACAATTGAATCGGTCGAGGCTTGATTCACGTAGTAGAAATAGCAGGCTTCTTCTGCCAATGTGTAACCCTGCGGCCAAATGTACACCACGCGATCAACGCCCGATTTATCTAAGAACTGATAATCAGGAATCGCGACAAAATGAGCACTGTTTGGGTACTGCTGACCGATGATGCAAAAATCACTGCCTTTGCACGGCACGTCAATTTTCGAGTAGCCTCTGGCAGGCAGGTCTATTTCTAATAAAGCACGAATACTGTCGGCGCTGGCTTCTGGCATGCCTTTGCGTGTTTTGACTTGTCGGTCAATGTAGTGAACGTGCTCTTGGTCGTAAGCGTTATCAATCACAGATTGAGCATGGAAGAATTTGAGAGCCGTACCTAAAGAAGACTGAGAACTGTGCAGCATCGCAGCGTATGCTTGGCGATGAATATCGAGTAGTACTGGTAAAGCAGCTAATGCGATGAAAGCCAAAGTGGTGAGCACTATGGTGATTTCCATCAGCGTAAATCCCTTTGATTTCACGTTTCCTATCTCAACTAGCCCAAGACAATAGCCCCACATCCATGTGAGACCGAGCCAATATATCGACAATTTCTTGCGATTAAAGGCCCAAGGGGTAAGAAGAGACAAACACCACTCAAACTTGAGAACAGCAGCCAAAGAGTAGTGCAACAAAACGACGCTATGTATCAGATATTAGACGACTTTTACTCTCTAGCTATTGAGTAAAGGCACATTATTTCGCACCAGACCACGACGAACATTCGTGCACATTTTGCCAAAACGACGAATTTCATCGAATTGCGGAACAATGCCGCGCTCCATAGCCGATTCCCAATAGCTCAGCTCTGAATCCACCATTTCCAGTAACTTCTTCGGACAACCGATGCACTGCCCTTCCGGCCCACACACAAAGGTTTCCGGTTCGTAAATCGGTAGTTCAGCTTTTACTTGGTCGATGATATTACGCATCGCGGTCATTCGGTCTGGCTTTGCCGTCATCACTCTGCTCCACGGATTAAGATGAAGCAGAATTGTACTCACTGGCACGTGAATGTCCCTACCTAATTTAGGTATATTCTGTTTTGATAGCCTTTTTTATCGTCAGATCTGGTTTTTTAACCACCAAATACACCGCCGTAGCCGCTAGGACAAAGCCAGAAATGCCCATCCAATCAAACGACTCTCCAAACGCGAGCCAAGCTTGAATCGCCGTCGTTGGCGGCACTAGGTAAAACACAGACGCCACACTCGAAGACGCCCCATTTCTCACCATGTACAGCAACAATAGAATCGCCACACAAGAGAGCACGACGACCAACCACAACACGGTCAAAATAAACTCCAGTTCCCATTGCACTTGCATGGTTTCAAACTGCATCGCAACAGGCAGAAACATGATGAGCGCGGCCAAATATTGCACTGTCGCACCACCAACCATATCCACTTGTTGGCAATGTTTTTTCTGATACAGCGTCCCTAGCGTGATACCAACCAAAGCCAATAAACACAAACCAATGGCCAACACTTTGTGCTGCTCGGATTGCCACTCCATTTTGCCCATCAACACCATAGTGATACCGACAAAACCAAGAGCCAAACCCAGCCATTGCGAGGGTTTAAATTCCTCACGAACAAACGCCACCAACAAAGCCGCGGTTAAAATCGGCTGAATGCCCACCAGCAACGAACTCAACCCCGCAGGCATACCCAAGGCGATAGCGAAATAAGTACCGCCCAGATAGAAACCGTGGATCAACGCCCCGACTACGCAGCTGTGCCAAAAATCTTTCCCTGTCGGCAACCTTCTACGCAATACCGCCACAAGAACCAAAAACAGTAGGACATTGAATGCCATACGGATAGAAAGTAGTGTCGCTGGCTCGGCATATTGCAAACCAAAACGCGCACCAACAAATCCAGAAGCCCAAAGGATGACAAATACAAAAGGGATGGCTCGGATTAACATGATCGCCTCACTCACGCTTGTTTTATGTTTTGAGATGCTGCTAATGTAATTAGGTACAGTGTTTTCAAAAAGTGACAGATGGAAGTGTTTTTATGGGTACAGATTTATTGGAAAGCGGTGAAGGGAATAAGTACCTCGTGGTGGAAAAGCACCTTAAACAAGCCATCAATGGTGGCGTTTACCAAGTGGATGATCGACTGCCCTCCATTCGCTCATTGAGCCAAGAATTAAGCGTCAGCAAAAACACCGTGATTCGTGCGTATCAAGAGCTGGAAGCGCAAAACTTGGTGTACTCGGTTCCCAAGTCGGGTTATCGAGTAAAAATCGCCTTGCCGACCTCTCGCTCAATTCCGGATCCGACTCGCGTGGATTTGCTCTCGATCTGCAAAGAAATCCTCACGTACCCTGAATACCAAGAGCGTTTGCCCGCTGGCTCAGCCCACCCAAACATTGACTCCCCCGCGATCAAAAGCTTGTACGCCGAGATTGGCCGCCACAGCCGCCAGCAAACGCATGTACCGAGCCATTACCAATTACCACCCGGTGATCACCTCTTAATCAAACAACTGGCGAAAATCACACAAGATTTGGGCACGCCAGCCAAGTTGGATGAGATCATGGTGACGCACGGCGCGCAACAAGCAATTAGCCTAGCGCTGCGCGCAACGACACAAAAAGGCGATATCGTCGCGGTGGAGTCCCCTTGCTATTTTGGTAATTTATTGATGCTCGAATCACTCGGCCTCAAAGTGGTGGAAATCCCGAGTTGCCCACGAGACGGTATGTGCCCCGAAGCCTTAGCAAAAGCAATGGCGACATGGGACATAAGAGCGATCATCGTAACACCAAACTTCACCAACCCTACTGGTGCTATGATGCCGCTAGAAAAGCGTCAACAATTACTATTGGCGTCCGGCAATATTCCTATTATCGAAGACGATGTGTTTGGCGGGTTAAGTTATGATAAGCCGTTGCCAAGCTTGAGCTTGCTCGATGACAAGCAACGCGTGATTTACGTGAATTCGTTATCCAAAACACTCGATTCGCGTTTGAGAATTGGTTGGATGCTGGCGGGGAGATATCGAGATCAAATTGAGCAATATCTACTGTGTGAGAACATGGGCAGTTTGAACCTGATGCAGTCAGCCGTGGCAACGTTTCTAACGTCAGGCAAGTATCGAACGCATACTGCGCGAATGGGTCGGGTTTATCAAAACAACATGCGCCGATTTATCCAGATGCTTCATCAATACTTAGATGAATACGAATCTCTAAAAAATCGATATCAGATCAACGCCGAGCAAGGCTCGTTCTTGCTTTGGTTGCGCCTGCCCGAAGACACGGACAGTTATGCGTTGTATCAAGCGTGCAATAAGCACAGAATCAGCCTACTTCCCGGCACCGTATTTGGCACTCAAGAGCAATATCGACATTGCGTGCGCATCAGCGTGGCAAACTTTGGTCATGAAACCGATTGGAGTCACGCGATGCAAACACTGGCAAAGTTGATAGCAAAGCATGCCTGTTAACTCGCTCTTGCTAAATGAACTTATGCCCACACACGCAAACAGGTAACAACAAAAAACTCCACGCAAAGGTGGAGTTTTCTCGTATCGTTATCGCCCTCAGTGCGACTTAATTTGCCACATTCTCGCGACGTTTTCGGCTAAATTGGCAACGTTGACGTCGGCCTCTTTCATGGCCTCAGATAAGCTCATCGCCCTTGGTACACAAGCAAACACCGCATCAATTCCGCACTCATAAACCGCCTGATAGTTGTCGCCCACACAGCCTGCTAATGCAATGACTGGTAGATTAAACTGTTTGGCCACCTTAGCAACGCCCATCGGCGTTTTGCCATGTGCGGTTTGATGATCGATGCGACCCTCGCCTGTGAATACGATATCCGCATCCGCAACATGCTCAGCAAGTTTGACCGTTTCAAGCACAATCTCAATTCCCGGTTGCAAACGTGCTGGCGTGTACCCGAGCAAGGCCGCGCCCATACCACCAGCAGCACCCGCCCCTTCACGAGTCAGTACATGCTTACCCGTCGCTTGTTCCGTCAACTCGCCAAACTTGCGCAATGCGTTATCGAGCAGAGTGACGTCTGACGCTGTCGCTCCCTTTTGCGGGCCAAAGATAGCCGACGCGCCTTTGTCGCCACAGAGTGGGTTATCAACATCGCACGCTACCAACATTTCGCAAGCAGCTAAGCGCGGGTCAAGACCAGAAATATCGATGGATGCAAGCGTCGCTAGCCCGCCTCCATTTGGGGTAATTGCATGACCAGATTCATCAAGAAACGTTACCCCCAACGCGGTCAACATGCCCACGCCACCATCATTGGTAGCGCTGCCGCCCAAACCAATGATTAAGCGTTGAATGCCGCGGTCTAGCGCGTGTTTGATCAGCTGTCCGGTACCAATGCTGCTGGTCAATTTTGGGTCGCGAGCGTCACTCGGCACAAGGTGCAGCCCACTGGCCTCCGCCATTTCAATAACCGCAGTTTCGCCGTCGCCGAGGATGCCATAAAACGCTTCAACATCATTCCCTAATGGCGCGGTCACTGTTGTGAAGACTTGTTCGCCTTGAGTTGCATCTATCAAAGATTGAACCGTGCCTTCGCCACCGTCTGCGACCGGAACCGTAACAAACTCGGCATCATGCCATACGCGAGCAAGACCCGTTTTGATCGCCTCGCTCACTTGTTTGGCGGTTAAGCTTTCTTTAAATGAATCAGGTGCAATTACCACTTTCATACGTATTTCCAGAGACTTATAAGAGAACGAGACTCAAAATGTACACCAATGCCATTGCCGTGACACCTTGAACGAGCGTAGCCATGGTTTGCGCGCGGTACGCTAAGCCCACCGACATGCGGCTAAACTGCGAAACTACCCAAAAGAAGCTGTCGTTTGCATGAGAAACCGTCATCGCACCTGCACCGATCGCCATCACTGTTAATACGCGGCCCATTTCTGAATCTAGCCCCAATTGCGTAAGCATAGGCGCAACCAAAGCTGATGTGGTCACCAGCGCAACCGTAGACGAACCTTGCGCCGATTTTAGCGCAGCCGCAACGATAAATGGCATAAAAATACCCACGCCCAGCGCCGATAGCGTCGTACCCAAGTATTCACCTAGCGGCGTTGCTTTTAATACCGCGCCAAATGCGCCACCCGCACCGGTAATCAAAAGAATAGGCGCAGCAGCCGTAATACCTTGGCTGATTCGCTCGCCAAATTCTTCAATCTTGTTGTCTGACTTGAGTAGGCGAACAGAAAGGAACAGGCCAATCACCAATGCAGTTAGTGGCTGTCCTAAGAAAGTCAGAACATCAAACACAAAACCTTCGCCCAGCGGTAGGCTTGGGAATTTCGCGATAGAGCCAAAACAGATCAATAAGATTGGAACAAAAATAGGAGCGAATGCTTGGCTCGCCGTTGGCAATTTGCCGTAAGACGCTTTGAGTGCTTGCCAGTCATGCTGAATTTCATCTGCGGCTTCAATGCCATCTGGTTCAACATGTTGGAATCGGTTCGCCCACAACATACCCGCTAACGCCGCAACCGCTGCAACAAACACACCCACACCAATCACTAAACCAAGGTTAGATTCCAGGCCTAAGTTACCCGCAGCGGCAATCGGGCCAGGAGTTGGCGGCACAAACGTGTGCGTCGCGTATAGGCCAGTAGCCAACGCCACACTCATCGCAACGCTTGAGGTTTTTAAACGCTTCGCGAGTGATTCTTTTAGCGAGTTCAGAATGACAAAGCCTGAATCACAAAATACCGGAACAGAAACGATGTAACCGATGATGCTCATAGTCAATGTTGGGAAACGCTCACCCAACACTTTAATAACCGTATCGGCCATGGTGATCGCCGCACCACTTTTCTCCAAAATAACACCGATGATGGTACCTAAAACGATAACCAAACCAATGTAACCAAGGATGCCGCCAAAGCCAGAAGCAATGGTTTTGGCAATGCTATCTGCCGGTAAGCCGTAAGCAAATGCCGCAAGGAACGCCGCGATGATCAGCGCTAAAAAGGGATGTAATTTGAATTTGGTGGTCGTGAGCACAATAAATGCGATCACCCCGAGCAGGATTAATATAAGGTTCATGATAACTCCATTTATTCTTATTTTGCTGAGCGAGTCCGTGTTGGCTCACTCAACATGTAGGGACGCATGAATTATTAATCGTTTGCTTTCGAATTCCTTTAGGCGGAGTGACAAATGATGTGGTCAAAAAATGACGCGTATTGTGCAAATGCACAATATCAAGCCATTTTTGAGAGCCGAGTCGCAATATAAAGCTCCGCTAACCCCACAAAATTGGTGGTTGGTAACCCTGTTATCTCGGTGATTTTTTCTAGCCGATAACGCAGAGTGTTCCGGTGAATAAACAGCATTTTAGAGCATTCTGTCACATTGCCATTGCATTCAAACAATGCATCTAGGGTTTTCAGTAATTGCCCAGATTTGTCTTTCTCTTTCAACCGTTTCACGCCATCAATAATTTGTTCACCTTGCCAAATATCCGCCAACGGTGCTAACAGCACAGGCAAACGAAGTTCGTCGAACAGGTACTTACGTTTCTCTGGGTAGAACTGCTTGCCAATGGCTAATACCTGCTTCGCACTTTGGTATGACAACGCGACATCTTTAGGCTCATTAAACAGCTGCCCTAGCGCAATGTGAAACGTATGCGAATCGTGATCGCTTAAACGCGACATCAACTTATCAATGCGTTCACTTTCGATTTGGCTATCCCACTGCTTGGCGGAATGACACGGTTTCAGCACCACAATTTCATTCACTGAGACAATCGCAACTAGGTTGTTACGCTCTGGGTATTCAAGCAGCTCAACAATATTGCGCACACTCTTCATGCTTTTTGAGGCAGACGGCGTCGAGACTTCAATCACCGTTGCCACCCGTGGTTGAGTAACATCGATAGAAAGACGCATCGCCCAATCTTTCAGCTCTTCATCAGTCAATTTGCCATTGATCCAAGCCAGAATAAACTCTTCGCGATGACGTCTGTCCCACTGAAATTTTTCCACCAGCGCAGCTTGCTCGATTGTCAATTCAGCGGTCATTTTGACCAGTTTGGCAAAATCTCGGATTTTCTCCGGCTCACCTGTCACACCAACAATACCGACCACGTCGCCATGCAATTTCAACAGCATATTGATTCCGGGTTTGACACCCTGCAACGTCAAACATTGCTGCTCATTCAGCTCTAGTGAATCGCCGTGATTCAACGCCAATACCGCGCCATCATGCACTTGCCCAACGCGTTTGGGATCGCCACTGCCAATAATGATGCCTGCTGAGTTCATCACATTCACATTGTGACCAATGATGGACATGGTTCGATCAACAATTTGCTGTGCTAAGGAGTGGTCGAGAATCACCATTTCGATTTTCCAAACTTATAAATGAATCACTCAATAAATCACAAATAGCCTGCTATCGCGATGCTGTCGATGCAAATTGCAGGCGTAGCTCAAATCATTACGCCTTAACCACACATAAAAAAGGGTTTAATCCATCATTTTGAACAGAGGGATATATACTTAAAGCAAAGAGACTTCGATGCCTTGTTACTAGGCGTTGGAGTCACGTTGCTGCAAGTGAGCGATAACGGAGGAAACACGATGGAATTGCGTAATAAAGCGGGCGAAATTGCCAAAATTGCTGACAACCTCACTTTGAAAGAAATTACTGAAATGGGCTACACCGTGGACTTATGCGATGAAGCTTATGATGCCAATGAGCACTGGAAAGCAGAAGGCAAAACTGAGGGTATGGGCGAGTACCCAGAAGAGTAAACGTCCCGACGAGCCAGCGCACTAGAGTGCTACAAAAATAGAGTGCAACAAAAACAAAAAACCGAGCGACTTAACGCTCGGTTTTTTACTTTTGAACCTCTTGAATGAACATATCCATCTCTTCAAGATAATTACCGTTTGAGCATCCCCAGTCAGTGACTTCAATCAGCTCAGTAATCAGCTGACCTGAATCATCACTTTGCACTCGCTGAACAAACGCTTCAAAGCGGTCAAGTTGAGCCTGAGTTTTAATGGCATGTACCGCATATTCTTGCATCAGCTCGTTATACACCTGCCAACGGTGATCATCAGCAACATCACTACTCAGAATGACCGCACATTTTTGCTGAATACTCTCAATGGCATCCTTTTTAGGAGCCGTCACTGACGAACATCCCGCTAAAACCGCTCCTAGCGTCAGCAACGTTATTTTTGCTTTATTTATCATTTCGTTTCCGCTTTGTACGACTGCAACAAGAAATTTTATAAATTGTATACCATCAGCGCCCAAACGTAAGGTACGCCACAACAAATAACCTACTAACCATTTAAAATGTAAACAAATAGTAAAATCACGTTTACGCGATGCAAAATCGACAAATGAGATTGTCGCTCCTTTCTCGCGGCCAAGCGTGCAATAATCAACTGTCTACATAACGAAACCATTTGAAGGATCAAAATGACCGCAACGGATTATCTCAACGACCTCAATCAACGTTACCTCGCGATTCACCGCACCAAAGAAGATTTCTTTTGGGAAACTTACATGGGGATCAGCGATGACCATGATGGCTCAACGCAAGCACAAACGGCGTGGACAAGCTTTTTGAGCAACGCCGAGCAAATTACTGCCATCAAACAACAGCTTGAAGCCGCGGACTCAATTACCGACCCACAAGAGAAACAGCAAACCATTACGGGTCTTTCTGGTTGGCTAGCGATGTTTGAATCTCACGCCATCGAGGGCGAAAAAGCACAAGCGTTGAAAAATCAGCTCATTGCCTTTGAAGCTGAGCTATTCGAGAAAAAACAGAACCACGTACAAACGTTTACCGATGAAAACGGCAAGCAAGTAGAAGGTTCACTGCCAGTATTGAGCTCAACCATTCGCACCAGCAATCATGAAGAAGTTCGCCAATCGGCTCATCAAGCGTTGCTGAACCTTGAACAATGGCTACTGCAAAACGGCTTTATAGAACTGATCAAACTGCGCAACCAGTTCGCTCGCTCACTGGGTTATGCGACCTTCTTTGATTACTCCGTGCAAAAAACGGAAAAGATGAGCTCTGAGCAGCTATTCGAGATTTTGGAAGATTTCGAACAACGCACGCGAGATGCGCACCTAAACAGCTTAGAAAACTTGGCGAAAGAGAAAGGCGCAAGCGCACTCACTGGCTTCAACTTTGTTTACTCGTTCGCGGGTGACGTCATGCGTGACCTTGACCCATACGTGCCGTTCTCTAAATCTCTGAGACGCTGGGTAGAATCGTTTGGTCGTCTGAATATTGATTACTCTGGCGCGACGCTAACGCTGGATTTGTTAGACCGCAAAGGTAAGTACCCGAACGGGTTCTGCCACGGCCCGATCCCTTCTTTCTACAATCAAGGCGAATGGGTCGCAGCACAGGTGAACTTCACCAGCAATGCCAAACCAGACCAAGTGGGCAGCGGCTACGATGGCATTAACACGCTGTTCCACGAAGGTGGCCACGCAGCACACTTTGCGAACGTAAAAATGAACGCGCCTTGTTTTTCGCAGGAGTTTGCGCCGACGTCGATGGCTTATGCAGAAACTCAGTCGATGTTCTGTGACAGCCTGTTAACCGATGCCGATTGGCTAAAACAGTACGCACTGGATGATGAAGGGAATTCGGTTCCTGATGAGACAATTCAAGCGATGATCAACAGTCGTCAGCCATTCAAAGCTTATGAAGAACGTAGCATCTTGGTTGTGCCTTACTTTGAGCGCGCGTTATATCAACTTAGCGATGATGAGTTAACGCCAGAGCACATCACTAAGCTGGCTCGCGATTGTGAAAAACAGATCCTGGGTTTGGAATGCAGCCCTCGCCCACTGATGGCGATTCCACATTTGCTATCTGACGAAGCGGCTTGTGCATACCAAGGTTATCTACTCGCGCACATGGCGGTGTATCAGACCCGCGCATACTTCCTTGAGAAGTTTGGCTACCTGACGGATAACCCAGAAATTGGCCCACTGTTGGCAAAACACTACTGGCACGCAGGCAATCATTTGTCGCACAACGAAACCATTTTCAGCCTGACTGGCGAGGGGTTCAATGCTAAGTACTTGGCAGATGTATGTAATCTATCGCCAGAGCAAGCGTGGGAAGTACAGCAGAAGAAAATCGACTCACTTGCAACACGAGAACGAGCACCAGTTGCTTCACTGAACGCGACGATTAAAGTCGTCGACGGCAGTAAAGAACTGGCAAGCAACGTCATCTCTGACGAACAAATGTGTGACGATTTTGAACGTTACATCGTAGAGACTTACGGTCGATAACACGCCAAGAGCCAGAAGCCACGCTTCTGGCTTTTTGCTATTAAGACACAATAAAAGGAAGCGCCATGCATCAACAAATCATCAAGTTCTGGTTCGAGGAGCTAACGCCTCAAAACTGGTTTGAAAACAACCCAGAACTGGACAAACATATTGCGTCACGATTTGCCTCGGTACTAGAACAAGCCGCTCGTTGTGAACTGTTTAATTGGCGTGACAGCGCACAAGGACGATTGGCCGAAATCATCGTCCTCGACCAGTTTTCACGTAATGTGTATCGCAACACCCCAAAAGCGTTTGCGCAAGACCCGCTCGCATTAGCATTGGCTCAAGAAGCAATTCGGTTAGGACACGATCAAGAATTAGCGCCTGAGCAGCTAAGCTTTTTGTACATGCCGTTTATGCACAGTGAATCTCGACGTATTCATGTCGAAGCTGAGAAATTGTTTCGCGCATCAGGGCTTGAAAATAACTACAATTTTGAGCTAAAACACAAAGCCATCATCGACCAATTTGGACATTACCCACATCGCAACGCCATCTTGGGTAGAGAAAGCACACCTGAAGAGTTAGCATTTTTGCAGCAACCTGGGGCAAGTTTCTAAATAACAATGAATAATGAGTTAACTATGAGAGACCACGCAGTATGCTGGCCATGCTTGCTAAAACTAGACGGCGACGATGAACTTATCTATTTGCGTTCTCATGCCGAGCTTGATTCCGAATGCGAAGCGCTCATTTGGGGGCCAGATGATTACGTAATTGACTCAAATGGCTACACGTTCGGGTTGCAATACAACGATTCGAACACCACCGTTTTACAACCGGGAGCACGCACTCTGTCCGTCGAGGAAGTTACGTCACTCATCCAGTCGCATGAGTTTAGTCTCGCACAAAGATGCATAATCAAAATTCACTTCACCTCGGTACAGCAAGCTATTGAGGCATTAGCCAATTAGCTCGAACCCCGCCCATACTGATTACATATAATTATTATTTTTATAATTTATGATAATTTCATGTAATTAAAATCGCACCATATACTCTCCCACATCGAAACAAAACAACGTTTAAGCGCACATGTTGGGAGCAAACAAATGAAAATGAATCATGTCGGTATTATGGTCGGAGATATGGATAAAGCGGTTGAGTTTTACACGCAAGCGCTTGGTCTAAAAGTCGTTATGGGCAACACGAAAGTGATTGAAGAACGCGAAACCGCAATTGGCAGAATGTGTATTGCGGTCTTTGGTGAGGGCTTTAAAGGCTTCAACATTGCGCATCTAGTGACAAGCGATGGCATCGGACTTGAGTTATTTGAAATGAAAGAGCGTCAAGAGCGCCATGAAGTGGATTTTTCTCGCATCGGAATCTTCCATTTCTGTTTGCAGACGGACGACTTTGAAGGCGCAATCAAGCGCACTGAAGCGTTGGGTGGCAAAGTGCGTATGGACATCATGCGTTACCACCCAGAAGACGATAACAAGCCTGCGAAAATGGTCTATCTAGAAGACCCATTCGGCAACCTGTTCGAGCTTTACTCGCACACTTATGAAGAAACTTACGCTTCTGAATACGAGTAATAATCTCTATATTCTAAAGGTTAGCAACAAGCTAGCTTTTTTGGTTTGCTTTGAGTTGCAGTGTTTCTGCACTCGATCTAGCAAAAGCCCACCTTGCATTTGATCATTTCTCTCACGACTTTTAAGGTCGCTTTATACTTATCTCATAACCGCACAAAAGGAGTGAAGCATGCCCACCAACAACCCAATCGCAATCCAAGCCCTTGATCATGTCGTGTTAAGAACGTGCAATCTCGACGCTATGTTGCATTTCTATCGAGATATTTTGGGTTGCCCTGTCGAGCGCGAAGTAATGGAGCTTGGTTTAACCCAGCTCAGGGCTGGTAACGCATTGATTGATGTGGTGACGGTGGACAGCGAGTTAGGGCAACTTGGCGGAAAGCCACCAGTTCAAAATGGTCGTAATATTGACCATTTTTGCCTGCAACTAGCACCTTTTTGCGAAAATGAAGTACTGGAATATCTGTGTTCGAACGGCATTGAAACCGAAGAGTTTGCGAAGCGCTACGGCGCACAGGGGTTCGGTCGCTCACTCTATATTCATGATCCGGAAGGAAATGTCGTCGAGTTAAAACCTCAAGTGATTGATGAGTAAGCTACAGTTAACTGTGTTACTGACCATTTGTTTCTCATCATTGTAGAAGGCTCAAAAAAATGAACGCGATCTCGTTAGTCCAAGGCGACATCACCACCGCACATGTCGATGCCATCGTGAATGCAGCAAACCCGAGAATGCTCGGCGGAGGTGGCGTCGATGGTGCCATTCATCGCGCAGCAGGGCCTGCGCTTATCAATGCGTGTTATGCCGTTGATGATGTCGACGGTATTCGATGCCCGTTTGGTGACGCACGCATTACTGAGGCTGGCAATTTAAACGCGCGTTACGTCATTCATGCCGTTGGCCCGATTTACGATAAATTCGCCGATCCAAAAGCGGTGTTGGAATCTGCATATCAACGTTCGCTGGATCTCGCGCTCGCCAACCACTGCCAAAGTGTGGCGCTGCCTGCGATTTCTTGCGGAGTGTATGGCTACCCACCCCAAGAAGCAGCAGAAGTCGCGATGGCCGTTTGCAAAAGACCGGAATACGCGGCACTCGACATGCGCTTTTACTTGTTTAGTGAAGAGATGCTTTCGATATGGCAACACGCCCTGCTCCAGCACTAAAATCTGTGTGACAAGAGACATAAAAAACCGGACTGCCAATACAGTCCGGTTTGTCTTATTTATCACTGAATTATCGTTCGTTAAGCGCTATGAATGCTAGGGGGGTCATCCAAAGCGCCTAATGTGTGCGATCTAGTTTTTGAAGAATCCGTTGTACATCATGTACAAATGCGCCGCAGACCAAGAGAAGTTCGACGCACCTTGTACCGCGCCCGTCTCTGGGTTGTAGTTTTCACGGATTGGCATGTCACCCGTCATACCTTCTGCGTTGTTAAACAACTCATTCGCCATTGCAATCGCCTCTTCTTTGTAGCCGTAGTTTTCCATCGCACGGAAGCCAAAGTACACTTGGTCTAGCCACACACGACCACGCCAGTACACATCTTTACCGTAAGCAGGGTTGGTTTGCGACGCGGTCGGCAAAGGCACACCCGTTCCTTGGAATTTATCTGGCGTGTTGAACTCGTCTTGATCACGCATCACCGCGATCACTTTATCGGCATGCTCTTGCGTTGCTGCACCATTAAACAGCGGCGACCAACCTTCAGGGCCACGTCCACGCTCTACAATCGGCAAACCCGCACAGCCATTTGCAAGAGGCGCAGGAGTAGTGCCATCTTCAGCCACATTTAAGTGAATGTCGTAGAAGAATCCTGTGCTTTCATCAAACATACACTGGTTAATGTAAGTCTTGATTTTTTCTGCGCCGTTAAGGAATTCTTGCGCGCGGTCTTTACCTTCTACGCCATCGGACACCAACTTCGCCATTTCCGCTAAGTATTTGTTGTCTGAGTACATGTAAGAGGCTTGATCCACCGATTCTTGCAGCATAGAGAAGCCAAGCAGCTCACCGTCCGCAGCGTTATTGTTGGTGCGGTTTTCTGCAAAACGAACTTCCCAATCTTTCTTCGCTAGATCGAGTTTCGCTAAGTTTTCCGCTGACGTATTGCTGTACACCCACTCTTCGCCTTCCAGCTTGATGCTGTTATCAAAGCCGTACGCACTTGCCGCGTAGCGACCAAGTTGATCCACATTTCTGTCTGGGTTGCTGATGTCTTCAGCTTGCGAATTCATGTTGTGGATGTTGTAGATAAAGCCAAAACGAGCCGCGTTATCCATGCCCGATTCCCAGCCCGCCGCTTCTTGTGCGCCGACGTGAATCGTCATGTAATCCACTTTATCGAGAATCTTATTGTAAGACGCCATGCCTTTTACTTTATAAGAATTGCCGTTTTGCTCGATGATGTCTTCTGCAGGAATAATGGTCGTGAAGTTAGGATCGCGCGTTTCTACCCAAACGTACATCACGCCTTCTTTTGTGTTGTGTGCTGGGTCTACTGCCGCGCCGTATTCAGGCACACCATTTTGGTTGTGGTCGCGGTTGGATAGCCACCAATCGTGGTATGCCACCAACTTCGGATACATTTCATCAATGAATTTTTGCGCGTCTTCTGGGCGATCAAACTGGTTCACGAGAGCGTGATACACCTCCATCACAGACCATGCCGCCAACGATGGTTTCGTATTGCGTTCGTTCCAGTTTTCAGAGCCAGCACCACCACGACTAACAGGTTTGGTGTACGTCAACACATCCAGCAAGTAGCCTTTGTCTTGCGGACGAATCTTGTCATCAGCTTGAACTTGCTCTTGGAATACCGTGCGAATGTTGTCCATCGCAACATCTGGGTTGAAATGCGCCATCGCGTACGCTTGTTTCCACGAATCCCACGGCCATGTTAAGTTACCAGAGAACCAACGCGCAGTGACCGATGGCGTGACTGTCGCTTGTTCAATATCGCCCGCCGCAGAGCGCCAGTTACCGTTTAGGGTCTCCATCGCTTTTACCGCTACGCGAGCTTGGTCTGCTGTCGCTTCTTTGTTGATAAGACCATTCGCTAAATAGCCGTCCCAACGCGCTTTCGACGCTTCCATGTATTGAGTTGGATTCGCCAACACATCTTGCAATTTCAACGATTCTGACTGCACTTCTTTCGCATTGTGCAGGTTAGAATACGCCGTATAAACCGCCGATGTTTGCTCAGCTGGTAGGCTCATCTCCGCGGTAGAGCTGAATGAGGTTTCGTTGGTGAACGTCTTCGTCGGTAGAGAACGGGTAATGCGGAACTCTGCATCGCGATCATTACGGATCGCCCAGTTGTCTTTCATCTCGCTAAAGTTAATTTTAATGCCGTTCTCGATGGTCGAAATCTGGCGCTTGTAATCTGGGTAGTACTGCGCCACGGTTTGGTCTTTGCGCGTCGACAGCGCGTATTTCACCAACTCGCCGTCCCACTCCAACGCCAAGTTCATATCACGATCAGTTTTATTGGTGATGAGCGTTTCCACCAGTGAAGAGCGATCAGTTACGAAGCGCAGCACCATTTGCACGTGAATATCGTCCAAGTCCAACACCTGCACTAACGCACCTGGAATGGAATAGACTTTCGCTTCTGCGTTCGATAAGTCGTAAGTTTGGCCACTCACTTTGTCGGTCAACGTGAGCTTGTCGAACGTTTGGCCAGACATAAAATGCGCGTACTCTTGCGTCACTTGCATAATACCGCCGAAAGCGCCATAACCCGCCGCATCTTCAGGTAGCAAATGGCCATGCCACGCGCCGTTGTCTGTGAGTGCGTTGTACTTCAGGTTCGAATAACTGTCGTAATCACGCAGGTAAGTTGGATTACCAGTACGATCAATCACGTTAGTAAACTCCGAAGTTGGTGCCTGTGGTAAACGGATTTCAGTTTTATCATTGGAACCACATCCAACAAGCGAAATAGTAGCCCCGATCAGAATGGCAAGTGTGCTCTTTTTAAACATACTTTTCCCCTATTATTTACGTTATTTTTATATACTCATTTATATAAATGAGTGTTTTTAGTGTGCAGAAGCCCGGCTCGCACTAAATAAGCACGAGCTTCCAATAATTATTCTTTTATTTTTCTTTAGCGATAGTGATGGCTTTTAATAAATCGCCATTAATATTCGGAATTGTGTCAGCCAAAAATATCTGATTACCCGGTGTAAAAGTGAGTAAAACGTTTTTTAGTCGTTGACTGTTTTCACTGGTTTTATTTTGAACATCAAACTCAATTAATTTGTTGTACACTTCATTTGCCAGTTTTTCTTCTTGTTCTTCGGTAATCGCAATGCGTCCAACACAAATTGGAGGCCGAATATCGTGGCTAAACACTTCTTCACGAAAGCGCTGTGCAAATAGCGTGTCTAAATTTGAACCTTCTTCAAAAATAAAGCGGCCTGTATCTTTAAATTGATAGTGTTTATCCCCTTTCAGTTCAATGTAATCCATCATTTCTAGTGCACGTAAATAGAGCGCAACGGAAGTATCACTCAGCTGGTATCTCCGTGCGATCTCTTCTAAAGACCACTCAGGTCGACGCAAAAGATAAAGAAAATCAAATAAGTGAGGATATTGATGGAAAATCTCACTGTTGGTGTCAGTGATAAACTGTTCACTCTCTTGCTGCAGCTGCTTACCTCGCATGGATAACTCAACCAAATCCGTATCAAGGTGCGTGGCGTACAACAAGATTTTATCTAAACCAAGAGACGTATTGTGAAGCTGCCTTTTTATGGTAGAAAGCGGGATTCCAAGTCCAATAGAAAGCTCGGAATATCCAATGCCTTTTTCTTTTATTTTTTCTCGTAAAGCAGCAAGTAAATACGTTGCAGAATTATTCATCGAACAATGCCTGTATTTTATTTATTCAGCATCCATGATGATAAATTCAAGAGAGTCCTACTCTTGTGATTTTGGTCTCAATATTCTATCTTGTTGGCGTAAAACATGTCTTATCCATTAGATTTTTTACTTTTCTTTAACTGGATACATTTTACCCACCGAGAACAAGTTATAGCCATTGCTCTATGGGCTTATCAAGATAATAGTCAGTATAATTGTTTTGAAGAGTAAAATTAAGATGGCAAAGATTTTTACTAAAACTTTTCTGATAAGAGCGCAAATTTTCAGATGAAAAGTATCAAAAAATGACACTAATCGATTTATAAAAGCGTGAGATCACAATTGGAAAGTGAATCTATGGAAATTTTTAATTTCAATGACCAGTAAAAACCTTGTTATATTCTGAAAATAACAAAGTTAATTTCTAAAATAATTATTGAAGTAAGATCATATTATTAAGTCAAAATTCTAGCTGGCTCACATATTTCTTTTTCTCGCCACCACTGTTTATTTATATGTTCTTGATGAACGTAAAAACTCTCCCCCGGCATTGGCGTCAGCAGCGTTATATGTTCTTTTTGACAATGGGCAAGCAAATCTAAAATCGGTTCGTCCCAGCGGTGAGTAAATAGCTCGTATGTAGCCCAATGTACTGGCAACAGTTTTTTCGCATTTAAATCGTGAAACGCTTGCACGGTATGGTGAGCCTGCATGTGCCCCCAGTTTTCGACCGGATAACCTTGGCCTTTCACATCGGCAGCCACTTCCAAACAAGCAATGTCGATTGGTCCACATCGCAGTGCGATCTCGGAAAAGTGCGAATCGTAAGCTGAATCGCCACTAAAATAGAGCGTCTCTTCTTTTCCTTTGATGACCCAAGAAGCCCACAAGGTCGAGTTTTTATCGAAATAAGTACGACCCGAATTATGGTTAGCAGGCGTACAAATCAGTTCGATTCCAGCATAGTGCACGCTATCCCACCAATCGAATTCCACGATGTTGTCTGCGCAAACACCCCACTTTATCAGATGCTTGCCAACCCCTAAGGGCACATAAAACGTCACGGGTTTATCGGCGTAGAAACGTATGGTCGATGCTTCTAAATGGTCGTAATGATCGTGCGAAATCACGATAATTTCAGGAATCGGCAAACAATCTCTAGCATGGGTATTGGGAATATTGCGTTCAAACCACGCTTTTGCGATGAACGGAGAAGCGTAATCAAATACCGGGTCGGTCAGAATTCGAATGCCATCGACCTCCACCAGCATAGTGGAATGGCCCAGCCAAGTAAGGCGCATCGATTCACTTCGCTGCGCAAACTGCGTAGGTTGAATTGGGGAATGTGGCAGATGTTCGTTAGGACTCAACGGCGTTCTACCACCAAGATAACTCCAACACACCTGCCAGAATGATTGCGGACTAGGGACATTTGGCATCTCGTTTTTAACGCGGCCGTTTTCAAATTGAGGCGAGTGGTGAACACGGTGCGCCAACTGCGCATGGTAGGTTTGAGGGGAAATCAGTGAACTTGGCTTTTGTGTCTTTTGTTCACTCGTTAGGTATGTGCGCTTAAGTATCGTTTCAGACATATCGTAGTTTTGTCTCGCTTGTGAACGCTCACATTAGGTTTATTAAAACGTGCGTGTATGTCTATTTCGTGACCAAAATGAGGTGTAAGATGAAGATTCAGTTTCAATCAAACGTCTTCTATTTAAGGATACGGTTCTCATACCTTCTGAATACTGCGTCGGTTTGAAAGGAGAAAACTATGGTGACTTGCAGCCAATACGATTTTATTGAAATCGCCTGTATGTTTAAGCTCCCGATCGAGATCACACTAAAAAATGGTGAAACTCATCAGGGCAACGCGTTCGACACAGGCTACGACATGCAGCGACAAGAGTGCTTGTTTTTAGATATGGATGGTGAGCACATCGCCTTCCCGACTGAACAATTAGTCGCAATGCGCGCGCTCAAAGCCAATCCGCATTTTGATGAAGTGACGTTTGAGTAAACGTCCTTCTTTCACTGATACCGTCCAATAAAAAACGCCTCTCAAGCTGACACAACTTGAGAGGCGTTCTCTGGCACAGTTCACCTGAACTTGTTGTTATTCACGCGACCGGATGAAAACCAGCATCGGCATCATGATCACGAACATCACTCCTACAAGCTGGAAAGTGTGTACAAACGCAACCATTTGCGATTGCTGCTGCAACATCTGTTGGTATTGGTCTAACGCAACCGGGTCGGTAATGGAAAGCCCCTGATTGGCCGCCCAGTCATGCAAGTTAGGATTATAAGGATTAATACCCTCTCCCAGCGCATGCCATTGCTGCTGACTATCACGATATTGGAACGTGGTGGCGATAGAGATACCAAACGAACTACCAATCGTACGGAACAGATTGTAAATACTCGCCGCCGCAACAGATTGCTCTTTCGGAATCGTTAAATACGCCAAGGTTGATAGCGTCGAGAAGGTTAAACCAAGCCCCATCCCCTGAATCATGCTCGGCATCACTATCCAAAATGTATCGATCTGCAGTGAGTATTGCGTCATCAAATAGCTACCAATCCCGATGCAGCTCAAGCCAAAGACTATTTTGATTCTGGGATCGAATTGCGGATTGAGTTTAATCACCAAAATCAACATCGCCGCCGACGCCAACCCACGCGGTGCCATTAATAAGCCAGTGGTTGAGACCGGATAATCCAGCAAGCTTTCCAACAGCATTGGTTGTTGAGTCGTCAGACCAAACATCGCCATCGACACCACGGCAATCATCAATGACGAGACCATAAGGTTTCGGTCTTTCAGTAGCCACAATGGCGCTATTGGACTTTTGGTTTTCCAACTGCGATAGATCCACATCACCAATCCCATTACTGCGAGCAATATCGCCGTCTGAATCATACGTGAGTCGAGCCAGTCTTCTTCGTTACCTTTATCCAACACAAACTGCAACGCGCCCACACCTAATGCCATGTAACCGATGATCCACCAGTCAAAGTTAGGTTTGGATTTGTTGTCGATGTGGATATAGCGATAAATCAAAGAGGTACAGATCAAACCGAATGGCAAGTTGATGTAAAAAATCCAGCGCCAGTTGATGTTGTCGGTGATCACGCCACCCACGACTGGGCCCAAAATAGGACCAAGCAAAATGCCGATAGAGAAAATCGCCATCGCTTTGCCTTTTTGTTCGTACGGATAAATCTGTACTAACGTCGACTGCGCCAATGGAATCACCGACGCGCCGAAAGCGCCTTGGATAATGCGAAATAGCACCATCTCTTCAAGCGACTGTGCTTGCCCACAAAGCGCACTGGCAATCACAAAACCGATCACGGCAACCAGCATGACTTTGCGTTCACCAAAGCGAGACACCCAGAAACTGGTCATCGGAATGAAGATCGCTTCCGCCATGCTGTAACCCGTCAGCACCCAAGTAATTTGGTCTGCCGTTGCGCCCAACGCGCCCATCATGTGCGATAGCGACACGTTCGCAACGGTCATATCGATTAACACCATGATGGCAGAAAGCATCACGGCGACGGTGGCAATCCCCCGTTTGTCTGCCGTAATTTGATGGTTCATTGCACGCTACTTTGCAAATCAATGGTGACTTCTGAGCTCGCACCCACGCGAAGTTGCGGCGCATCGGCCGGTACTTCTAATGCCAAACGTACAGGGAAACGCTGTTTGATTTTGACCCAGTTACCCGTTGCGTTTTCTGGTGGCATCAAGGAGAACGATGTACCACTCGCAGGCGACAGCTGCTCTACCGTTGCTTTCCACACCACGTCTGGGTACATATCAATCACCACATCCGCATGCATACCAGGTTTGATGTGAGTAAGATCGGTTTCTTTAAAATTCGCGCGTACCCAATAGCTGTCTTTTAAAATCACAGGGAACAGCGTTTGACCCACGCTAACGACCGAGCCTACGTGCGTATTGATTTCACCGGCAATGCCATCCACTGGTGACGTAATGTCGGTGTAGCTCAAGTTCAGCTCCGCTTGCGCTAACTGAGCTGCCGCTTGTTGAACGACCGCAGCCTCTGCGCCTTCTTCACCACGGTTCGCAATGGCTTTTTCTACCGTCGCGCGCGCTTGCTCTAAGCTCGCTTGGGCATTGGCTAGTTTGTTTTTCGCCGTATCTAAATCTTGGTCCGACGCCAGTTTGCGTTTCACCAGTGAGTCTGTACGTTTGTACTCCACTTGCGCTTCTGTCAGGTTAGAGCGCGCCGCATCTAAGCCCGCTACGGCTTCAGTTACCTGCTTATCGGCAACGTCATGTTGCTGGACCGCCAATTGGTATGCCGCTTTTGCTTGCTTCACTGCCAACAGATATGGGCGTGAATCTATCTTCAGCAGTAGGTCACCTTTATTAACAGATTGGAAATCTTTGGCATCCACAGAAACCACTTGGCCTTTTACCTGAGGCGCTACCGACAAAATTTTTGCCCTAACGTAGGCATCTTCCGTGCTTGGATGACTGTCAGAATACTGCCAAGACCAATACATCGCACCAAATGCGATAACACAGAGAGTAAAGAAAAGAGTTTTTACCAGCTTAGATCTGGAGGAAGAATGCTTCGCGATGTCGCCGCTCATTTATATTGTCCACTTGTTCAATTATGTGATCAGTGTAGGACTTTTCGATCTTGGAACAATAAAATGATCTGCAAGGTTAAGATCCAGTTTTAAACCTTGAACTATTGCTTGAATCGTGTGCAATCTAATACACACGGAAATGCAGATAAAAAAAGGGGCAGTCCCCGTAACCGCCCCCAAAGTCATGCCAATAATTGTAATGCGCGTGTAATGTGTGTAACTACCGCTTTTCTTAGAACTTGTAACCGCCGCTGATCATAAATACCCAAGGGTTAATTTTGACGTCAGTTTTTTGCTTCGCTCCACCAAATTTGTATGTTGCTTCTGTTTCAATGTTTGCATACCACGCTGATGCGTTAAGGAACCATTGATCATTGATCATGTAGTCCACACCTACGTTTGCTGCTAAACCAAATGAATCGTCTAGCTTAAGATCAGTTAAGCCCACGTTTTTCGCTTTGTTGTTAAAGCCTTCATCAAAAAAGATAGTGTAGTTGAGACCTGCACCAACGTATGGACGGAACTTACTTTGTGGCTCGCCAAAGTAGTACTGAACCATAAGCGTTGGTGGAAGGTGTTTGGTGTCCGCGATATCACCAAGACCTAACAAGTCTGTTGAAATATCGTGGCTGAATGGTGTTGCTGCTAGAAGCTCTAGACTGATGTTATCTGTGAACATGTAGCCAAACGTCAAACCAAGCTGCGTATTTGAATCCACTTTCAATTCTTCTTGAGAACCAAGAATCTTATCGCTGCTGTCATTTGGAACGACAGAGGCCGCACCAACACGAAGAACGAAGTCACCTTGTTTATGAGCGAAAACACTTGGTGACATGAGTGCAGCAACCACTGCTAGACTGCAGATTGTTTTTTTCATTTTTTATTTCCTTTTGTAGCGCTTCGTTATGTCGTACCCAAAGGTGTGCCTGCTGAATGGCCTTAGGTTTCAAGTAAACTCAGCGCCTTGAAGCACACGGGCATCTATATTTTTTTTTGAGCTGCGCGCAATCTAGCACATAGAAACCCTACTATTTTGATGGAAATCAATTTGTGAAAAATATAGGTTTTTTGTATAGAAAAACGACATACCGATCAACAAATTATGCAAATCGGATACAATTCTGTAATGCAAACTGTGCGTGTGAGAAGCCATGCATACTCAAAAATACGAATCCTCTCGCTAAGGCTCGTAGCCAGCAAAAACTTTTTTCTTCCTCTACGTCTTCTATTTTCAAGAAACAACCCACTTAAAACGCTCGTTTTCCCCCTTAAAATCTCGATTTGAGGGGTTTGTAAAACACTGAAATACAAGAAGTTATTTTTCTTGAAAATCAGTCACTTGGAGTGCTAGTCTGCTCGCAGATAAGGAGAAGACATGTTAAAAACCGATCTCATTTTTGAACGAGAAAACTTTTCTCATCACGATTTTCAGAATGCCACCTTTAAAAACTGCCACTTTTATATGTGCAGTTTCGACCATGCCGATCTGCGCGATGCTAAGTTCATCGACTGTCGCTTTATCGAATCCAAAGCGCTAGAAGGATGTAGTTTTCGTTTCGCGAACTTAAAAGATGCTAGCTTTACGAACTGTATGCTGGCAATGAGCCTGTTTAACGGCGCAAATTGTATGGGCTTGGAGCTGCGTAAGTGCGATCTCAAAGGGGCAAACTTCCAAGGTGCGAACTTTGCTAATCGCGTCAGTAACACCATGTTTTTCTGTTCTGCTTTTATTACTGGCTGCAACCTCACCTACTGTAACTTCGAGCGAGTGTTACTAGAAAAATGTGACCTCTTTGAAAACCGTTGGAACGGTGCGAACCTCGCAGGGGCAACTCTCAAAGGCTCGGATTTATCTCGCTGCGAATTCTCGCCAGAACAATGGGGAACCTTTAACGTTGAGCAATGTGATCTGACTCATGTCGAACTAGACGGGCTGGATGTTCGCCGCGTTTCTCTGTTTGGTGTTAAAATTTGTGATTGGCAACAAGAGCAATTGCTTGCGCCTTTTGGACTGATCATTATCTAAGGAAAGGCCATGAACCTGTTTAAAGACTTACCGAATAACCTCGACGAGGAAGTGTTCGAAGACCTGCTGACCCACAAAAACCTGCGTATAGAACGCATTGTCTCAACAGGGCAAACCTCGCCCAAAAGTGGCTGGTACGATCAAGAAGAACATGAATGGGTATTGGTTCTTAAAGGAACTGGAGAGCTGACTTTTGAATCAGGTGTAGTGAAACGACTTGAGGCAGGCGATCACGTGACAATTCCGGCTCATACCAAACACAAAGTGAGCTGGACTGACCCAACGCAAGAAACCATCTGGTTGGCAGTGTTTTATCAATAAACACAAAACGATCTTAAATCGAAAGATAGGCGCTGAATTTGCTCGATACTACCAAGCCGTCACTGGCACTGTTTGATTTTGATGGCACCATCACTCGAGAGGATATGTTTAGCCTTTTCCTCCACTATTCTGCTTATGGCCTGCGCAAGCGAGTAGGAAAGGTCGCTATCATGCCATTTTATGCGCTGTACAAACTCGGAGTGTTACCCGCTCGTCTTATGCGTCCGCTCAGCAGTTTTATTGCATTTTCAGGGAAAGAAACGCAGCAAATTGAAGCGATTGGCGCTCAGTTTGCCCATGAAGTGATCCCGCTGTACTTACGGCCAGAAGCGATGGAAAGGTTGGCGTGGCATCAACACAGAGGCGATACCATTGTGGTGGTGTCGGCATCACTCAATGCGTATCTCAAGCCTTGGTGTGAAGCGAACGGTTACCACTTGCTGTGCAGTGAACTGATCTCAGAACAGCCAAAACTGAGTGGCTTTTACCAGCAAGGTGATTGCAGTTTAGAAAGAAAAGTCTCGCGCGTTAAGGCGGCGTTTTCGCTCGACGAGTTTGCGTCTATTTATGCCTACGGTGATACACACGAAGACATTCCGATGCTCAAACTGGCAGACTACGCGATGCTCAACTGGAGCGAGTGGAGAGCAAGCGAATAACGATATATGCTCTGATTTTCAAGACAACCACTCGCCAAAGTGGTCGCTTTAGACTGAAAAAACAAACCCTTCTCACATGAGAAGGGTTTTATTATTCAGGGCCCGAATAACTGGCTTAACGCCATACCCCCCATTGACCCGTTGTGCCTGGTTCCTCACCAGACGTCCACCACTGGGCAGTCCATTCTTTGCCGTTGTGCGTCACCACATCACCTTGGTTGTAAACGGCCGTCTTGTCCCACAAGTTGGTTGGCTCAACTGGTGGCGGTACATCCGCTTTGATCAGTGACAACGCATAACTGAAGTCTGCGCTTGGCGCTAATACTTGGTTCGCATTCACGTTCTTACTATCGAACATGTAGTGGTTCATCTCTTGATGCCAAATGCCTACATACCAATCGCCCGTTTGCTGCGCGTTAAATTGATCCGCAATTTCTGCCGCCCAAGTAGCCGTATTGTTTGCGCTGATTGGTAGTGAAATATCGACAATTTCATTCCCCGTCGCATTAAACGTACGGAAACGCACCGTATCGCCAGACTCTACTGGCCCAAAACCTTGCTGAACAAAGTAGCCTAGAGATGTCAGATTGTTGCCCGGTTCGGTTGGATCTACAGGGTCAGTCGGTGGCGTCGTGCCCGTTCCGTTTAACGTAATGTCACTACAGTTGTAGAAACCTTCCCCAGCGACATCAATGCGCTGCCAACGAGTATAAAGCACCGCATCGCCGGAACGATCAGCAGGGAAAGTCACCTGAATACGGTAGCGTTTTTCCGCATCAACATACACATCACCTGCGGTGTCGATCAGCTCTAAATCACTCCAAGTAAGAGGCTTTGAATCATCATAAGTTGGCTTGGTGAGATAGAATTCCCAGTACGATGGGTTGTGCGGCGCTTTACCGTAAAACACCAATTCAATTTGGTTGTTTGCATCTGGCGTAACATTGGTGCGCTGCCAGTTTGGAGAAGGAATGTTCAAGCCTTTCTTAGCGGCATCGCCGGCAGAACACAGTTCACCGTCACGAACCACCGCCTGAACGTGTGCCATGTCGCGGTAGTTTGGTACGTTCGCCGCGATTTCGCTGCGTTGCACAAACGGGTACGCGCCAGATTCTTCAAAAGCCGCTTTACACGCTTGGTTAGGAATCTCGTTGGTCCAAAAACCACCGTCTAAATAACACGTATTTTGACGAGCACTTGGAAACTCTACCCAGCCATGGGCGTTGACGTTAAATGAGCTCAATGCGGCAACAGCGCTTAAGCTCAAAAGAGGAAGTGTTACATGTGATTTCATCGTTCATCCTTAATTTTGCTGACTCGCCGCTCTGAAACACAAGCGGTTTAAGCAAAACTAGCAGGATGGGATTATTTAGAAGGTGAGAATAAATATGGAAATTGTAAGAGTGCCATCTGCTTTCCAGCATTTGTTGTGAACCATTCTCATACTCGACTGACTCTTTCGAGTCACTTCAAATTCGTGTGCCACAAAAACTGTCACTCTCGTTTGGCTAGCGCTCGTCTTTTGGTGTGTCCATCACCACCATGGTTGTGATCGACTTGACGTGTTCGCACTCACCCAACACATCAGCGTGAAACGCTTTATAAGCGGCGAGATCTTGCGTTTCCACACGCAGCAAATACTCGTTCGCACCAGTGATGTTGTGACATTCCACCACCTCGTTTACAAAACGCACATGCTCTTCGAAACCCAGCTGCGCCTGCTTAGAGTGCGAGGCCAAACCAATCGACACATAAGCGACAAAACCCACGCCAAGTTGCTGATTATCCAGTACCGCTCGGTAGCCTTTGATCACGCCTTTACGCTCTAAATCTTGCACTCGGCGTAAGGTTGCAGACGGAGATAAACCAACGCGTTCCGACAGCTCCACATTGGAGATTCTTCCGTCTCGTTTGAGCACTTGCAATATTCTTTCGTCAAATCTATCCATGATGATGTTTCATTGCTTATTTAGTTTCTAATCATCAAATAAAAGCACAATATTGACCTCAGTTCTACTTATAGTTGTTCTCAACTTATCGAGAACTGATTCAAGGAACAATCTATGGAATATCATCAACTGGGCGCTTTGGCGTTGTTCGCTTTTGTCTCCACTTTTACGCCGGGTCCCAATAACATTATGTTGATGACCTCAGGGGCAAATGTCGGCTTTAAACGCACTATCCCACACATGTTGGGCATTACCTTCGGCTTTGGTGCCATGTTAATTTTGGTGGGCATTGGCTTGATGAGCCTGTTCCATGCCTACCCGCTCACCCACTCCATTTTGAAAGTATTGAGCTTGAGTTATTTGCTGTACTTGACGTACAAAATCGCCACCAGCGACAAAACCGAAGCAAAACACGATTTTCGCCCGATGTCTTTTTTAGGGGCTGTCGCATTCCAGTGGGTGAACCCAAAAGGTTGGTCGATGGCGTTGACGGCGATTACGGTATACACCAGCGGCGGTTCTTGGCTTGAACTGACTTTTATCGCCGGTATCTTCTGTTTAGCCAACTTGCCATCGGTGACATTTTGGACGGCGGCAGGCATGCAATTGCAGCGTTGGTTGACCACATCTAGGCGTGTAAAAGGGTTTAACTATGGGATGGCAGCGCTTTTACTGCTGTCGACTATCCCAATGATATAGAAGACAAAATAGCCGTAAAACCGTGATCTAATACAAAGTTCAGGTAGATACTGAATCAATAATCACAATCTAACGCCACTTTTGGACAATGCCAGGGTCATAGTAGCGAAGCAATGCGCTATTTATTAAAAGCACACTAATCATAAGCCACAGCTATTTTTAATGTTCGTTGCTTGCTCGCAGTAACTGCGATGAATCTATCACCCCGGCCAAAAGCTCATGAGCTTAAGGTCCTTTACACAAGGAGCGTTACACAATGCACACTCGCAAGCTTATTCTTGCTGCCACTTTTGGATTATTATTGGCGGGTTGCAGTCAAACATACACCACAACCAATGCTGAAGTCATTCCACCCGAGTATCCAGTGGATTATTTCTTTAAAAACAGCGAAGTTTCTAGCTATCAAATCTCTCCTGCTGGTGACTACATCTCTATGATGAAGCCATGGCAAGACCGTAAGAACATCTTTGTTTATCCCACAAATAACCCCGATCAGATAAAACGCGTCACATCCGTAACAGGACGCGACATCGCATACTACTACTGGGTTGGCGAAGACACCGTAATTTACTCTCGTGATACGGGAGGAGATGAGAACTTTTATCTCGTGACGGTTAATGTCAAAACAGGCGAAGAGAAAACCATTACACCGACATCCGGTGTTGTGGCATACGTCATCGACACACTAGATAATCAACCCGATGACATTTTGATTTCGAGTAACGAGCGTAACCCGCAAGTCTTTGATGTATATCGACATAATCTAAAAACAGGCGAAAATACTCTCGTCGCGCAAAACCCGGGCAATGTGCGCTCATGGGGTACCGATCACGATGGCAACATTCGTGTCATCACCACATCAGATGGTGTTAATACCTCCGTTTTATATCGCGATACGGTTGAAGATGAATTTAAGCCACTAAAAAATCTCACTTTCAAAGAGAGCTTTAGCCCCATTTCATTCACGCCGGACAACAAAAACTTATATGTGGCCTCACGAATTACGCGTGATAAATCAGCCATCGTTGAATACGATGTAAAAGCCAATAAAGAAATACGAGAAATCTTCTCTCACCCGGAAGTTGACGTGAATAGCGCTCACTACTCTGAAGCGCTTAATAAGCTGGTTTCAGTCTCTTACGTGACAGATAAAAACCACTATCACTTCTTAGATGATTCCTACCAAAAAACGTTCGAACGCCTCTCAGAGAAACTGCCAAATGTAGAAATTTCTGTAACCAGTGCGACGCGAGATGAAAGTAAAATGATTGTCGTCACCTACAGCGATGTCGATCGACCAAATTACTACTTCTACGATCGTAACGCAGACAAATTGGAGAAATTGGCAGAAAACGCTCCATGGCATAAGCCAGAACATATGGCGAAGATGACGCCTATCCAATACACCGCTCGCGATGGAGAAACTATTCATGGGTACCTAACGCTGCCGAAGGGTCGAGAAGCCAAAGATCTGCCTTTGCTTGTGCTCCCACACGGCGGTCCGTGGGCTCGTGATCACTGGGGATTTCAGCCTGAGGTACAATTATTCGCTAACCGTGGTATCGCCGTGCTGCAAATGAACTTCAGGGGCTCAACTGGTTATGGTCGCGAGTTTTGGGAGAAGTCGTTCAAGCAATGGGGACAATCCATGCAGGATGACATTACCGACGGTGTCAAATGGGCTACCGAACAAGGTTACGCACAAGATGGCAACGTATGTATTTATGGTGCCTCTTATGGCGGCTACGCAACTCTGGCGGGGGTGACATTCACTCCGGATTTATATAAGTGCGGAATCGACTACGTTGGCGTATCTAACTTATTTACCTTTATGGACTCCATTCCACCTTATTGGGCACCATTCCTTGCAATGTTACACGAGCAAGTAGGCAATCCGAATGATCCTGAAGATGCGAAAATGATGAAAGCCTACTCACCAGTGTTCCATGTCGACCAAATTAAGGCACCCTTATTGGTCCTACAAGGTGCACAAGATCCACGCGTGGTGAAGAGCGAGTCAGACCAAATCGTTGATGCACTGCGCGAACGAGGCGTCGAGGTCGAATATATCGTGAAGGAAAATGAGGGGCACGGATTCCGCTCTCTGGAGAACCGTCTTGATGGTTACCAAGCGATGGATAGATTCCTAAAGACACATTTACTTGAGCAGACTCAGTAAGCCTTTACATCGTTAAGTTCGAAAGGGCATGTTGGCGTGCCCTTTCTTATTTTTCTACGTATTTTGCTCGACCCAGCCCCCAGTACTACTGCAATCCTCCAAGAATCCAGCTCAATTCACAGTGTAAATTTATATAAAGACACTACCCTCTTATGAGAGATCTTGATAATCTTAAATGAGAAAGAGAATAATTATCGAGTAGAGTCAAGGATGAAGAAGAAGCCTCAACCTAAAACGATTGTTGTCACAGATACAGAGACAATTACCCCAAATATGCAGCGTATTACTTTGCAAGGTGAAGCGCTAGGCCAGTTTCCACGCGACTGCGAAGGTAGCTACATCAAACTATTGTTCAATGAGATGGGCGGTACCGATTTGAGCACGCTAAGCGACGATAACCGACCATTAATGCGAACCTATACTATTCGTCGTTTCCATCCGGAAACACACACCATCGAAGTCGATTTTGTCCTCCACACCACACAAGATTTACAGTGTGGCTTTGCCGCGCGTTGGGCGATGGCCGCACAAAAAGGCGATACGATTAATATCGTAGGTCCAGGCAGTATCTCTAATTTAAATACCGAGGCTGATTGGTTCTTTATGGCCGCAGATATGACAGCACTTCCTGCCCTTTCAGCGAAAATTCGTACGCTACCAGAAGAAGCAAAAGGCTACGCCGTGATCAGTGTGATGTCTGCGGCAGACATCCAGCCTCTGCACGCACCAGCTGGTATAGAGCTAATTTGGCTTACAGAAGGTCAAACCCTAGCAGAAGCGGTACGCGAACAAAAATGGCTAGATGGGGACGCCGCAATATGGTGTGCGTGTGAGTTCGATTCAATGCGCGCGCTACGCCAATACTTCCGCAACGAGAAAGAAGTTGATCGTGAAAATATCTACATCAGCAGCTATTGGAAACAAGGCGTGTCGGAAGACGGGCACAAAGTGATTAAACGTGAAGACGCGGAATCCAATCAATAGTGATTCATGTTTTTTCGATTCCAGCTCTCATCCCAATAAAAACGCCCGGCATTACCGGGCGTTTTAGCAACATACCTTGTAATGAGGCACTTTAAACTGCTAATCAACAAGCTCTTGCGCCAAAAAGTCGATCAATAACCGCACTTTTGGCGACAAATTGCGACTTTGCGGATACAGCGCCCAAATGCCTTCGCGATCGTCGCGGTAATCGGTCAGCACCTCGACTAACTCACCACTGTCTAATGCTTCTTGAACGTAGTAATCCGGCAGCTGCACTAAACCAAGACCGCGTTTCGCTGCGTCCACCAAAGCAAAACCGCTGTTGCATTTAATCCGTCCCGACACGCGTAAAGATTTATCGCGTTTATTTTCCTTAAAGTGCCAATAGTCGACCGAGCCAACCAAGCATTGATGCCGTCCCAATTCCGACAACGTATGTGGCTCACCAAAACGCTCCAAGTACATCGGACTAGCACACACGTAGGTTTGACGTGAGGAAAGACGCTTGGCGATCATGCTGGAATCTTGCAAGCGGCCAAGACGAATCGCCACGTCCACACCTTGCTCAATCAAATCCAGCTTTTGGTTGGTCAGCACTAAATCAAGATCCACACGCGGGTACTTTTCCAAAAACTGATGCAAAAGCGGCGCGAGATTCATTTCCCCATACGTCACAGGAGCCGTCACGCGAAGCAAACCGCGCGGTTCGGTCTGCATTTGCGTGACGGCAAGCTCGGCCAGTTCTAACCCTTCCACCAAATGTTTACACTGCTGGTAATAGAGTTGTCCGGCTTCAGACAGGGAGACTTTTCGCGTCGTGCGATGCAGCAATTTCACCGCAAGTCGTTCTTCAAGAGCTGATACCCGACGACTGATTTGTGCCACCGATGTTTTCAGCTTAGCTGCTGCTCCGGTAAAACTGTTGGTTTCCGCCACAGCAACAAATTCGCTGACCCCTTCCCAATTCGCCATGCTGTATTCCTGTCGACCTCTTTTAGACAAATAGTGATGAAAATGTTCTCGTCGCGCTACGCTTTGAAAACGGGAGAATTTTACGCGTCAGGCAACGGACGAAGATCGCCGTACTGCGCATCAAGTTCAATGCCGAAGTATTCTTTCAATGCATCCAGATAGGCTTGGCCCGGTTCTAACTCTAATTCTGTCTGCTCACCTTCGCTGGTGTATTTGAGTGTGTAGTTAAGCAATGTCACCAACCCACTTTCTGTTGCTTTCGCCGCGACTCTTGCGCTGGTAAAACGCGAGTTGGGAGAAGTGGAGGTAAAAAAGTTGCCACACGCGATATCACCCGCAAACACAAACTCTAAATCGAAGCTATAAAGGTTGTTCCATGTGTCCGTTCCGTCCGTTGACAACACTTGAAGGAAGTAACCAAACTGGGCATCTTCAACAAAGCGGAAGGTTTGTAAATCCGTCTGAATCACTTGGTTGAGGATAAACGGCAATGGCGCGCGCGGCGTATTGGAGCCAAAGCCTACATCGACAATCCATGCTTGTTCATCCAGCGTCACCAACGTGATTTGATGGCTGCGACCTGTCGGCGTCCCCATCACGTGAACACGCCCAAGTAAGCTGCGCGCTTCAAACCCGAGGGTCTTGAGCACATCGAGCATTAAGCCATTCAGTTCAAAGCAGTAGCCACCACGGGAGTGATACACGGTTTTTTGAATGATGTCTTCAATCTCAACAGAGATGCCACGCTGCAACGAAATATCAAAGTTCTCAAACGGCAGGCAACGGTGCTGCGCTACGTGAATCTTGTGCAATGACTCCAAATCGGCGGGTAACTCACTCGGCAAACCGAGCTTGGTTAAATAGGCGTTCAGATCCGTCTTATTCATAATCACTCTTACTTATCTGATGGGTTGATTGTTTTCTACTCTAGTCCCTCTACCTAACCTCAGGTCAATCGCCTTTTCCGTTTTCCCTTCTGTTTTGAGGAGGCATCACACTCTTGTAGTCCACTCACCTTAGCATTATTACGTATATGTAAAAATCATTTTCAAAATGGACGGATTATCATTTTTATTGAAACACCTAGAATGGACACCAACAAAACGACGCAGCGCAGGAAGCAAACCTTAACTACGCTTATTACGTCACTCCATATACTGAGAATATAAAGGAAAATCCAATGACTCTTGAAATCAAACCTGGTCAAACTCACATCAAATCCAAGGCAATGGTTGCGTGGGCGGCTGGCGAGCCACTGAAAATGGAAGAAGTGGATGTACAGCTTCCTAAAGCGGGTGAAGTGCTAGTGCGCATCGTCGCGACAGGTGTTTGTCATACTGATGCGTTCACTCTGTCAGGCGACGATCCAGAAGGCATCTTCCCTTCAATTCTTGGTCACGAAGGCGGCGGTATTGTTGAAATGGTTGGCGAAGGTGTTACCAGCGTTGAGGTTGGCGACCACGTGATTCCTCTTTACACCGCAGAATGTGGCGAGTGTAAGTTCTGTAAATCGGGCAAAACCAACCTTTGTCAGGCCGTTCGTGAAACACAAGGTAAAGGTCTGATGCCAGATGGTACAAGCCGTTTTTCTATCAACGGTGAAACCATCTTCCACTACATGGGTTGTTCTACTTTCTCTGAGTACACAGTGCTACCTGAAATTTCACTAGCCAAAGTGAACAAGCAAGCGCCTCTTGAAGAAGTGTGTCTACTAGGTTGTGGCGTAACGACTGGTATGGGCGCGGTTCTGAACACTGCAAAAGTTGAAAAAGGCGACACGGTTGCGATCTTTGGTCTGGGCGGCATCGGTCTTTCAGCGATCATCGGTGCGCGCATGGCAGGTGCAAGCCGCATCATCGGTATCGACATCAACGAAAGCAAATTCGACCTAGCTAAACAACTTGGTGCTACAGACGTCATCAACCCACAAAAATTCGACAAACCAATTCAAGAAGTGATTGTTGAAATGACGGATGGCGGTGTGGATTACTCATTCGAATGTATCGGTAACGTAAACGTAATGCGTCAAGCGCTTGAGTGCTGTCACAAAGGTTGGGGTGAGTCGGTGATCATCGGTGTTGCGGGTGCAGGTCAAGAGATCTCAACTCGTCCATTCCAGCTGGTTACGGGTCGTGTATGGCGCGGCAGTGCGTTCGGTGGCGTGAAAGGTCGCTCTGAGCTTCCAGAAATCGTAAACCGCTACATGGCGGGTGAGTTTGGCTTACAAGAGTTCATTACTCACACGATGGGCTTGGAAGACGTAAACAAAGCATTTGATCTGATGCACGAAGGTAAGAGCATCCGTACCGTTATCCATATGGATAAGTAATGCTGACTCAGGCTCTCCGTAGGGGGAGCCTGAATTCATTCTGTTGTTAGAGAGTTTATCCATGACCATTGAAAATGTAAGCCAAACCAAAGTGTTTGGCGGTTGGCACAAACAATATACACACGATTCTAAAGCGTTGAACTGCACCATGCGTTTTGCGATTTTCTTGCCGCCGAATGCAACCAAATCCAACCCAGTACCCGCTTTGTACTGGTTGTCGGGCTTAACCTGCACCGATGAAAACTTTATGCAGAAAGCCGGCGCATTTCGTATGGCGGCAGAACTTGGGATTGCCATCATTGCTCCGGACACCAGCCCGCGTGGTGAAGGCGTTGCCGATGATGCAAGTTACGACTTGGGCCAAGGCGCAGGCTTTTATCTCAACGCCACTCAAGCACCGTGGTCACTGCATTACCATATGTACGACTACGTCACGCAAGAGCTGCCAGCCATCATCGAAGCCAACTTCCCAGTATCGGATGTGAAATCAATCTCTGGCCACAGCATGGGCGGACACGGTGCGCTCACCATTGGCCTTAAGAATCCGACACTATACCGCTCGATTTCAGCATTTAGCCCAATCAGCAACCCAATGCAGTGTCCGTGGGGACAAAAAGCATTCACCGCATACTTGGGCACTGATATCGAAAGTTGGAAGCAATACGATGCAAGTGAGCTTTTGAAGAAAGAAAAATCACCCTTACCAATTTTGGTTGATCAAGGCGATGCGGATGGTTTCTTGAGTGAGCAACTCAAACCGGAAGTCTTATTATCCGCAGCAAAACAACACGGTTCAGAATTGAATCTGAGAATGCAATCTGGCTACGACCATAGTTATTACTTTATATCGAGCTTTATAGACAATCATTTAAACTTTCACGCAAAATATTTATTTGCGTAAATAACAATGAAAATAACTTGATGATATATAAAAATAAAGCCACCAAATTAGGTGGCTTTATTGTATGACGTATTTAATAAATAAGTGCGATTATTCCAATAAAATCCAACGCACACCAAACATGTTGAGCTAATTATTTAAATCTTAAATTCAATGTTAATTCTGAGCGAGAGTTCATTAGGTGAGAATGGTATGGATTTTCATTGAAATTCGGTTAAATGACGTTAAATCGTCATATAACTCGATAATAATTTCTTTTTAATGACCTTTTAATTATTAATTAAGAAGTCACTAAAGAACCTTGACGTGAAGTAAACCTACAGTTACTTTTCAAACATAACATATTATAAAATCTCATACGGTTGGCTTTGTCATTAAAATCATAAATAATTTACCGCTAGCAACTTTTTGTTCTAGCTCGGTAAAAAGAATAAAAAACAAAAGGGCGTATGATGAAAAAAATTGTATCACTCAGTTTGCTGCTGTTCGCACCATTCCTTTCTGCCAATTCCATTACTTTTAGTAGTCCTCAACAACCTAGCGTCACACTTAAACTGGAAGAGCTTCAATCTCTCCCAACCACCAGCTACACCACTGATTTACCTTGGATTCAACAATCTTCAGAGTTTCTTGGTGTAAAGCTCAGCACGCTGCTGACTCATGTTTATGGAAGCATCCCAGAGCAAGTCGATATCGGCAGTTTAAACAACTATCACTCCACCTTATCTCGCAAAGATATTGTTCGTTATCAGCCAATTTTGGCGTACCAGCAAGATCATCATTACATCAAAGTGAGAAATAAAGGCCCTTACTGGGTGATATACCCTCTTAGTCAATATCCTGAATTGGATCACAATGAATATCATGCCCAAATGGTATGGCAAGTTAATGAGATGAAAATAAAACAAAAATAATGAAGTTATCAGAAGCTTACCCAATTAAACAAAAAAATTATTCGACGACCAGCAAAATGCTCCTTTTGGTTTTTGCCACTTCTTTATTGCTCGCAAATGTCATATTGCTCCAACAAACTCGGGTCTTAGCGCAAAGTTTTACTGATGAGCAAAAACAAGCGACATGGTTTTTATTCCAGTTATCGAAAGAACTTTCTGAGCTCGTCAGTGAAGCACGTCGACTGGACGAAAGTGTTTTAAAAATAGAAGGTGCAGAACTTCAGTATGAGCTTGCTTGGAGCCGTTTTGATTTATTAATAAATAGTAAAGACGTCTACACCTTTTTTTCTCGCAATCACATTCAACAATATTTTTTGCAACTGTTTAATGAGTTTAAAGAGTTAGAACCACTGTTGGTGGAAGCCAAAACCGGCGACAGCCAAGCGGCAGCTCAGTTTTATCGCGCCACTCAAACGCTGTATTTAAACTTGGTGGACTTTGTGAACCAGAACTTTCGCTTAACCAGCCAAGTGTACGAGACACAAAAAGATGAAAGCCAACGATTGATGAAAGCGCAATACATGCTGTTTGCCACTTTCGTCTTGTCGATTTCGTCGCTGACTTACTTCTTCTACAGAGAATCGCACTTCCATCGTAAGCTGGCGTTGAGTGACCCCCTTACTGGCCTTGGCAACCGAAATGCTCTGTTTCTCACGTTGAGAAATAACACCCGCAACCGAACGGCTTTTTCTTTGTGTCTGTTGGATCTAAACGGGTTCAAAAACGTGAATGACACGTACGGCCACCAAGCTGGTGATACAGTGTTGTGCGAAATTGCCAAGCGATTGAAAGACATGAATATTGATAGCTTCAGTACCTATCGGATGGGTGGAGACGAGTTTGCTGTCGTGATTGAGTCCTCAGACGTCGATGCAGAGGAGGCGAAAAAACACATCCATTCAGTGTTTGATACTCCGGTTCTGAACGCGAACAACGTATCGTCACTGTCGACCAGTATTGGCGTCGCACACTACCCAAGTGACAGCGATAATGTTGACTTTCTTATCAGCATAGCGGATAAGCGCATGTACAAAATGAAATTTCAACGTTAAACGGTATTTATGATGAGAAAGTTCATGCAAATACTGCTTCTACTGGCAGTCATTGCGGCAGGTGTGTTGGCTTGGGTATTCATCCCATCGCACGAAACCATCGGGCAAAAAACGCTTGAGCAGGCACTCAACGACGACTACAGCCTCGTTGGACATCGAATCTACTCAACCGATCCGGATGCTGGTAACCGATTCGGCTACTTCGTATTGGCAACGGGTCAGAGCATTGAAGAACAAGAGCCGTTTTTGGTCACTTCGGATCAGTTTATTCGCATGGAACAAACGGGTGATAACACCTTGTCTGTGACCGTCAATGGCCGTATCTACCAATACCACAACGACTTGTGGGTACCAAAATCGGATGGAAAGTTGCAGCACTTTTTAGTCAGCGCAACCGCTAAGTACGTGCGCTAAAAAACGGGAACATTACTACCCCATCCCACCACACACAAAAAAAACAAAGCCCTGCATGTACTGCGGGGCTTTTTACGTTAAGAAGAAAGTAACATCGAAAGGAGGGCGTTACTTCGCTAACACTTTCTCTTTAATCACTTTGAGTACCCCAGCCTCTTGGTTGCTTGGCGCAGAATAACGAGCGATTTTCTTAATCTCTTCATGCGCATTGGCAACCGCGTACGAATGCTCACTGACTTGCAGCATTTCGAGGTCGTTGAGGTAATCACCAAACGTCATGGTTTCGGCCGGAGTAAAATTCATCGTCTCTTGAAGATGCTTAATGGCCGCGCCTTTAGACGCCTCGGCATTCATCACATCCAGCCAAATTTTTGCGCTCACTACAACTTTATGCGTTGCGCCAAACTTCGCGTTCATGGTCGGGAACAGGAGCTCTTCCGAACCGTCAAAGTGACAAATCGCTACCTTGATGAACTCGTCTTCGACCTCAAGCAAATCCGCCACCGTTTCACAGCGATGGTAGTACTTTTGAAACTCTTCCAGTGATTGCTGATCATGCGTTTCGATGTACGCCGAGCGCTTGCCACACAATACGATGTTCGCTCCGTCAATTTCACGAGCCGCTTTCACAATCTCCGCCACTTCCGCTTTAGGAATTGTGCAACTGTAGAGCTCTTTGTCTTGGTACATCACCAAGGTGCCGTTTTCGGCCACATACAACACTCGATCTTTGATTGGCGCGAACGTGTCTCGCAGGCTGTAATACTGACGACCAGACGCAGCGGAGAACAAAATGCCTTGCTCTTCCAGTTGCAAAAACAGGTCGAAAAACTCTGGATCCAAACGACCGTATTGGTCAAGCAATGTGCCATCCATATCGGAAGCAATAAATTTGATGCGAACTTGTGACATTAACTAAAACTCTAAATGACGCTGCGAAAAATATATCCATGTAAGGTACAGGATCTTGTATGAATCTCAAGTCGGGATGACGACGCCTTTCGCGATTACCAAGGGTGCAGTTTAAAGTAATCTTCACTGTGATCGATGAAGGCTCTCACCGCAGGAGACAAGTGTTTACGTGATGAATACAGCGCGTAAATGTTGAGATCATTTGGCTTCCAATTCGGCAACACCGACTCAAGCTGACCCGATTGCAGATAGATATTGCTCAAATAGGTTGGCAGCATCGAAATACCCATGCCTTGTAACGCGCCATGCAATAACGCCGTGGCCTCATTGCTGGTTAGGCGACACTCAATTCCCACCGATTCGAACTGGTCGCTCTGAGACAAATGCCACACGTGACGCTCAAAGTTTTTGTAACCCAAACAGTCGTGTGAAGATAAATCTCGCGGATGCGCGATCGCGTGGTGAGTTTGCAAGTATTGTGGCGATGCTACCAACACCGATTCACACACCGCAATCGGCTTACCAATCAAAGAAGGATCGGGATCTGACGCAATTCGGATTGCCAGATCGATGCGTTGTTCGGTTAGATCACTCACTGAGTCTTGCAGATCTATGTCGATATGCACTTTGGGGTGCTTTTGCATAAAACTGTTTACTGCTGGGATCAACTGCGAGAACCCAAATGAAGTGCTAGACGCGAGACGGATTTTTCCGGACAGCTCACCATCAACGGCAATATTCGACGTCAACGTATCGGCCTGTTTTAACCAGCGCTCAATCTGAGGCAAGCTGCGCTCCCCTGCGGTGGTGAGCGACACCTTGCGCGTGGTGCGGTGCAACAAACGAGTTTGCAGCCAGTTCTCCATCGCCTCTACATAACGAGTCACCATTGGCCGAGACATGTCTAACCGCTCTGCGGTCGCGGTAAAACTGCCAGAATACACCACATCCACAAACACTTTTGCTGCCGTTACTCTGTCCATAGATTTGCTCGAAATAAGAAATAGTGATGTACATTATTGTGTATTTTTCCGAGCGTATCAATTTCCTAATATAGATCCCGTTCCCAAGCCATCGTCGCTTGGCCCCAAATTCTTTAGGAGCTTATTATGAAAAAATTCACTTTGATTGCTGCATCCGTTTTAATGGCAAGCCCTGTCCTAGCGGCAAACCACTCTCCCCTTACTCTTGAGGTTTACAACGCCGACGGTAACAGCTTCCACGTTAACTCAACCTTGGTATACGGTGAGACTGACGCCATGGTCATCGACACTGGCTTCACCAAAGCTGACGCGATGCGCATTGCCGCTAAAGTGTTGGACTCAGGCAAAACGCTTAAAACCATTTTTATCAGCCAAGCGGACCCAGACTACTACTTTGGCGCAGAGGCCCTACACCAACAGTTCCCTGATGCGCAGATCATCGCAACGCCTGCGGTTCAAAAAATTATTCAAGAGAAATTGGCTGGAAAGCTGGCGTACTGGGGACCAAAGCTTGGCGCAAACGCACCGGTAAAACCAGTGATCCCTGTCGCGTACAATAAAGCATCATTAGAGCTAGAAGGTCATAAGATTGAAATTCGTGGTAACCATGGCACATCAGCACACCGCCCTTACCTATGGATTCCAGATAACAAAGCGATTCTAGGTAACGTAGCCGTGTACTCAAACGTACATTTGTGGATGGCCGATGCCGCTGACCAAACCGCCATCAATGCTTGGGAGCAGCAGCTTAGCGAGATGCTTGCGCTTAAACCTCAAGTGGTCATCCCTGGTCACATGAAAGCAGGCACAAAGCTGAACGCAGACACCATTCGCTACTCGCAACAATACTTGCAGGATTTTCAGCAAGCGAAAAAACGCAGCAATAACAGCGCTCAACTCATTGACACCATGTCAGCGAAATACCCAGAAGCTCAATTACCAATCGCGCTAGAAATCGGTGCGAAAGTGCATACTGGTGAAATGTCATGGTAACCGTGCATTACTTCTTCGATCCCATGTGTGGTTGGTGCTACGGGGCATCACCACTCATCGAAGCCTTGATGGACACCTCTCAATTTAAGGTGGAGCTTCATCCCGGCGGCATGATTGAGAAACGCGCGATTGAGCCTGAATTTCGTCAGCACATCATCAACAGTGACGCTCGTATCGCAACCGAAACCGGAGCAACGTTTGGTGAAGCATATCTGCAACGCGTGAAAAGCGAAGATGCGTTTGTTCTTGATTCTTATCTACCCACACAAGCGATCTTGAGTGCGGAGAAAATGGGGCTGAATCCATGGCACATGCTAAAGGCCATCCAATCTGCGCATTATCAGCTCGGGTTAAAAGTGAATGAAGCATCGACGCTCAAAGCCATTGCAGAATCGCTAGGTTTAACAAGTGATGCGTGGGAGCAAAACATGACGTTAAGCGAAGCCGAACTAGATGAGAGAATTCACTCCAGCCGACAGTTGATGCGCCAGTTACACGTTGGTGGTTATCCAACCCTGATTGTAGAAGTAAATGGCGAGTACTTGACCTTGCCGCACTCAGCCTACTACGACAAACCGGCACAGTGGAAGCTTGCATTACAAAAACTGCAATAAGCTCTTCCCCACTCGCTCTTGTTCTTAATCCAAGAGCGAGTGCCAACACCGACATGGCAATCCTGACTCAAACAGGTACAATCCTCGCTCGATTTTTTACTCGCGCGGATACCCACCATGCACTCGCCTGAACATTGTTTTACTCGTTTTACTGCTGATACTTCTGGCTATGAATTACCAACGCAGTTTACGTTTCCGTTCTACTACACGCCGCATCCTCTTTGCGTTATAGCCGCAAAGCAATTGCAACAGCATTTATTAGCGCAAACCGACTTCGAACACGATTTTGGTTTGGTTAATGAAGAAACGGGGCGAGGCAAAATGTTTGGCGTATTGCTGGTAAAAAGCCCTCAAGGCGAGCTCGGCTTTTTAAGTGCATTTTCTGGCAAAATTGCTGACCAAAACTTGATTCCAGGGTTTGTCCCTCCTGTGTACGACATGCTGACCGATGAAGGCTTCTTCCGCGCAGAAACGGATGCCATCAACGCCGCCAATGCGGAGTACAAAACCTGTGCCGCGAATCCGGAATTGGCAGATCTTAAAGCGCAAATACAAGCCGACCGAGCCGCTTATCAACAAGAAGAGCAAACACAGCGCCAAGTAATGATTGACGGCCGCGCCGCTCGCAAACGACAGCGTCAACAGGGCGAGCAAACACTCAATGCCGATGATCTCAAAATCTTGTTGGATGAGTTGGGTAAGCAAAGTGTCGCCGAGAAAAACGTTCTCAAATACTTAAAGCAAGCGTGGGATGAAAAGCTTGCAATCAAAGAAGCGCGATTGGCCGAGTTAGAGCAGCAACTTGCTCACCTGAAAGAGCAGCGCAAGACACTCTCCAACGCTTTACAGCACAAACTGCATAAACAATACCGCTTCCTAAACAACCATGGCGAAGCACGCGACTTGGTGGACATTTTTTCGGACACCACAAACCCAGTACCACCAGCAGGTGCAGGGGAATGTGCTGCGCCAAAACTGCTCCAATACGCGTTTAAACACGGATTCAAACCGCTGGCGTTGGCAGAATTTTGGTGGGGTGTGTCGCCAAAGTCTGAAGTTCGCCAACACAAAAAATTCTACCCATCGTGCAACAGCAAATGTCAGCCGATTTTAGGCCATATGATGCAAGGGCTGGACGTCGAACCCAACCCATTAGCGGAGAATTGGGCAGAAGACAAAGAGCTGGAGATAATCTACCAAGACGACGCTATGGTCGTCGTCAACAAGCCCTCGGGCTTACTTTCAGTGCCTGGTAAAACTATCAAGGACTCTGCTTATACGCGCCTACAAGCGATGTACCCTGATGTGGAAGGGCCGTTTGTGATTCATCGCCTCGACATGGCGACCTCTGGCATTTTGGTGTTTGCCTTAACCAAACGCGCGAACAAAAGTCTGCAAAAACAGTTTATGGCTCGCGACGTACAAAAACGTTATATGGCACTGCTCGAAGGCGTATTAAACGAGCCTGAAGGGGAAATCTCACTGCCAATGCGTGGTGACCCCGACGACCGCCCACGTCAACTGGTGTGTTTTGAACACGGGAAACATGCAGAAACCTACTGGCAACTGATTGACGTCAAAGATGGACGCAGCAAGGTATACATGTATCCGAAAACCGGGCGAACTCACCAACTACGTGTACACAGTGCCCATCACATGGGGTTAAACATGCCGATGGTTGGTGATGGTTTATACGGCGAAAAAGCGAATCGCTTACACCTGCATGCTGAGATGCTAGAGCTGGATCATCCATACAGCAAAGAGCGCATGGTGTTCAAAGCTGAGTGCGAATTCTAACGTCTTCCAGATTTTAAATAACAAAAAGGCACTGACTAACAGTGCCTTTTTGGGTTTCTAACAACAGAATAAGCGTGATGCGCGATACCAAAAACCGTTAGCTCACCTTAAACTTGGTCCACACCTGAGAACGCCAACGCCTTGCCATGATGATACCACGCACCCATTCATCGAGAGCGATTGCCATCCAAGCCCCTAAAACGCCATAACCCAAGTGGATGCCAAAGATATAAGAGAAAAGCACGCCTAGTCCCCACATACTCAAAATCCCCATTTGCACTGGGAACTTGATGTCACCCGCGCCTTTGAGCCCCGCGATAAAAATCAGGTTAAACACACGTCCGGCCTCGAGCAAAATTGAGCCCATGACTAACGAACCTGCCAATGCGAGTATCTCTGGTTGATCGGTAAATACGCGCAGAATCTCTTCTCTAAACAGGTAAATCAGTGTGGTTGCCGCCGTTGATGCCACAAATCCCACTAAGAAGTAGATTTGTACACGTTTTAAAATGCTGCTCACCCAACCTTTACCGATGTAGTAACCAGTCTGAATTTGCGCTGCCTGACCAATTGCCAACGCGAAAGCAAACGAGAAACGGGCAATGTTTTGTGCATAAGTGAAAGCTGCCAACGATGCCGTCCCCATTTGCACCACAAAGTACACAATGCAGATTTGCGCCACGTTGTAAGACAGCACTTCACCCGCGTTCATGCCGCCGATTTTTAAGATCTTTTTGTAAATCTTTGCGGGCACTTGTTTCATGGTCGACATCGGCAGTTCAATGCTGCTGCGAGCGAGAATAAACCATAACATTAACGTACCGATGACTTGGCTGACGACGGTTGCTATTGCTACACCTTGCACACCATACACAGGTAAACCGAATGGCTGGTAAAGCGCAATATAGTTACCAATGATGTTGAACACACCCGAGATCAAGTTTACCACCATTGGAGAGCGTGAATAGCCATGGCTACGCAGAATGGTCGTAAAGACTATGCCTATGGTGACGTTGAACGTCATCGCTCCGCTGATCAGCAAATATTCACGTGCGTATTGCTCGACTTGTGCCTCCAAACCGTAATACGGGAGCAGGAATATCGCGCCAAGCACGGCAATCACACTCAATAGCACACCGATGATCACAGACAGCGCAATACTTGCTACGCCGACATTCACAGACTCTTGCTCGCGCCCTGCGCCATTGTATTGGGCAATCAAAATCCCCGTTCCGCTGCTGACAAACGTCGAAACGATGATTAAGAAAAAAGTAATCTGCGTGATCACACCAACAGCGGATACGGCTTTGTCCGAGTAGCCACTCAGCATGAACACGTCACTGGTTCCTAAAGCCGTCCGTAGCAAAATTTCGACAAGAATCGGCCAAGCTAATGCCACGATGGACATTCGTTGGTTGATGTTTTGGCTTTTAGGCATGTTTTTAACCTTTCCAACAACTAAAACTGCCTCGCAGAGAACTGTGAGGCAGTCTATAAAAAGTAATTCGGGATTCGTTTGAGATGAAACTGAGATTCAGCGCGGATTTTAGTCGGAGATTGGTCACAACGACAACAATAATTCCTGTCATTTGAGGAAAATATTTCTAATGATTTTTCAAGCCCACGCGACTCATTGACGGCGCTTAGAGATCATCGACTGACGAACAATGAGCTCAATAGGTACGCGGTTGATAAGTGGCTTAACGCCGTTAAATGACGCCATTCAGCGAATTGAGAATCGACTCGCCAACAGCCGTTTTTATGCATTATCTGTATTTATCAACGTGCACACATCAAGGTAACTTTGTAACCGTCATCACCATATTGCAGGCAACATATCGATAGATATCGTAATAAACAAAACCCTTGGCGTCGTCACACCCAGAAAATTCCTTACAAGATTCAATCACCTCGCAACATGACTAAGTTCACATTTGGCGATTTTGTTATTCTATTTATCGCTAAAATACCGCCTAGAATAGACGTACATATCAATTTAAGTAGGGATAGAAGATGTCGACATTGGCCGGGGCTCGCCTAGAAGAAATGGCGGATATCCGCTCGACGAGAAAAAAGAAAATCGTTTTTCTGTGTTCTAGCATTGCCGCCACACTATTGGTGTACGGCGCTATCGTCCAATCGCTCGAAAATCATTGGGGATTAAGCGTTTTGCATGCCTTCAGTGCCATCGCCTGCTTAGGGATCTGCTATCTCATTAAAGTTCAAAGGCATCACAAATATGCCGATTTACTGCTCAGCGCCGTCATCATGTTTGAGGGGTTATTACTGCTTCTTTTTAATGATGCGCCCTCCGGAAAATTATTGTGGCTCTACCCCATCGTCGCAACCATCATTTTGATTAACGAGTTCAAAGTCGGTTTACTCTTTAGCGCTACCTACATGATTTTGGTTTTCTTTGGCATTACGTTTTTAGACGGCTTACCTGCCACTGGCGATATGATCGAACGCCGATTCATGTTCACCTTGATAGCCATCAGTTTTGTCTGCCATACCTTCTCCTACTACTACGCAAAAGTCGTCAGCTACATTCAAACCCTTTACCGAGAAGGGATTGAGGAGTTGGCCTACCTAGACCAACTGACGGGCTTAGCGAATCGTTGGAGCTTTGAAACGTGGGCCAGAGCAAAACTGCACGACATTGACCACTCAGACGAACGCAGTGTCACTGCGTTGGTTTTTCTCGATATCGACAATTTTAAGTACATCAACGACACCTATGGCCACGATGTTGGCGACCAAGTGTTGAAAGCATTTGCAACTCGATTGAAGAAAAGCATTCGTAACAGCGACCGAAAAACCGATAAACATGACTACTCCATTGCGCGCTTTGCAGGCGATGAGTTCGTGTTAATGCTTTACGATGTGCGCAGTAAACAAGACCTAGATGGCATTTTGGATCGCATCGTTAATTTGTTCCCAAAGGGATATCAAAACTACGATACCTATAATGAGCTGACGATGAGCGTAGGAGCCGCAATCTATAAACAAGACGCCAACGATTTATCAGAGCTTACCCGCTGCGCAGACAAAGCGATGTATGCCGCGAAACACACGGGTAAAAATCAGTACGCGTTTTACGAACATTGTTCTCATGCTGGTGAGCTGCGCAAACAACAAGAATCAATGCTTGAGATGACAGAGGCGTGCTAAGCCTCTGTGAGTCGCCCGATTATGCAAAAAAGTGCATCGCCCACAACCCAAGCGCTAAAAACACGATCAACCAGAAGGCTTGACGCGCCCGGCTTGGTTTTCCTTGTTGTGGTGCAATCACTGGCTTAAAAGCTCGCTCCTTCATTTTTCCGACCAAGCTTTTTTCTATCGCCTGTTTGTAAAACTTGCGTCTTTTGTGCGCCGCGTTCGCTACTTCAGTAAAGCGGTGTCGCTGTTCATTCGTTAAATCGCTCGCTTCGTAGCGAGGAGGGAGATCAGAATGCTTACGTTGTACTGCCATCACTTCCTCCTTGGTTGATGGGTGTACTTATACTAAGTATATACACAGTTGCGCATAAATAGCGCCAAGATACCGAATTCTAAGCGATATCTCGTGCGCCAGTTCAAGGAAATTACGCAACTAAAAAAGCCACCCGAAGGTGGCTTAAAGCAATTCAGCATTTGTACCGATTATAGGTATTCGCACAAGTAAGCCGTTGCGTCTTTCACTTGCAGCTCAAATGATGAGTTACCTTCAACATCAAACGACTCACCGCTGCTGTAGGTTGTCCAATCGGCTTCACCTACGCGTTTCACCACGAGAGCACCTTTAACGACTGTCATGCGCTCAGGAGCCTGCGTACCAAATGTGTACTCGCCCGGAAGCATCACACCGACACTAACATCCTGTCCGTGCTGGTTAAAACCTAGTGACTTTACACCGCCTGCAAAATAGCTATTTTCCTTAATACTCATTATTGGTTTCCTTATCAAAAGTCCGCTCTTTTTTACCCTGTTTTTTTCTGCGACTCAAGCCTTTAAAGCACAGAGATTCTACCGAATTGAGAACTCAGTTAATCAGCGCAGAATTTGGCTAATACAACAGGAAAGAATAATTCGAAATTTGCAGCCCATTCTTAATCACTAAGGAGTCAATCATTAACGACAAATCAATCAGTAATAGTGTATCCGATTGTAAAAGTGGACATTAGATCATAGTTTCTGGGTCGCAACGGCGAGATTGTTTGTTTTTAGTGCGGAAGGTTTCCACCATATTAAAAAAGGACGATAAGAGTACTCATGGCCATACCCGCTCGCAGGAAAAGGAAACAAGATAAAGAACCGCAACTTTCATTTTGGGCTCGACACCAGCTTAAGATGGTCAAAAGTGCGTTCGTTATTTTTGTCTGCAGTTTGGTGGCTTTTTTCGCTTATCAGCTCCACGTCTCCTACCAAGATTACATCGACCCCGAACACGTCTATGGTGAGTGGATCGAAATTGGTGCTCCCCCTTATCAAACCGAACGCCTTATTTTTACCTCCGATGGGGTGTATCGAAATCATCGTTTGATCACCACGGAGTTTGCGTTTGATGGCAAAGTCATCACCTTAAATACCGGATTAGGTGAAACCGCGTATCAACTTTCTGGCTCTCACCTGTCACCACAAATACGCCGAATTGAACCTCGAATCCCAGATCAGCGATTCATTCGAAAGGGATTTGAGCATACTGTTCAAGGTTCAGAAGTGGGCGCAGCATCAAAACGACGAGCCGCACTGAGTGAACATTTCAGTCGCGACTAGCACGTTTTTTACCTCTATTTTACCGTCCTAAGGCACTTCTACGCGATGAAATAAAACCTTAATAAACAATCAAATAAGATATTCGTCGCATTTATACCCGCCAAAATTGAGTAAACAATTAATTTAATTCCTGCCAAATATTTATAAATTATTGACTCAGTCTTACATTTTCCGTGTAACAGAGTGTGGGTTTTATTTAAGTTCTCTCATGTGACTCGAAAACCGTTTTAATTTTTTTTGACGAAAAAAAACTCTCTGAAATGCTGAGTGTGATGCTTTTGCACGTGGTGTAAATCTGATCATCTTATCTGGTGCAAGAGCAGCTTATGTTCACGAAAGAACATGAATCCAAGGATTGAGAGAGAAGTTATGATTCGATTTAACCTATGTGCAGCTGGGGTTGCTTTAGCGCTATCAGGTGCTGCAGTCGCAGCTCCGACCGCACCAAGTGTCGATATGTACGGTTCTAATAACCTTCAATTTTCTAAAATTGAACTGGCTATGGAAACCACATCTGGCTACTACGACATGGTGAAATACCATGACCAAGCTAAAATCACCGTTAAATTCAACCAGTGGAGCGGTACACCTGGCGACACTTACAACATCTATTTTGATGGCGTAAAAGTCGCAACAGGCGCTATCACTGGCGGCCAAACCACAGCAACATTTGATTACGGCCAAGGCGGCTTGTACCAAATGGAAATTGAAGCGTGTGATGCTACAGGCTGTTCGAAAAGTGCTCCTGCAGAAATCACCATCGCGGATACAGATGGCTCTCACTTGAAGCCACTAACGATGAACGTTGATCCAAACAACAAAACATACAACACCGACCCTAGCGTCGTGATGGGTACGTACTTTGTTGAATGGGGCATCTATGGTCGTAACTACACCGTAGACAATATGCCAGCCGACAACTTAACTCACATCCTTTACGGCTTTATTCCAATCTGTGGTCCAAACGAATCTGTTAAGTCTGTTGGTGGTAACAGCTTTAACGCTCTTCAAACTGCATGTCGCGGTGTGCCTGATTACGAAGTGGTAATCCATGACCCATGGGCCGCTTACCAGAAGAGCTTCCCGCAAGCTGGCCACGAGTACAGCACGCCTATCAAGGGTAACTACGCAATGCTAATGGCATTGAAACAACGTAACCCTGATCTAAAAATCATCCCATCTATCGGTGGCTGGACACTGTCTGACCCATTCTACGATTTCGTTAATAAAGCGAACCGCGACACATTCGTGGCATCGGTTAAGAAATTCCTGAAAACTTGGAAATTCTACGATGGTGTAGATATTGACTGGGAATTCCCTGGTGGCGGCGGTGCTGCAGCAGATAAAGGCGACCCAGTAAACGATGGTCCAGCTTACGTTGCATTGATGCGTGAACTGCGCGCAATGCTAGATGAGCTAGAAGCAGAAACTGGCCGTACTTACGAGCTAACTTCAGCAATCGGTGTCGGCTATGACAAGATTGAAGACGTAAACTACGCAGATGCCGTTCAATACATGGACTACATCTTCGCGATGACTTACGACTTCTACGGCGGCTGGAACAACGTTCCTGGTCACCAAACTGCACTTTACTGTGGTTCGTTCATGCGCCCTGGCCAATGTGATGGCAGCGGCGTAGATGAAAACGGCGAAGCTTACAAAGGCCCTGCGTATACAGCAGATAACGGTATCCAACTTCTTCTTGCTCAAGGCGTTCCTGCGAACAAGCTAGTCCTTGGTACTGCAATGTACGGCCGTGGCTGGGAAGGCGTAACACCAGATACACTAACAGATCCAAACGACCCAATGACAGGTACTGCGACAGGTAAACTGAAAGGCAGCACTGCACAAGGTGTTTGGGAAGATGGCGTAATCGACTACAAAGGCATTAAGTCATTCATGCTAGGTGCAAACAATACTGGCATTAACGGCTTCGAGTACGGCTACGATGCGCAAGCAGAAGCCCCATGGGTATGGAACCGTACAACGGGTGAGTTGATCACATTTGATGACCATCGCTCAGTGCTAGCAAAAGGTAGCTACGCGAAATCTCTAGGTCTTGCGGGTCTATTCTCTTGGGAAATCGACGCGGATAACGGCGACATTCTCAACGCAATGCACGAAGGTATGGCTGGCGGTGTAGTTCCTCAACCAAACCGTAAACCAACAGCCGCAGCTGGCGCAGATCAATCGGTAACTGGCCCTGCAAGTGTGGTTCTAGATGGTAGCCTATCGAAAGACTCTGACGGCACTATCGCGAGTTACGCATGGGAACAAGTATCTGGTACAGCAGTGGTACTAGCAGGCGCAAACACAGCGAAAGCAAGCTTTGATGCCGCAGAAGTTACTGCTGAAGAGCAATTAACTTTCAAGCTGACAGTGACTGACAACGAAGGTGCAACGGCATCTGACCTTGTTGTAGTAACTGTGAAGCCAGCAGGTGTGGTTGACCCAGTGAACAACGCGCCAGTAGCGCAAGTTGTTGCTCCAGCAACAGCAAACGCTGGTGACGTTGTGGTTGTAGATGCATCTGCGTCTAGCGATGCAGACAACGATACTCTTACTTTCAACTGGACTCTGCCTCAAGGTCTGAACGCAACGGTAAACGGCTCTAAAGTGACGTTCACTGCTGCGGAATACCCGCAAGACACAAGCCTAAGTTTCACTGTAAGTGTGAGCGACGGTAAAGCGTCTTCATCGGCAAGCGCGATAGTGGTTGTTGCACAGCACACAACCGATCCAAACCCAGGTACTTGTGACAACGCATGGGATGCGAGCGCAGTGTACACAGGTGGCAACCAAGTGACTCACGCAGGTAAAACGTGGGAAGCGAAATGGTGGACTCAGGGTGACGATCCAAGCAAGTCTGGCGAATGGGGTGTATGGAAAGAAGTTGGCGTAGCTAACTGTAACTAAGCCTAACATTCTGAGTGTAAACCTTGCACTCACAGAAGCTAAAAACGAAAAAGGACAGCCCCCGGCTGTCCTTTCTTTTTTCATTGTGATTAAACATCACTAAGCCAATAACTACACGCGCTCAATCAAGCGGTCGAAGCTGCTAAATACTTGCTCACACTTCATGACTCGCCCATGGCCTTGACCTTGTGTTGTCACCAACTCAACATTTTCAATCTCGTCAGCGGCTTGAGCGGAAATGCTGTGTTTAGTGAATTTATCTTGCTCATCATGCACGATGATCGTGGGTGCCGCTCGCTCCGAGAGTCGCTTCAGAGGGTCGATCGATTGCAATGGGTAGCCATACTGATCTTCCACTTCCGATACCACCGCTTTGAACAGTTTCATTGAATAGCCAGAACGCGCAATGCTGCCAAACAAGTTCTCTACGTAATTCAACACTGGCGCAATCAATAGCAGTGGCTTGTTTTCCAATTTATGATGACGGCACTCAAGTGCAGACGCCGTTCCCATACTATGTCCAACCAATCCGACGACGCCTTCTTCTACCGAGTCGAGAACCTCTTCCAAACCACGCACAAAGCCCGGAATATGGCCATATTGACCATCACTTTCACCATGTGCTGGATGATCGTAAGCCAACGCTGTAAATCCACAAGCCGCGATATGCTCCATCAACGGATAAAACTGGCTCGCCGTGCCCGACCAACCATGAGTCAGAACCCACACAGGCCCCTGACCCAACGAATACGTTTTGATAGCCCCAGTGTGCCCTTGGATTTCTGCTTTAACTAATCCTTGTGGCTCCGCATTTTTTGGTTGCGTACGCGCTGGAGTAAGCAGAAGTTTTCGCGCTGTTTTCTTCGCATGCGATGGGGCTAATGTGTGGTGCAAGCGGGTACTGATGTTGACGAGACTGCGCTTCACACTAAAACGCTGCGAGGTATTAAAATAGATTTTCTCACTCATGATCTTTTCCTTAGTTATCAGCACACTTACAAAAATAGAACGGTCGTGCTTTTTATGCTGATAAGAAAGAGCGAACTCTGTCGCTCTTTAAAATGTATCTTCGTTACCCGTAGACGGTGTTAACCTCTCCATCGAGCAAGCAAGTTGTCGATGCCTTGCCAAAATAGGCGTAAGCTCTCTTCCTCACCTTTGATCGAATAGAAAACATGCGCGCTCAGGTACTGCCCGTATAAATCGAACGTCGCCTGACGAGTATCTAAGTCGCTTATAAACTCTTGGTTTTCTTTGCCTTTCGCAATTTGAATTTCTAGATAACTTAACCAAGTATCAATCGCTTTACGTAATGCCGCTTGTAACGGACAACTTTTGTCTGCGGCATCATTCCACGCATCAAGGAACATACAACTGCCTTGAAATGAATGGTTCCACGTCATCCAAGAATCCAACAACCCTCGGATTTTCCGCTCAATATTGCTATCACCAAGCCCGCGTGCAGGTTCAATCACTCTTTCAGCAAACACTTGGTTTGCGTACTCAAGCACGGAAAGCTGCAAATTCAACTTGGAATTAAAGTGAGCAAACAAACCACTTTTGGACATGCCACACTGCTTCGCTAGTTCGCCAATGGTGAGGCTTTCTAAGCCGTCTTCACTGGCAATTTCAAATGCGCGCTGCAGAATGAACTCTTTCGTTACTTTTCCTTTTTTCATAACTGTAGTTTTAGCACGGTCGTTCTTTTTTGCAATGAAGAGTTAACTGGTCTAACCATCTATCCATATTATTTTCTTGCTAAGATCGACCTATTGAGTGGGTTAATAGATGCGGAATCAAGAAGTTTGAAGTGAGTCTTAAATTCAGACATTGCTAAGGTTCAAGCTGCAATGTGTTGATTTTTTCATGCATGAAGTGCGTCGCGAATTGTTACTTTCGCTGAAGTTTTTTATTCATTTAGGTAAGTAACGTATGGCGACAAACCGAAAAATAGCCAGTTTAGAATTTGCACGCATCATTGCCATGGTGGCAATTGTCGGTCTGCATTGCCAAATGGCCCTCACTTATTGGCAGTGGGATGGCGTACCTTGGGTTGGTTATCTTCTTAATCAGCTCGCTCGTTTTGCGGTTCCGCTTTTTTTCCTTATTTCTGGTTACCTTATACAACCTAAGCTGAGCAGCAATCCACTCGAAACTTTAGCCAACTATGCGAAACCTCTAATGAAAATTTGGTTGGTTTGGAGCGTGATCAGCTTACTCATGCCGTTCCAATGGCAAGTCGTAGCAGAAGCAGGATACCTTGCCGAACGACAAGGCTACTGGGGATACTTAGCGTCTGCACCACTGAATTCATTACTAGAAGGCGGACTTGTCCACCTGTGGTTTATTCCCGCATTGGTGATTGCGGTCGCTATCATCGCCTTCTTAGTTCGAATTGGCATGACACAGTTACTTCTTCCAACAGCAGTGCTGCTTTACGTCTATGGTGTTTTGGCAGGCAGCTATGCACCTCTCACCGATTTACCTGCTCCGTTTTTCACTCGTAATGGGCCATTTTTCAGTACCTTGCTTGTGGTATTTGGCTACTTGATTCGAGAAAAACAGTGGCTTTGGTCACGCAACAACACCATTCGCCTGATTCTCCTCGGTATGGCTCTGCACTTTGGTGAAGCCTACTGGTTGATGCAGTACGATGTGGCCTTCAACTCTAACGACTTCTTGTTTGGCACCGTCATTTGGTCGCTCGGCGTGTTCATGTGGCTGTTAGTTCATCCTAATTTTGGCAACATGCCATGGGTATTCAAGTGGGCCCCAAGTGTTTTAGGCGTTTACGTGAGCCATCTGTTGGTCATTATTGCCATGATGAACATAGCGGGCTTTTTAGGATTACAAGACTTAGCTAAAGATGCCTTCTTGTTTCCTGCCACTCTCGTCGTGACCTTGTTGTTGGTAAGGGCAATTGAAGCATCTCCACTGAAAAAAGCCCTACTCCGCTAAATGGATTCAGCAATACGCTAACACTAAAGTGTTAGCGTATTGATTTTTAAAGTGAGAGTTCTCTCTCACTCACCAAAATTTGACTTTCTAATCCTTCAGAATTTGCCGTCACTCACAAAAAACATTGTTCATTTGCTTTAGATTGACTCGACTATTACAACATTGCTCATTAAACGGAGGCTGTATGTGGGCAGGTCAGGGACTCATTCCTTTTCTAGAAATTAGCCATTGGCTAACTTATGGTTTATACGCTGTTGCGATCTTATTTGGCGCGGCGAGCATTGCGTCACTCAGAAAATAGTGGCGCAAGCTACCCAAATCTTAACTCCTACTGTTAATTCGAGCTCTCTCACAACTAACCCCTTAATTTATGGCTAATATTTCTCCAACAAGACAAGGGAGAAATGTCTATGCCAATCTATCCTATTGTGGCTTTCTGCTGTTTGTTGTTCTCAAGTTCAAGCTTTGCAGCGGCATCCAGTGATCTTAATCTGGTGAACTCCGCCGTGGGCTATATCGCTCTCATTCTTTTCTCGATCGCTTATATTCTGGTCATGCTCGAAGAGTATTTGAAGATGAGAAAATCCAAACCTGTACTTCTCGCGGCAGGTCTGATTTGGATTTTGATTGGTTACACCTTCGCCCAGCACCACCAGCAAGACGTGGCAAAAGCGGCGTTGGAACATAACCTACTTGAGTACGCCGAGCTGTTGCTGTTTTTGCTCGTCGCGATGACCTACATAAACGCGATGGAAGAGCGCAAACTCTTTGATGCTCTACAAGCGTGGATGGTAGGGAAAGGGTTCGGGTTCAAAAAGCTGTTTTGGCTGACGGGCTTTCTGGCGTTTGTCATCTCTCCAATCGCAGATAACTTAACTACGGCCCTTTTGATGTGCGCGGTGGTAATGAAAGTGTCTGGCGACAATCCAAGGTTCGTCAATCTTGCTTGCATCAACATCGTTATCGCCGCCAACGCGGGCGGGGCATTCAGCCCATTTGGTGACATTACAACCTTGATGGTTTGGCAAGCTGGGCATGTGCGGTTCTCTGAATTTATGCCGTTGTTTGTCCCTTCTTTAATAAACTATGTCGTGCCAGCGTTTTTAATGTCCCTTTTTGTACCGAACACCAAGCCCAATACCATCCACGAGCATGTCGAATTAAAACGTGGCGCAAAGCGCATTGTGCTGCTGTTTGTCCTCACGATCGCTACGGCTGTCTCCTTCCATGCTGTTCTTCACTTCCCACCCGTGGTTGGCATGATGATGGGCTTGGCGTACCTACAATTCTTCGGGTACTTCTTAAGAAAAACCCTCAAACATTCGCTCGCGAAAAAAGCGGCCATGGCGATTGCGAATGGGGACGATCATGCGCTGAAACGTTTAGGCTCTGTCGTACCGTTTGACGTATTCCATCGTGTTTCTCGCGCCGAATGGGATACCTTGCTGTTCTTCTATGGCGTCGTGATGTGTGTAGGCGGCTTGAGCTTGCTCGGTTATCTCGAATTGGTTTCAAACGTCATGTACACCCAATGGAATCCGGTTTGGGCGAACGTGATGGTCGGTGTGCTTTCTGCCATTGTCGATAACATTCCGGTCATGTTTGCGGTACTAACGATGGACCCAAGTATGTCCACTGGTAACTGGTTGCTTGTTACGCTCACCGCGGGCGTAGGGGGTAGTTTGTTGTCGATTGGTTCTGCCGCGGGTGTGGCTTTGATGGGCGCAGCGCGTGGCCAATACACTTTCTTTGGCCACTTAAAATGGACGCCCGTGATCGCTCTGGGCTACGCCGCCAGTATTGCCGCTCATTTGTGGATGAACGGCGGCTTGTTTACCTAATCCCAATGACCCCCAATGACACGCCTAGCTACTTAGTCTAACGATCCGATGGATGGTTCACGCCATCCATCACTTCAATATCACCCAATTCGTACGGGTTAACGCCCTCTAAACATCCCACGTTGTAACCGTACTCACTTGGATCTGATCGGCGTTGATGGTGTGTGTAAATGCCACATTCACTATAGAAAAAATGCTTCGCGGTATGCGTATTAAATTGGTAGCGCTTTAAAACATCGTCACCTTGAACGATACGAATACCACTCAAAGGGACTGAAGCCACAATCGCACCTCGACGACGACACATAGAGCAATCACAGCGTCTCGGCTTTTCAATTCCGTTGGGTAACGTAAGTTCCAGTTCGACTTTTCCGCAGTGACAGGTCAGTCGATGCAGGGGGTTAATTTGAGTGTTGCCAACTTGCTTAATCATCGCTTTTCCTTGTTGTTTTTATTCATGTGTACATTATGTTAAACAGCTTAACATCATCATAATCTTGTCCAAAAACTCGACATTGGTCACTTTTCGCGACATTTTATCGGCCGATTTATTAGTCGCTATTTTGGCGACTTTTTACCGCGTTCGATAGACAGATTGTCTCCGCTGCGGTTTTTAAACCAAGGAAATTGTTTTATGGATAAAGATCATAGCCTCAGAGAAAACCTCTTGGCTCTGACGCTCGGGAGTGCGTTGGTGTCACTTGGGGTGATATTTTTCAGCAAAGTAGGATTACTAACTGGCGGCACCGCTGGCTTGGCTATCTTTCTGACCAAAGTCAGTGACTTCAGTTTTGGTCAAATATTTTTCGCCCTTAACCTCCCTTTTTATATTCTGTCTGTGATGCGCATGGGCTGGAGGTTTACGGTTAATACCTTTATTGCCGTTTCTATTGTCTCCTTCGCGGTCGACCATCTGCACCACGTGATCGAAATTTCCCGAATCGAACCTTTTTACGCAGCGTTGTTGGGCGGTGGATTGATCGGTATTGGTATGCTGGTGATATTTCGTCACAAGATGAGTTTGGGCGGCTTTAACATTTTGGCCTTGTACCTTCAGGAACGCTTTGGGATTCGAGCGGGCAAAATTCAGATGGCGCTCGATTGTGCCATCGTGGTGATGTCGCTGTTTATTGTGGATGTGCACCTTATCGCTCTCTCCGTTCTTGGTGCCATTGCGACCAACTTGATTTTGGCGATGAACCACAAACCTGGACGATACCAGCCAAAACCGCAAACGGCATAATCAACACCTAGAAATACGAAAGTGTTTAGACAGCCAAAAAACCCCTAGCCATTAGCTCGGGGCTTTTTGCTGTGGCGGTAAACCTACGCCAGTTCGCTGGTTGTGCAGTATTGCTGCACCTGCGCATCCAATTGTTTTTTGCATTGCTGGCTAAGTTGAAAATGCACTTGCATCAATAAGTCATGCGCATAAAACAGCTCAAACGCATCGCCGCCGTTTTGCAGACAAATGGCTTCACATCGTTCAGCATGCACTTTGGCTTCTTTAGGTGCATCGGCTTTCAGCAAGCTCATCGCCAAACGATATTCTGCGCGCTCTTCCTGCATCCAACCGCCCGCTATTTTCCAATAATCCAGTGCTAGCCTTGCAGACTCTAACATCCTCGCTTTCTGCTCGTCAGTACGCTCTGAGAGCTCTTCATACTGACAAGCCAAGTTGTTTGCGGTGATTGCGATCGAACGCGCTAGCACCTCTTCTGCATCGTGTGGTGTCATTCCTAATGCGGCTTTCGCCAACCATTGACTCGCTGGTTCAAGCTGAGTAAGAGCAGAAAGTTCGTTCGCAATAAGAGAGAACACGCGACGCTGATCTTGCTCCTCCAGCAATGCTACATCCTCAGTGCCATCGACAAAAAAGCGTGCAACGGCGATGCTACGTTTAAACGCCAAACTCTCGGTAATGGCGCGATCATCTAAGCTGTCTAAACAGGCAAGAAACAGTTCGGGATGCTCAAGGTGACCAATTGCGGTGTGCAGCATTAGTGCAAATATTCGCTCAACTTGGCTGAGCGCTTCCACCTCATTCAGCGCCGTTTCTAACTGAGCATAGACCTGTTCTGGCTTTTCCTCGTGCAGCTGCCAACACTCACTCATGAATGCATCAAAATCCATTTTGAAAGACATGCCCTTGTTATCCTTGTTATCTTGTTCGTAAACAAACCACTCTACACAATTCTCAACCGTGCGTTGCACGCCAAACAACAATATGAGAATCGCCTCACTTAAAGTGGTGTACCTTGCTCTAATGCGAGCAAACGTTGTTTGCGTTCTACCCCACCAGCATACCCAGTCAGTTTGCCACTTTTACCAATAACGCGATGACAAGGCACCACAATGGAAATAGGGTTCTTGCCATTTGCTAACCCAACCGCACGCACGGCTTTCGGGTTGCCAATCGCGTTGGCGAGATCTTGATAGCTCCACGTCTCGCCGTATGGAATGGTCGTTAACGCATGCCACACTTGATTTTGAAAATCGGTACCTGTCGCTGCCAAAGGCAAATCAAATTCGTTGCGCAGACCCGAAAAGTATTCGTCCAACTGGGTGACGGCTTGGCGCAAAATCGGATGCTGATCATCTCTTCGCCCCAATTCACTTGGCTTGGTCGTACAAGTCTCAAACCAAATGCCAAGTAAGCCCTCAGCGTTAGATTGGATAGTGACCGCACCTAGTGGGCTCGGCATCTCGGTATAAACTGTGTTCATGATTGATTCCATAAGTGAAACGTCGCGTAGCTTCCCCAAGGGGCTGCGGTGTGCGTATTGAGTGATGGGTAGCGCTGCATCGCTTTTTTCACCACTAAGTCTTTATCTAAAAAGCAATCGGGTTGGGATTGCCCACGCAGTTGAGCATAACTGACCGTCCAAGGTCCAATGCCTTTCAACGCTAACCATTGTTGCGGATCCGTCTCCGCGTTGCTTTGCATAAACTGAGCGAAACGCACCAACGTCTCTTTACGACTTTGCGGCATCCGCAAAAAACTCACGTCGGCATTCGCAATCGCATCTGGCGTCGGGAAAAAGCGCTTGTCAGCATCACCACAGAGCGTTTTTACCAATAAGTTAAGCTGGCCTATCGCGGCCTTGACCGACACTTGTTGACCAAGAATGGCTCTAACCCCGGCTTCCCAAGGATTCCACACTCCAGGAATCCGAATGCCTCGGTTCGAAACAAGCCCCGGCGCCACATAATCCAAATGCTGCTCGACAGTACAGATATCGGTGTCGAGATCGAACATACGACGCACTCCAGACACTAAGTTTTGCAGCTTCGCAACTTCTTCAATTTCGAATTCAAGCTCAAGGTTTCCTTCACCTTTGATCGCCTTAAACCACGCTTTGCTGTTATCCAAACAAACGTTGCGTTGGTAACTCTCGCCGCTCACCCGCTCCACGCCCTCAATGGCTCTTAATCGGTAAAAATCCAGCATGTGTTGCCAATTCAACTCGCCACGATAAGACAACGCAATTCGATTCGTGCTCACGCCATCAAATTCTCTTCGACGAACTTGAGAAGGCGTGAGCTTCAGAAACTTTTGGAACGCATCGTTGAAACGACGCGTGCTGTTAAAACCGGCGGCGAAGCCGACTTCCGTAACCGACATCGAACTGGAATGCAGCAACTGCTTGGCGAACATTAACTGCTGATATTGCGCGTACTGTTTTGGTGACATGCCGAGATACTGCTCGAACAACATGCGCAAGTAACGATCAGAAATCCCAACGCGCTCTGCCAGTTCAGACACCGAGTGGTGATGCAGCTCTCCTCGATCAATCAACGAAATCGCGCGTTGAAATGTTGTTTCTACGCCTTTCCATGCCCACGATCCCGGCGCGCTGTCTGGGCGACAACGCAAACAAGGACGATAACCCGCTTTAAGTGCTTGGGCTTTATCGGTGAAGTACTCTACATTTTCTTCTTTGGGTAGGTTCGCCGGACAAATCGGTCGGCAGAAAATCCCTGTGGTTTTTACCGCGACGTAAAATCGACCATCAAAACGGCTGTCTCGCGACACTCGCGCCTTTTGGCACTGCTCGAAGGTCAACGATGTATGAGGATGGATAAACATGAAGCGATCCTTGCTCGTGCATTCTGTGGAAACAACTCGATATAACTTCATTGTAGAACGCAGAACAAATGAAGATTAGCCATTTTCGGAACTCAATATTGAGATTTATTGGCATTAGCGAATTTGTACACTAAAGTTAAATCCAGAACATCACAACAACGTCGGCTAAAGGGAATTGGCATGGACTTACATACTTGCGTAATTGTACTAAGAAACCAAAAGGTTATTACCAGTAAATCCGTTGATCACTCCATTGGGATCATCGAACGTGACTCAGGTAACGAAATTTCAGAAATTCAAATCAATGCCACAGATGGCGTGAATATTCGGACCTATCACTACAACAATGTCGAGGAGTCGTTAGAAAGTTTGATGAACCTTTGATCTTCTACTTTGGACACACCTTTCTCCCTTGTAATCGTGAAAGCAATGAGCACAGCCCCCTGTGCTCTTTTTTTTTTGCGTTTTGATCAACAATATTTTTCTCTCACATACCAAATCCATCGAAATTTACGACTTAGTTGTCGTTAAAATCGCTAAATTAGCCAATCTTACTCCCAATAAATTACAGATAAGCATCTGAGCAAAAACGTTAAAACATACTAATTCGAATTTATTGAACGAGAAGGTCAAATAAAGCCAATTAATAACCTCATCAACCACGCCTAAACTGTTCTCAACAGCTCAGGAGCAGACACACTCCCACTGAAACAAACATATCGAGGACAGCATCATGAAAACACTTTTACACAAAATCACGACATCACAATCAGGTTACAGCGCACTGGCATTACGTATCCCTATCGGCATCATCTTTATGGCGCACGGCGCTCAGAAACTGTTTGGCTGGTTTGGCGGCTACGGCTTGGAAGGCACAGGACAATGGATGGCATCAATTGGACTTGGCCCTGGCGTATTGATGGCATTTCTTGCTGGTAGCGCAGAATTTTTCGGTGGCTTGTTTATTCTACTTGGTTTGCTGACACGCCCTGCGGCAGTCGCACTCTCATTCACTATGGTTGTGGCGATTTTCTCAGTGCACTTCGAAAACGGCTTATTTATGGCAAACAACGGCTACGAATTTGGCCTAGCTCTGCTAGCAGCAAGTGTTTCACTGGCCTTTTCTGGCGCAGGTAAAGCGGCGTTAGATAACTTCCTAAACAAAAAATTCTCCTAACCACGGACACTGGAGGCACTGATGATCACCGTAAGACACGCCGAAGACCGAGGTCGAGCAAACTTTGGCTGGCTAGACAGCAAACATACGTTTTCTTTTGGTAGCTATTACGATCCAAAACACATGGGCTTTTCTGAACTGCGAGTCATCAACGATGACCTAGTTCAACCCAACGCAGGCTTTGATACTCATGGTCACCGCGACATGGAGATCATCAGTTATGTGCTAGAAGGTGTCATTGCGCACAAAGACAGTGAAGGCAATGTACAAACGTTACCTGCGGGGGAGTTTCAGCTGATGTCGGCAGGTAAAGGCATTTACCACAGCGAATATAACGCATCAGAAACAGACCCTTTACGCTTTTTGCAAATTTGGATTCAACCTAACACCTTTGGGAATAAACCGGGCTACCAGCAAAAAGATTTTGGACGTAATTCAGGGTTAACCACCATTGCAACCCCAACGGGAGAGAGTGGCACACTGCACATCAAACAAGATGCGTATTTGTATCAATTGATTTTGGAGCCGAATCGCGAACTCGCCTTCGACATCCACTCTGGAAGAAATGTTTACGTTCATCAAGTATCGGGAGAGCTGCATATCGACAACACCCTGCTAACGGGCGGTGATGGCGCTAAAATCGAAGCTCAGAGCAAGGTGACATTTCGTAACCTGACCAATCAATCGGTTACTGCGTTAATCTTTGACTTGCCGTAACTATCGGTTCATAGATATCGAACTATCGCCATCCGGTGATAAATCTCGCTTAAAAAAGAAAGCCCCCAAGGCAAACGCCAAGGGGGCTTTTCATTTTTCCGTTTTCATTGACGCCAAGCGTTAATGGTTTGCATCCGATGATGCAGACCCAATCTGTTGCAAGCTGTAAGCCGTGAGAGGATCGATTTCTTTCACAATCTCTTCGACCTGTTTAATTGCTTCTACAGACGTGCTGGCTTTGCGATAGCTTAAGTAGATAGGTCGGTACCAATCTTCCACTCCAGATACCTTGTAGAGCTGCCCATTCGCAATAAACGGCTCTACGAGAGACACCGGCAGATACGCCGCGCCGCCTTTCTCTAAAATGAAGTCCAAAGCAATACGCGCAGTCGATGTGCGCAGGTACGGAGCCGGAATTTTAGGGTGACGCTCAGAGTGCTCAGAAGCGAAGCGTGTTCCCCAATCCACATACACATATTTGTGCTCAAACACCGTATCTAATGAATCTTGCTCGGTAGAAACCAGCACAAGGACAACATCCGCGACTTTTTTACAATTAAGCTCATCAGCTTTGATTTGGTCAAACGCAAATGCCATATCTAACGTGCGCTCTAATAAGCTACGGCTTAGCATTTCACGGCCCATCACCTCGGCCATAAAGCCGTAACCGCCGAAAGAATCCGTCACAATACTCAAACAGTTTTGCAAATACGCATCCCAAATGTTCGGCGTACCGCCCATGGTGAGCTGTAATGCTTTTCCATCTTCAAGTGATAATTCCAGTTTTGCTTGCTGCAATGTGGTGACCATAACTTCGGCATAACTGATTAAGCGTTCCCCTGCAGAGGTCAGCTTTATGTTATTTCGATCACGAATAAACAATTGCGTATCGAAGTAACTTTCCAATTGTTTGATGCGGGCACTGACCGCTGCTTGCGTAATATACAGGTTCTCAGCTGCGCGTCCGAAGTGACGAACCTTTGCCAGCTCTAAAAATGTTCTAAAGACCTTAACATCCATAAACCAACTCCTGGTTAATATCAAACCAGATTAACAATTAATTAAAATCTTGACGACAAAAAAGTTTTGTTTTTCTTTTGTTAGCTTTGCGCCTAATTTTCGCCGTAGTTCACTACATTCATCAATAACGGTTACAGAGGCTGTTGACATGTCTGACACTGAATTCCGTCATGGCAAAAAACGTTTTTACGACAACGTAAAATTCCCACGCGGCTTTGCAAAGTCTGGCGATTTTACTCTTTCGGAAGAGGAAATCCTAACAATTTATGGGGATACTATGCTTGGCTTAGAGTCAGGCGAGTTAACACCTGAGAATAGCGAAGAGAAACACTTCGTCAAGGTGCTAGAAAACCCAGGCAAAGCGAAAACTAAAATCGAGCGCACTTGGTTAAAATACACCCAGCTGGCTCGTGGTCGTAAGCGCTTCCATACGCTAAACGGTCGCAACAAACCAGATGCGGCTGACGACTATGCAGAAGAGAGTTTGGCTGAAGACGATTAATAAGAAATAACCAAACGTCAGATGTTCAACAAACGTTCATCATTCGGTGTGAGTGAACGCTTCTGACCCATTTCTTCTCCTAAAGCCCAAGGGCGCGTTCTCCCGAGGGCTTTTTTAATATCTGCGATTTTGGTGCATGGGAAATGTCGACCTATTTCGCCAGCATCGCAATCTTTTTCAAAAACGTTTCTTTTAAGTGCTCCTGCTCGTACTCTAGGTGATACGTGTTGTGGAAACCCACTTTCAGCTCCACGCCGTTGCCTCTTAAAAAGACGTTGTAACCATCGTAATCCGAGAACGCCTCCACACCTTCATAGATCTTACCGAACTCCGTTGGCGAACCGTTGTTCATGACGTTTTCGTACGCTTGTAGCACTTTGCTTGGATCCAATTCGTTTTTCATCGTGATATCCCTACCTGTTCACACGCTGTAATTATGGTTAAGGAATGATTTACCTGCCATGTACGAGGTTGAGTGAGATCAAAATATTTGAATTTTTTCCGCTACTTACCACCCAATAAATCCAGAACATCGACGCTTGATGTTTACTTTATAACTTAATTCAAGCCATAAATTTTACGCATCTATCAATGAACTCAAGTGACCAAAAAACACTCACAAGTTAACGATTTAGCGTAACGCAAACGTAAAACTGGTTGCAAAAGGCAACATTGGTTAAAGAAAAAGCAAATTTTTGACCTAAAACAATAGCAGTTCGTCATTACTTATTTTATAATGCGAATTAATGTTTCAGAACATCTTAAATTCCAATAACTAGGGGCACAAAATGAGACTTATCCCGTTAACTCGAGCAGCACAAGTAGGTAAGTGGGCAGCTGCGCACATCGCTAAGCGTATCAACGATTTCAAACCTACTGCTGAGCGTCCATTCGTTCTGGGTCTACCAACTGGTGGCACTCCTCTAGCAACTTACAAAGCACTGATCGAGCTTTACCAAGCTGGTGAAGTAAGTTTCAAACACGTTGTCACTTTCAACATGGATGAATACATCGGTATCCCTGCGGATCACCCAGAGTCATACCGTTCATTCATGTACAACAACTTCTTCAACCACATTGATATTCAAGAAGAAAATATCAACCTGTTGAACGGCAACACTGACAACCACGAAGCAGAATGCAAACGCTACGAAGACAAAATCAAGTCTTACGGCAAAATCAACCTATTCATGGGTGGTGTAGGTAACGACGGTCACATCGCATTCAACGAGCCAGCGTCTTCTCTGTCTTCTCGCACTCGCATCAAGACACTAACTGAAGATACTCGTATCGCGAACTCTCGCTTCTTTGATGGCGACATCAACCAAGTTCCTAAATACGCACTGACTATCGGTGTAGGCACACTACTAGACGCAGAAGAAGTGATGATCCTAGTGACTGGTCACAACAAAGCACTTGCACTAGAAGCGGCTGTTGAAGGTTGTGTAAACCACCTATGGACAGTTTCTGCTCTTCAGCTGCACCCTAAAGCAGTGATCGTATGTGACGAGCCTTCACAACAAGAGCTTAAAGTGAAGACAGTTAAGTACTTCTCTGAGCTAGAAGCGGAAAACATCAAAGGCTTCTAATCCTTCGGGCAATGAGCCAAGATAACCGCTAAAAACACAAAACCCGTGAATCATCACGGGTTTTTTCGTTTCTGGGCATGACAAATACCATCACATCGCAAGCATCTTCGTTCATTTGAGAAGAACCTCAGTACGCTTGGATGCCAAATTGGCGCAGACGTTTTGGCAATACTTCATCCAGCTTGTCTAATTCACTTGGCTCTACTTCGATCAAATTGAAGTTGTGTTGCTGATACACCGTGCGAATGGCTTCTCGCTCTTTTTCTGGCGTCTCTCCGCTATCACTTCCCCAAAACTGAAGGTACAGCTTGCCAGCAGGAAGATAAAAATCGCTCATCACTTCTTGTTCTATCGGGAGTTGTCGCTCGTAAGCATGGACAATGCCAGCCAAATACAACCAGTTATCAATTAATAACTCCCCTTTTGAACGAACATAGTGCCCATCCAAAGTCCGGTGTTTGGCTTCGAATTTTTGACGAAAACTGGAGTAGGATTTGTCGGTGGAGTGCGACTCCGCATCTTGCCCCAAAAACTCCACTACAGATTGCTTCAAACGCTTGTTGCGCAAAACGACATCGTGCCAAACCACAAAGGTGTTTTGTGATTCTTTGTCTGCACGCTGTTGACCACCTGCTCGAATGCCCGCTTCGGTGACTTGCCATCCGTCTTCCGATTTACTTATCCAGCCTAGCTCACTCAACAATTGGTTGATTCGCTTGGCATTAAGGCGAAGTTTATCGCCAAGTTGTGTGGCACTCAGAGTTTTCCCAGAGGTAGGATTCAGCTCAATATGCAAGTTCGTAGGCCAGACAATAAACTGCCCAAACTTGGGGTGGTCAACATATTCACCGCCGAACTTAGCGCCCTCTTCCGTCAGGATCCATTTGTCTTCTTGGCGAGTGATGTAACCGGCGCGTTTGAGATCTGAAAACAGCAGCTTGGCGTCAATATTGCGCATTTTCGCTAATGCTGATGTCGATATTTTTTCTGACATGTGTGGAGCCTCCTGCTGCTGGGAAAATAACATCTTGTGAATGATATTAACGCATTGATTTCATTGCTTGAAGCAAGAATGAGAAAGATTCATACCAAGAAACAAAAAAGCCAGTCTTTTCCGACTGGCTTTGCCTTTAAATGATTTTAAAATTGGCGTGCTTACGCCTTTCGCCGATTATTTGATAAAGGCGATGCAGCCTTGCAAAATCACTAAGTTAACGATGTCGATGAAAAATGCACCGACAATCGGCACTACCATAAACGCCTGTGGTGACGGGCCGAAACGGTTCACGATAGACCCCATGTTCATCACGGCTGTTGGGGTCGCCCCCAAACCAAAACCACAGTGTCCACTAGAAATTACCGCCGCGTCGTAGTTGCTGCCCATGACGCGGAATGTCACGTAGTAAGCGAACACCGCAAGAATTACCGACTGCACGGCAAGGATGATCAAGAACGGAATGGCTAGGTCAAAAATGTTCCACAGTTTTAGGCTCATTAGCGCCATTGCTAGGAACAGCGACAATGAAACCGTACCGAGAATATCCACGGTTTCTAAGTCGACTTTGCGAACTTTCGTCACTTCCATGATGTTGGTGATCACCACACCAATAAACAACGCGTAGACAAAGTCTGGAATCATCAACCATTTGATGCCAAAGCTGCTCACCCAGTTTTCTAGATAACCCGCCCCTGTCACACACAACAAAATAATCGACAAGCTTTCGACCACTTTCTTTGCAGTAACTCGGTCTTCTTCGTGCTCGTTATAAGTCACGAGTTCAGGAAAACGTTGGTGACTTTGATTTGTACGGCCGTATTCCGATTCTAGGTTGTTTTTGTCTATCAAACGCTGTGCCACTGGACTGCCGATGATGCCGCCAATCACCAAACCAAATGTCGCAGATGCCATCGCAACCTCAAGTACGTTATGTAGCCCGTACATATCTTGGAAAGTCTGCGACCAAGCAGCGCCTGTTCCATGACCACCAGAAAGCGTAATGGAACCCGCAATTAAGCCCATTAACGGATCTAAGCCCAATGCGGTCGCCAAAGACACACCAACGGCGTTTTGAATAAGAATGTACGCTGATGCCACCGCGAGAAAGATAAACACCTTCGCACCACCTTTGATCAGCTGGGTGTAGTTTGCCGCTAATCCAACGGTGGCAAAAAACATCAACATAAAGGTGTTTTGCAGTGGTAAATCGAAGGATAAATCAACGCCATTAAAGTGCATTGCGGTAATCACACAGGCGATGACTAACCCACCAACAATCGGTTCTGGGATATTAAATTTTTTTAAAATTGGAAGTTTGGTGTTGATAAATTGCCCTAGGAACAACACACAAATAGCGACGAGAAACGACTCCTGTGGGCCGATTGAAATAACATGATTCATAAAACCTCTTTTTTCCTTTTTCTCATCCGCTGAGTAATGCTTCAACGAGAGATAGGTAACGAATCCAATCAGATTGCCTATTGAGTCCTTATTTTTCTAGGGTGAATTCCACTCTAGTTCTCACTAAATAAGAATTTTTTGATTTTAATATTCAATAAATTCTCACTCAGTGATAAACGTGAGTTTTGTCGTAAGTTTCTCACGCTCTGAAGTACCTCTAATTGCGGATTCTCAGCTTATGAGAAGCGGTTGTTTTTATATCAATTTGAAATAGAAAAACGCATCCGATTGCGTGCAAATATTCGGTGCAACGTGTTGAAAACGGACTCCATAAACACGCTGTTGTGTGATGGCAAAAAGATTAATTCTTTCTATTTCTCAAACCCAGTGTTATACATATATATAACACCAATTCAGCCATAGGATGTTTATCATGACGCATTGGCATGATCGCCAACCGATTTTTCGCCAGTTGGCTGATCAAATCACCCAACAAATATTGCAGGGCGTCTGGAAAGAAGGCGAGGCTTTACCCTCCGTCCGCAGCATCTCTGCCGATATGAAAATTAACCACCTTACCGTCATGAAAGGCTATCAGTTACTTGTTGATGAAGGGCTGGTGGAGAAAAAACGTGGCCAAGGCATGTTTGTCGCACAAGGGGCAATTCAACAATTGCGCTCTGCGGAAAAGGCTCGCTTTCTTGAACAGCAAATTCCTCAAATAGCCGATACATTACAACGTCTGGACATGTCAGTTGATGAACTTGTCCAGCAACTCAACCCCCATATGAAAGGTGACCAATGAGCGCATTAGTCAGTGTAAAAAACGTCTCCAAGCAGTACCGTCAACAAGGAGAGGCGCTTCATGATGTGAGTTTTGACTTACATGCTGGTCAAGTGCTTGGTTTGCTCGGCCACAATGGCGCGGGTAAATCGACGCTTATTAACGCCCTACTCGGCGCCCACGACTACGAAGGGACTATTCGCATCAATGGCTTCGAGCCCATGATGCAGCGTGACAAGATCATGCAGAATTTGTCGTACATCTCAGATGTGAATGTTTTGCCAGATTGGATGACGGTCTCTCAGCTTCTGAGTTATACCGAAGGGGTTCATCCGGGTTTCAATCGCAGCAAAGCGGATGCGCTGCTTCGTCAAACCGACATCAAACCACGTGCGAAAATCAGAGCCCTTTCGAAAGGGATGAAAGTGCAATTGCACCTTGCCATTGTTATCGCAACCAATACACAAATCCTGATTTTGGATGAACCAACTCTTGGTTTGGATTTGGTTTACCGCGACACCTTCTACCGTCATTTACTGGAATGGTTTCACGATGGTGAACGCGTTCTGATCATCACCAGCCATGAAGTTTCCGAGATCGAGCATCTGTTAACCGATGTGTTGATTCTTAAACACGGTCGCCCGGTGCTGCAAACCTCAATGGACAGTATCAGTGAAAACTACTTTATTCTCGATGCCAATGACGAACACCGTGCGCAAATTGAAGCGATGCACCCACTCTCTTCTCAAAAAGGATTGGGTACAACGAAATGGCTATTGTCTTCACAATACGCTGATCGAGCGGCAGGGCTTGGCGATGTTCACGGTGTAAAACTGGCGGATCTGTTTTTAGCGTTACAAAAGGAGGCAGCATGATGCGCTCTGTCGTCGCAATGTTGCGTAAAGAGTGGTTAGAAAACCCACTAGTATTGCGCTTACCTTTGTTTATGTTGGCGTGTGGAGCGTTGCTTTTTATTAGTTTGATGAGTAACACCACGTTGCAACACAATATGTTTTTCGAAATGAGCCTCAGTGGCGATGTGAGTGATATTCACAAAGAACTTGGGGATGACGTCAACATGCTGATCACTGGTGGCGCTGGTTTGCTGTCTATGTTGCTTGCCATTCAGTACTTCCCTAGAACGCTGCGTAAAGAGCGTGCCGAAGGCAGCATTATGTTTTGGCGCAGTATGCCAGTTAGCGATCTAAAAACGCACCTCGTGAAGCTGACGTTTGGTTTGTTGGTGATCCCGCTGGTGTGTTCTGGCCTCGTTTTGGCGGCTGATTTTATGCTGTGGTTACTTAATATTTCGACCGACCAACAACTGGCTTTGCTCTATCGTCAAACTTCGCTTGGCTACGTGCTGCTGCACTGGGTGGAGTTCTTAGCAAGAATGGCGCTCGCAGGCGTGTTGATGCTGCCACTAGCACTTTGCGCGATGGCAATTTCGCAGAAGGTAAACTCGCCGTTGGTGATTCTGTTCATCGCGATTTATGCGCTACGTTGGATGCCAATTGCGATGTTTGGTTACTACGGGGTGGATCAGTTCTTCTCAGCTGTGCTCTATTTGCCTCTGCATGCGATCATCGCCTCTAACCCATTCAGTGCGATTCCTGAAGCGGGTTGGGCCAACGTCGGCATCTACGCCTTTATTGGGATACTGGCGTGGACGGCAAGTTTGAAGTTCAGCCGTACCATTCAATAAACAACGGCTCGAACAAAAATCGAGACATAAAAAAACGGTCACAACCTGCGTTGTGACCGTTTTTATTTTTACCCTTAGGGGCTCATCTATCCAATCGTCTAGCCAAGGAAAGAAATGTAACCTTGCAAGATGATTAAGTTGACGATGTCGATAAAGAACGCGCCAACAATTGGTACCACCATAAATGCCTGAGGCGAAGGACCAAAACGGTTAACAATAGAACCCATGTTCATCACCGCTGTTGGCGTCGCACCCAAACCAAAACCACAGTGACCACCCGAGATAACCGCCGCATCGTAGTTGCTGCCCATTACCTTAAAGGTCACGTAATAGGTGAAGATGGCCAAAATCACCGACTGAATCGCCAGAATCACTAAGAATGGGATCGCCAAATCAAAGATGTTCCATAGCTTCAAGCTCATGAGAGCCATCGCCAAGAACAGAGACAGCGACACCGTACCGAGCATATCGACGGTTTCAGCGTCCAGCTTACGAATCTTAGTCACCTCTAAGAAGTTCGTAATAATCACACCAATGAACAGCGCGTAAACGAAATCAGGAATCATCAACCAAGAAATTTCGTAGGTACTCACCCACTGTTCAACGTACTTCGCACCCGTCACACAAATCAGTAAGAAGAAGAGTTTTTCCACGACCTTTTTCGCCGTTACTTTGTCTTCTTCGTACTCGTTGTACGTCACCAGCTCTGGGAACTTCTCGTGGGTTTTGGCATCTCTACCACCACGACCGTACTCAGATTCGATACCATGTTTTTCCACTAGGCGTTGAGCCACTGGGCTACCAATGATACCGCCGATGATCAAACCAAAAGTGGCCGATGCCATCGCGATTTCCAGAACGTTATTTAATCCGTACACGTCTTGGAAAGTTTGTGACCACGCCGCCCCCGTGCCGTGACCACCAGACAGAGTAATCGAACCCGCGATTAACCCCATTAATGGGTCTAAACCCAATGCCGCCGCAAGTGACACGCCGACACCGTTTTGAATGATGATATAGAAAGACGCGACCGCTAAGAAGATAAAAACCTTCGCGCCTCCTTTCATCAACTGAGTGTAGTTTGCCGCTAAACCAACCGTGGCAAAGAACATCAGCATAAAGGTGTTTTGTAACGGTAGATCAAACTCCAAGTCGACACCGTTAAAATGAAGAGCAGTAATGATGCAGGCTACGATAAGGCCACCTACAATCGGCTCAGGTATATTGAACTTCTTTAAAATCGGTAACTTAGCATTAATAAAATGCCCCAAGAAAAGCACACTGATCGCAACCAAGAAGGATTCCAGTGCACCTACAGATATTAAATGATTCATATCGCCTCTTATTATTGTTCTCTTCATCCTCCGTAATGATTGAGTGTTAGTTTAACCTTCATTCAATAGCAAATTTTCTCGCTTTATTTCCGAAAATACTCATTAGATGGTGTCATGCGCCTTAGGCTAGTTTAAGGGCGCTTGTTAAGCATTGTGCCAATGGTTTGCTGTTTGCCGCCCTTAAATGTGAAAGGAGCCTTTACAGCTCCTTCAAATGCCCTTTGCCTCAACCAAAAACGCGTGGTCAATGCGCCGGGTATAATGTTGTGAGTAAGTTCTAGTGACACTTTCTGAACCGCGCAATGGGCTCCCTTACTTAAACAGAATGCGTCGATTACTATCGAACAAAGTTCCTTCCCGCTGTAACCGTCAAAACGCCGAGATCGCGTTCAAACAATTGAGTTTGCTTGTTCCTATCGTAGTTTTTCAACTCTGACTCATGGTGATTTAAACGAATCGATGCCAAGGAAACGCACAAGCTGCAACAATAGTTTTCGTCACAACGGAGCGAGATTATAACATATCGCTGATAATTTTCCTCATTTCAGTGACATTCGCCATCTTTATAGTTGCTTTCCGCAATGATTAACTGCTCAATATCATTTCCACAGATAAAAGAGCGAAGCGCGTTAAACTTAGCCTCATCCCAAGAATACATCTTAAGAGCCAATAACTTATCAATCGTCTCTGAGTCAAAACGAGTTTTGATCGGCTTAGCAGGAGCGCCCGCTACCACGGTGTACGGCGGCACGTTTTTCGTTACGACACTGTTTGCGGCAATCACCGCGCCCTCGCCAATCGTAACGCCTGGCATGATCATCGCGCGCATTCCAATCCAAACAGCATCTCCGATAATCGTGTCGCCCCTGCTTTGATAGGAGCGTTCGACATCATCAAGAAACGGATACAAGCAGAACCAATCGGTTCGATGATTGTGGTTGCCACCCATTAAAATCACCGCTTCGGCGGCGATACAAACGTAGTCACCAATATAGAGTTGGTCGACTTCCCAACGGGGTTGCCACTGCTTGCTGATTTCATCCCCCAGCAGATAACGAACGACGGATTCCTCAAAACCATTATCCCAGCAATCGCTGTAATAACTGTGAGTACCTTTAATATGGATGTTGGCGTTTTGCACCACTTGGTGCAGATACTGAACTTTAGACCAATGTTTAGTCATGGCATTTGCCTCTTCAATAGAGAGTAAAATTTTGCCACGGAACGATTTCTCGTGGCGCTGTTGCTGCGTTCTCAGTCAACAACGCCTATTGGATTCGGGGTTGTAACAACAGTGGATTAGGCATAGTGATCTCCTTTAGGCGAACTATAAAACGAATTGTCGCAGAGTGACAGACGCCAATCCCGATTATTCATTCGCCAAAAACATGTATAATTTTTATGCAAGCCATTCAAATAACAAGAGCTCAACATGAAAATTCAATCGCATCTCCCTGCACTATTACTCTGCGCCGCTTCTGCCAACGCAGCGGACAATATTCGTATCGAGTACATGCCCGCAGAAACAACTCATGACAAACTTGCCGAGCAATCCATTCAAAGCAGCGATGTGAACCCGATTTTTGTTCGACTTTCTCAAGCCTACTTCCCTTTTCGTAAACCGCTCACTCTGATTTATGGCGGCGAAGATGGCCCTATGTACGATCCCGACACGCACACCATCCATATTCCGTATACGTTTTACTTGGAGTCACTCAATTACTTCTCCAACAACCAATATGAAGATCGCTACGGAAAATCGCCAAAGACTGGTGCATTAGATACCTTATTACACACTTTGCTGCATGAAGCAGGGCATGCGTACATCGAGGATCAAAGCATCCCTGTGTTGGGGAAAGAAGAAGATGCCGTTGACAATTTCGCCACTATTTTACTGATCGACTATTTAGACGATGGCGCCGATATGGCCATCAGTGCTGCCGACATGTTTGCGTTTGAGTCCGATGACAGACCCGACTATTACGATTTCGGCGAGTACATTGACGAACACAGTTTTGACCTGCAGCGTTACTTCTCCACTTTGTGCTTGGTGTATGGCAGCGATCCTGAACAGTACAAATCGTTACTCGACGAAGTTGAAAAAGACTACCTTCGAGATCGCAAAGACTTCTGCCAATACAATTACGAAAACATTCGCACTAACTGGCAGCACTACCTGTAGCACAATGAACCCAAAGAAGCATCGCCACGTAAAAGCAGCGAGAAACCATCAAGCAGCCCCAATGCAATGACGAATTGATATGACTAAACTGACTATTTTCTACGACGGCACTTGCCCACTGTGCGCCAAAGAGATGAAGGCATTACGCCAACACGATCATGAGCAAGAGATAAACACCGTTGATATTTACAGCGACGCTTTTTCGGCCTACCCGCAAATCGCCCCTGATCGTGCCAACACCATTCTGCATGCCTTGGACAACCACGGAAATTTACTCCTCGGGCTGGATGTGACCTACCGAGCTTGGCAGCTTGTTGGACGAGGTTGGTTGTATGCACCACTGCGCTGGCGACTCATCAGACCTGTTGCGGACTGGCTTTATCTGCGCTTCGCCCAAAATAGGTATCGCATCTCATATTGGTTAACGGGCACTTCTCGTTGTAATTCTAGCCGCTGCTCTCGGTAATTGTGATCACGCTTGAAAATGTTAATACGCTCGCGATAAATCGTGCATTTCCAGTACTTCTCTCCTACTAAGTCGGTTAATCTGCAATCACTACAAAAATAAATAGCTATATATTTATCCGGCAAATCGATTGAATTTTGCCTTTTCGTAACGCTGCGCCGAGAAGTAAGGAAGTCTCTATGAATCTAACCATAAGAAAGCGACTGTATATTCTTTCCATCATTCCAGTGCTCACCATTGCACTAGGTATGATGTGGTTCACCTACCTGCAAACTAACGCTTATAACCAACAGCAAATTGATCAGACCCACACCACCATGATGGCGATGAAAAAAGCCGAGCTGAAAAACTATGTTCAGATGGCTCGCTCGGCGATTGAACCGCTACTCAAGAAAAATGCGACATTAGAAGAAGCTCTTCCCGTTTTACGAGAGCTGGAATTTGGTGAGACGGGCTACATCTTCGGTTACAACTCCAAAGGCGTCCGTGTTGTGGTCGGCAAGAACGACAAAGGCATCGGTGAAAACTTCTATAACCTGCAAGACAAGAAAGGTAATTACCTGATTCAAGATTTGCTGAAAAACGCCAAAACGGGTGAATTCACTACCTATTACTTCGCGAAACTAGGACAAACAGAGGCGCTACCGAAATTGAGCTACTCAATGTTCATTCCTGAGTGGGATTTAATGATCGGTACCGGCTTTTACACCGATGACATTGATGCCGTCATTGCAGAAATGGAAGCTTCAGCCCATGACGCGCTCAACACGACTCTAGTGGCCATCGCGCTGTTCTGTGTTTCTATCGCTGCCGTGGTTGCTATCTTCGCCGTGTTTGTGAATCGTAGCATCATGCGACCAATCGAACAGTTTGATACCTCGATCCAATCCTTCGCGCAAGGCGATGCCGACCTTACAGCACGCATGCACGAATCCAACGTACCTGAGTTCAAACAGTTAGCACACAACTTCAATATCTTTGTTGAAAGCCTGCAGGGCATCATCAAGAGCGTGACTCAAGTCGGTGAAGAAGTCGTCGCAGAAACCAACAACATGTCACAACGCGCCTCTCAAGTCGACGAACTCGCTGGCGGTCAACGTGAAGAAACCGAGCAAGTTGCCGCAGCGATGACGGAAATGACAGCCACCGCGCATGAGATTTCGAACAACGCTAACCAAGCAGCAGAATCAGCCCGACACGCCGATGAAAACGCTCAACAAGCGAAACACATCGTCGATTCCGCTGCAAATTCTGTCGAAGAGCTGGCAAGCGAAGTTTCAGAGGCGAGCACTGTGATTGCCCGTTTAGAGAGCGACGTTCAAAACATCTCATCATCTTTAGAAGTGATTCAAGATATTGCCGAGCAAACTAATTTGCTTGCGCTAAACGCCGCGATTGAAGCTGCGCGAGCTGGCGATCAAGGACGTGGATTCGCGGTAGTAGCAGATGAAGTCCGCAAGCTGGCAAGCCGCACTCAAGACAGTACGGGCGATATCCATAAAATGATTGAGCAACTAAAATCTGGCTCAGATGCCGCTGTACGTGCGATGGAATCAAGCCAAGCGCGCGGTGAAGCAACGGTAGAAGAGGCGCGCGCCGCCTCGGTTGCGTTGCAAGACATTCAAGCAGCGATTGCCAACATTATGGACATGAACACGCTGATCGCCACTGCAACCGAAGAACAGAGCCAAGTGGGACAGGAAATCTCCCAACGTGTTGAGGTCATTTCGCAGCAAAGTAGTCAATCGGCAAGCCTTGCCAACCAAAACCGCTCGGGAAGCCAAAACCTCAATCACAAAGCCAACGAGCTCTACGACTTGGTTGGTCGTTTCACGGTTTAATCCAACAGGCTAACCGACAAACAAAAACAGCGACGCCATGACGTCGCTGTTTTTGTTACGGCCTAGAAACGACTTCGCTATAATGCCGCCAACTTAGCACCCACAAGGGCAAATCGACATGATTATTATGACCACCAATTTCGGTGACATCGAAATTGAACTGAACTTGGAACGAGCGCCAGTAAGCTCAAAAAACTTCAAAAAATACTGTGAAGAGGGCTTCTACAACGGCACGATTTTCCACCGCGTTATCGACGGTTTTATGATTCAAGGTGGCGGTCACACTGAGGACATGACAGAAAAACCAACCCGCGCACCAATCGCAAACGAAGCGAACCGTGGCCTAAAAAACACCGTCGGCACAATTGCGATGGCACGTACCGACGCGCCGCACTCAGCAACTGCACAGTTCTTCATTAACTTGGAAGACAATGATTTCTTAGATCACACCGCCACCACCAACTTGGGTTGGGGCTACGCGGTATTTGGAAAAGTGACAGCGGGCATGGATGTGGTCAATCGCATCGCGAAAGTAAAAACGACCTCTAAGTTTGGTCATGACGATGTGCCGTGTGAGCCAATCATTATTGAAAAAGTGACGATCAGCGAATAATCGCCTCAATCCGCTCCAAGATAAGAAAAAAGCGCCTAACCTCTTCTGAATTAGGCGCTTTTCTTGTTTGATGATTAGTTAGAATTATTGATAGAAAAGCTCGGCTTTGGCACCGACCAAATCGAGTTCAGAACCATGAAAATTAGCTAGGTATTCCGCGACTAGGTTATACCCCACCCAATACCCCATGTACTTCGGCCAGCGGCTTTCATCGCTTCCCAAAAAGTAAGCATCAAAGTTGTATTCCAAGCGCGTTAACTTATCTTTCATCTCTGTGTAAAACGGCCGCCAGTCGCGGTCTTTTATCGACTCAAACAAACTCGGAATGATGCCGCCGTTGACCTGACGTTCAAAATGGCAAGCCAAGCCTTCCATGATCAACACCTCTCCAAGAGTGAGCCCATTTTCTCCCGCTCGCATCCGAAACAGATGATGCAATTCATGCGCGAGCACTGCAGCCAGTTCGTTTTCAATGACGGTTTTAATATCCGTGCGCTGAGTGTCTAGCAAGACTTCGACTCGATAGGGACTTAAGCAGTAACCACCAATGCCACTTTGCGGCGCGTCACCGTGACCAAATGGACTGATGGTGACATCAATATTGGTCAGCTCAAAATGATCAGCGAGTTGCAGACTCAGGCTATTCAGCTGTTCATACAAATAATCAGCAACAGGAGACAACGCTCCCGTCGCATTCAATAAAGTCACACGATAACTCATTTATCTTCCTTGATAATTTAGATGATGTGGGGCGAGTTTACAGTGTAAAGAGTGAGCAGCAACGGATTAGGGAAAAGTTACATGCCTTTAAACAAACTTTGAGAAGCGCGGCTCACTGGCAGCTTATTTTCACCAACATAAACAAACATTCTTCCTGCAAAGTCTTTGTTTACTTTACTGATTTTAGACACTTGCACCACGCTTGAGCGATGCACTTGCCAAAACTGCTCTGGGTTTAGCTGCCCAATCAACTCTTTGAGCGATGTGCGGATCAAATATTCTTGCACTTCCCCCTGCCCTTGCTGCGCATACACCGAAACGTATTTTTCTTCCGCTTTGAAATACAGCACATCAGACGTCGCGATAAGATGAATATCGTCACCTTGCGTGGCTTTAATCCACTGTAAGTATTGCGGTGTTTGAGGCGCAGACAACTGTTGCAGTTGTTCCAACAAACTATTCATCTGAACATGGCTGTTGTCGCTTCCTCGTTGGCTGAGTCGAGCTTTGACTCGTTCACAGGTCGTCTGCAAACGAGCGTCGGAAATGGGTTTGAGCAGGTAATCTGCCGCGTTTTGCTCAAACGCTTTAATGGCATAGTCATCATAAGCAGTAACAAACACGATCAAAGGCGGGTTGGCCAAACGATTGAGTTTTTGCGCCAAATTCATGCCATCTAACACGGGCATACGAATATCGAGAAAGGCAATATCAGGTTGGCTTTGCTCAATGGCGAGCAAGGCTTGTTCGCCATCAGCTACCTTGGCAACGATGCCCAACTCCGGCCACACTTCCGCGAGGCTTTTGTCGAGATGATGCCGCAATAACGGCTCATCATCGGCGATAATGGCAGTAACCCCTGTATTCATTTCACTGTTCCTTACTTGTCATTGGCCAACTCAAACGCACACTCACACCACCTTCGGAAGATTCACTGATCGACACCTGACCTTTGCCTGCAAATAAGGCATCCATGCGCTGTTTAAGGTTACTCAGCCCAATCCCCGAACCAGAGTGATTGCTGACGTGACTCAACCCCACGCCAGTGTCTTTCACTTCAATTTGCAACAGCTGTTTCTCTTGCTTTATCAGCAATTGGACTTCACCACCTTCACGTTTTGGCTCGATGCCGTGAATAATGGCGTTCTCTACCAAAGGTTGCAGCATCATCGGAGGCAACTCTGTATTTCCTAACCCTTCTTGCACCTCGATTGTGTAACTTAAGCGCTCGCCTAAACGAATTTTTTGAATACCCAGATAAGCGTCAATCAAGGCAATTTCATTCTCAACCGTGGTGTGCTCTTCACGCGAGCTTTTTAGCGTTGCACGCAATAACGCCGTGAGTTGATCCAACATTTGTTTGGCTTTATCGACGTCTTGCGACATCAGTGCGCTGATATTGGCAAGCGTATTAAACAGAAAATGCGGCTCAATTTGGCTTTGCATCTGCTTGAGCTGGCTGAGTAAAAGGGCTCGTTCTTGTTCGGCGTTTTCACGTTTGATGCTCTCTAGCTCACGCTGTGCAATGGCTTCTTTTTCGCGTGAATGAAAATAAAAATAACACATACCGCTAAACAGCAGGCCCATCAGTAAAACTGGCAACATGCCCGAAATACCGAAGTATTCACCGAGCCAAAACTGCGCATTAATTACACCAAACAACAAACACGCAGTCAGTGATAGCGCAATTTCTAGCATGCGTGGGATGGTCGGAAACAACTTGTCGATCAACCACGAGAAGAACAGCGCAGAGTAGCCAAAACCAAAGCTCACCAGCACATGCACGTAGTACGGACCGCCCCAAACTGAGAGCGTCATTCCCGAGATAAACAAACAAAACAACGTGGTGACAACCACACTGCGCTGCCATCCACTTGCTACCATTGACTTAGCTGAACACATTTAAAATTTCCCTTTGATGTTAAATACAATCATATGCTTATCGTTGATTTGTGCGTAAGCAGAATGGTCCTCTCCGGTTAAAAAGCGTGCGGCAACTTCCACTTCTACACTTTGATCGCCAGTGTCAATCCATTGGTAATTCAGCCATTGCGTCACAATCACACCGCCATCTTGCGGCGAGTACATGACGTCCAACGTTGGAGTGACATCGCTAAGCCACTCCAAATCCGCTCTTCCGCGCCACGCTATCCACGCTTCGAGATCCCAGCGCCAATGCAACATGAGATTGTGCTGAACAATATTGGCGTGTTGAAACCCTTGGGCGTAGCTAGTAGCAAGTAGAGTCGTATCCGACGATTGGGAGAGCCATTCTCCACGTGCGATTGCTTGCTCCCATTGGCTTTTCGACCATGCTCGGCTGTCATACCAATATTCGGCGATCACATTGTGTCCGGCTTGGTTCGCCCAATTTAATCCCACCAACGCTTGGAAAGCGCTGCCTTGTTCTTCCACCGTCACGGGTTGATAACGATCGCTCGTCTGCCCTTCATTTTTAAACTGATAGCCAACCCTTTGCTTTTGCCACAACAACGAGCTGTGCATGGCTATAGATTCATCCAACACGGCAATGGCACTCGCACCCAACAAACCCCGACGCACATCATCGTAATAGCCTATGAGTTGGTACTCCGTATCGCCCACCAACGCATAACGGCGAATCCCAAACCCACGCTGCTCCGCGGCTTGATCAAGCGCGCTTTGCTCCTGTTGCCCCCAACTCGAGTCCGTTGCAATCGCCGTCCATACACCTGACATGTCGTAATACGAAAGTGAAAATACACCCGCTCCCTCCTCTGCCACCAAGCCGACCGGATTTTGTCGATATGGTTTGAACAAATCTAAAGGTCGATAGCCATAACCTACGCCCCAATCAACGCGCAACTTGCCCGCGCTAACATCCAAAGTGGTATCACCAACTTGCCATTCGCCCTGCCACGCCAGTTCTCGGATAAGAAGTTGATTATCCGCCTCGCCCCACCATTCATGCTCACCTTGCTGATTGAGATACAAACCTTGGCTGTACAAGGTGAATAAGCCACTGATGTTTTGATAATTCACTTGCACATCAAGTAAAGCGTTGAGCGAGTCACGCGCGCTTCCTTGCGCCTCCATAAACGCGCTATCTCGCAGCTTGGCGGTTTCGTAACTTACCGCCCAATCCCATTCAAAACTCCACTCATCATTGGCCGCAACAGGTGCAACCATCCATAATGAAGCGGCAATGAAGCTAATCGCAACGCTGTTTACATTGATGATGGCGTTAAAGAATCGCACTTTCATAAAACATCCTTGATGGCGTTAATAACCTTAAATTACAGCTCCGATGTATTGGCTTTCGGCAAATAACTCGGGTTGTAGAATTTGTTATCCAGCTGCCACGGTACGATTTCTTGATACTCAATCACCGTCTTTTTGCTCGGTTGAATGCTGTCGAGCAGGGTCATCTCACTGACGTAATCTTCGCCGCGGTTGGTCGCTCGTCCGTATTGCGCTTGCTTGGCAAGCTTGCCTGAACGCAAATAAAGATCCGCTTTGATCGGGAACGCATCTTGCTCAGACAACCACAAATCGATCTTCTGATAACTCGCCCCCTTGGTTTTGGCCGTTAGGGCAAGGCGATAAGCCGCGATGCTCTGTCCATTTATCGTGAGGGTTTCCGTCGCTTTCCACTCGCCTTGGTAATCCTGGCTCCACGTCAACGTTGAAATATCACCAATTGAGGCTTCACCAAGCAGCTTTTGCATTGGCGTAATACGAATCGGACGGCGGCTCTTTGGCATTTGCAGCCAGTAGTTATCGCCCATCATCAGTATCTTCTGCCCCGCTTCGACCGCCGATTTGAACACCACCAGAGATTCACGGTTTGGCCGCGTGTACACATGGTAGAGACGCGTTTTGTCCAACTCTTGGTCTTGATACAAACGCACCAGCGACACCACTTTAGAAGAATCATCTTGCAAGCGGTAGCTGTCGGCTTTCTCAATCAATTGCGCGACTTGTTGTGCATCCAGTACTTGTTCACTAGCACTCGCAACGCTGCTGACAGCCAATAGTGTGATGGTTAGTAATGGTTTGAAATTAAACATAGATCAGTGCCTCCGTAATTGGCTTATTCACGCCTTTACGCGCCGAGAAAAACGCCGCGACCAAACAAATCAGCAATACTGACAACCCCGCAGCAGCCACCAGCTCCCAAGAAAAGTAAATCGTCAATGGATAGCCTTCTGTGCGTCCTGGCGGTGGCGGCATTTGTACGTCCACCACCATCAAAAAAATGGTCACCAGCGCGGTAAACAAGGCGCCGATACAACTGCCAATCACCGCGAGTAAACCCGCTTCGCGTAAAAATCCGGCGATGATTTCTCGGGGATAGCTGCCCAATGCGGACAAGGTGCCGATTTCACGAGTACGCTCGGTCACAGACATAGTCATGGTGTTGAACAACGCGACAAACACGACCAGAGCCATCACAGCGCCCATAATGCCGAAAATACGGTCATACAAATCTTTCACTTTGAGATAGAAAAACGCACGCTCTTGCCAAGGCGTAATTTCAACCTCTTGATCGCCAAAGCTCGGTTTTTGTTTGTTTAGAATCGTCGCGACTTGCTGTTCAACCTTGTTGGTTAAGCTGGTGTCGAACAGAAATACTGACAGCGCACTGACTTTGTCCGACCCCAGCAGAGACTGAGCACTGTTGATGTGTACGTAAAGTTGGCGTTTATCCAGCTCAGGAACGCCAGTTGAGTAGATACCGCGAACTTTAAAGTCGTAAGCGTTCAAAGCACCATCTGTCGTAGTAGCAAGTAAGGTAATCCAATCACCCACGTTGACGCTCAGATTATTGGTGAGATCCACCCCAAGCATCACTTCTGGCTCAGAAGTGTCGTAACGAGAGGCATGAATGTTGGAAAGCGTCTGCCCATCACGCACGTCCAAAAACGGCCCTTTCATATCGAACTCGCGTTCGTTAACGCCGATGCCAATAAAAATCGAGGACTTGCTGCCGTTAGAGATCAAACCGCTGAATTCCACTCGTGGCTGTACGCCTCGCACCTCACTCAAACCAATCAACTGTTTGGTGATCTCATCGGCATGGCTCAAACCATTGCTCAATGGCATCTCTTCTTCTTTAGCGAAATAACCCGGCGTGGTTAATGTCAGATGCCCCGTGTCACGCGCTGTGGATTCTTTCAAGCTGTCGTAGGTATAAAGGCCAAAACCACCTGCGCTGGTCAGCGCAAAAACGGCAATGGCGATGATCAGCATCGACAACAAACTACGTCGGCGATTACGTTGTAGGTTCAGCCAAGCAAGGCGAACCGAAACGGGGATTAGCTTGCCCATGAGACCTCCTCCACACTGGCGTGCGTTTGGATGATTTTGCCGTCCACCAGCTCGATGGTGCGATCGCAGCGTGATGCCATGCGAGGGTCGTGAGTAGCGACAATGAAGGTGGTACCAAACTCGCGCCCGAGCCCTTTCATGATATCGATGACTTTGTTTGCGGTTTGGCTATCGAGGCTTGCTGTTGGCTCGTCGGCAATCACTAATGCAGGTTTGTGAACCAAAGCGCGAGCAATCGCTACCCGTTGCTGCTGACCACCAGACAAGTTATCGGGCATGTGATGGATAAATTCGCCCAGCCCCACATGTTCCAGCATTTGTGAGGCAAGTTCGGTTTGTTCAGTTTTTGAAAAACCGTTGAGATGCAACGGATAAGCGACGTTCTCCAAAGCCGTCATCACTGGCACCAAGTTGAATTTTTGAAATACAAAACCGAGCTTTTCTCGGCGCATTTTCGAAGCCTGCATTTGTCCACTCGGGTAAGGTTGACCAGCAAACGTTACCTGACCTTGATATTGAGAATCCAACATGCCAAGCACATTGAGTAAGGTACTTTTTCCTGAGCCGGAAGGCCCACACAGCGCCACCATTTCACCGGCAAACACCTCACCAGAGACATCTTGCAACGCGCGTACGGTTTGGCTGCCGAGGGTGTAATCGCGACTAAGTTGACTGAAAACGATCATGACGCCTCCTTAATGTTTAGCCAGTAACGCTTTGGCAGTTTGCGTTTCTAAGTGAGTACTATCGAAACTTTCCATTTTCGCCAACCATTTCTGCGCTTGCTCCATGTCCTCAGCACGCAGCGCTGCTTCAATGGCGTAAAGGTAAACCCAAGCCGTTGCCGCGAACGGTTGTTGATTGAAGCTCGGTTCATCAAGCAGAGTCAGGTACAGCTCGTACCCACGCTCAAAGTGATTAAACATATCCGGAAGCGAAGTGTAAGTGGTGGCCGCCATCGCAGTAGCCAATTGATATTCTGGTAGCCCTTGTAAACGCTGCTGCTCTTGAATCGGCATAGGTTGATTCGCCATTAAATCCAAACCTTTCTGAATGGTGGCAAGCCCGCGCTCAGTGAACTTCATCTTGTTCCATGGCATAAACGCATCGCGCCCTTGCAAGGTTTCACTGCTGCCAAGGTAAACCAATGTCACAGGCGTAGCGCCTTGCTTTTGAACTAATTGTGAAAGCTCGTTATGTACAGTATCCACCAAACCCGTGTCGCCCTGTGCGGCTTGGTTAAAACGGGTTAGTAACTGCTCAGTAGGGTTTGCCAACGCCAAGCTGCTACTCAAGGTAAACGCTGCCAATGCCGCGCCGAGCAAGGTTGTGGCTCTGGATAAATGAAGATTGAAAACCATCATGGTGACTGTCCTTAGTTGAACGTGATTTGATGGTTTCAGATTACGCCATCGCTTCATAGTCAGCTGTAGGATGCGACCAATGGTATTTTTAGGGAGTAAATGGGCGTGAGCGGCGATAAATGGTTTTGAGTGAAAACACAATAACATCCAAGCGATTTATCAATTATTGCTGGATTCAACACTAAGTACGATAAAAAGAGTGGCGAAAATATCAAGGCTGGTGTATTTATCCTCTTCACAACATTCCCAGTCGACGTACCACAATAGATGATGCTGCACCTCCTTTCTCGCACTCCTTTGCGCCGCATCTGTGAACAGGCCTGTTGCGCTTTCACTTTCAACAAATCTAAGAAAGCCAACATACCCGACCTATTGGATTCTTAGCATCGGAATAGTTTGAACTCTCTTGAGTTCTGGTTGTTTTCGCTCTTTTGAGAGCGTTTTTAGGTTGTAGTAAATGAACAAGCGTTTCTTTCCAAGAATCGATTTGCCACTTTTGATGGCGATAATTCCGATCATGTTATTGAGCTCGCTGACGCTATGGAGCGCCAGTGGCTTCGATGAATCCATGCTCTTTAAACACTTAGCCCGCTGCGCACTGACACTGGTGTGTATTCTGGTGATGTCATCCATTCCAGCAGCCAGTTATCAACGCTCGGCACCGTACTTGTATTTTGTCGCAGTGTCGTTACTGCTGGCCGTCGCGCTGTTTGGTGACAGCACTAACGGTTCACAACGATGGCTAGATATCGGCTTTTTTCGTTTTCAACCTTCGGAATTAATTAAGCTGTCGATTCCGATCATGATCGCTTGGATGCTGCATCTGGAAGGCGGCAGACCTGACTTTCGTAAAATCGCGCTTTGTTTGATGATTACCTTGGTTCCCGCCGGGTTGATCGCTCTGCAACCCGATCTGGATGGTGCGATCTTTACCGTGATCTACGCGCTGTTCGTGTTATTTTTTGCGGGTATGAGCTGGAAAATCATTGGCGGATTTGTGGTGAGCGTTCTAACGCTCGCGCCGATTCTGTGGTTTTTCGTGATGGAAGCCTACCAAAAAAGCCGTGTGACTCAGTTCTTACACCCAGAATCTGACCCACTTGGCTCTGGTTACCAAATCATTCAGTCGCTGATTGCGATCGGTTCGGGCGGTATGAAAGGCAAAGGTTGGATGAATGCCACACAAGGAACACTGGGCTTTATTCCAGAAAGTCATACCGACTTTATCTTTTCAACCTATGCGGAGGAATGGGGGTTCATTGGCTGTGTGGTATTGCTGACGCTATACCTATTTATTACAGCACGGGTGATGTTGCTAGCATGCCAATCTGAGCACTTTTTTAGTCGCTTAGTCAGTGGCACCTTGGCGATGAGCTTCTTCCTCTACGCCTTTATTAATACTGGAATGGTGAGTGGATTGTTGCCAGTAATGGGAAGCCCGCTTCCATTCTTTAGTTACGGCGGAACTGCCATGCTGACACAGGGCATCTGCTTTGGCGTAATCATGTCTCTGTGTTACTCCAAATACCGTAATACTTAGCGCTACTCGCAACATTCAGCACGATCAAAAAAGGCTTCCCTCGGGAAGCCTTTTTTACAACAACGAAAGCTAAAAATTATAGCTCAGCGTTGTGGTATACCTGCTGAACGTCGTCACAGTCATCTAGAAGGTCTAGGAACTTCTGGAATTTCTCTGCGTCTTCACCCGCTACTGGCGTTTGAGTTTGAGGAACGAAAGTGATTTCTTCCACATCAATTGTCAGATCAGGGAATGCTGCGTTTAGCGCTGTTTTCGTTTTGAAGAACTCAGTGTGAGGAGCAAATACTGTGATCACACCATCTTCTAGTTCAACGTCAGTTACGTCTACGTCTTCCATCATTAGCGTTTCAAGAATCACTTCATCGTCTTCGCCTTTGAATTGGAATACCGCTTGGTGATCGAACATGTGAGACACAGAACCTTCCACACCAATTTTCGCGCCAACTTTTACAAAGCATTGGCGAACATCTTGGAAAGTACGGTTGCCGTTGTCTGTTAGACAGTCGACTATCACGCTTGTGCCACCAGGACCAAAGCCTTCGTAACGTGCAGGTACGTAGTCTTCACCACCGCCGCCGTTTGCTTTGTCTAGTGCTTTTTCAATAACGTGCGCAGGAACCTGGTCTTTTTTCGCTTTTGCGATTAGGTGTTTCAGAGACAAGTTCATGTCTGGGTCACTACCACCGTTTTTCGCACACATGTAAATTTCTTTACCGTATTTGGAATAAACTTTAATTTTTGCGCCTGCAGTTTTCGCCATAGAGGCTTTGCGCACTTCAAAACTTCTTCCCATCGGGATGTCTCTCTAAGTTCAAATTTAATGCGAAGGATTTTAGCAAAGAGTGAAACATTGTCCATTTCACTCTGCAAAGGAATGGGGAGGAAACCTCATTCGCCGCTACGGTTTACACCGAGCCACGGTTCGCATCATGCGACACCCATTACTCGTTTGTACTTTTCGACTGCCTGTTGAAAAAAGACTTTTTCATCAGCATCGTTAATCTTAGACAGCTGTTCTTCTATTGCTTCAGGGCCAGATTTGGCCTCTCTGAGTTTCCAAACCAAAAACGACGCTTGTTTATCCAGTTCGATCTTGTTTTTTTCATCAGGCGGCAACAGGGATAGATTAAACGACATTCACAGCCTCAAGGTACTTTAAATACTAGCCGCGCACTATAGCATACAGAGTTACAATTGCAGAATAGAAACGCACTTAACTTGATCAATTTCAAGTTACTCACTTGGGTGTGGCGATATTTTTGAGGGCTTTTGGCAAATATTGTTCAAAGATTTGCTGTAATCGCGCCTTCGTCACAGGCTTAGCAACAAACTCGTTCATGCCCGCTTCAAAGCAACGCTGCTGATCTTCTTTCACTACATTGGCAGTTAATGCGATGATCGGCACGTGAGCGCCCCACTCATTCATGTCACGGATCTGCTCTGTCGCAATAAACCCATCCATCACTGGCATTTGGCAATCCATAAAGATGAGATCAAAGGCGTGCTCGCGGCATAACTGCAACGCTTCTTCACCATGGCTCGCGACACTGACTTTAAGCCCTAGCAGCTCCAGCATAATGCGAACAACCCTCTGATTCACTTCCGTATCTTCGACAATCAAAACCCACGGCTTATCTGGATTTTTGTTCGTTGCCTCATTCGCCTCTGTTCGAGGAAAATCGAGCACATTGAGCGGATCGGTATATGTTGGAAGACCGCTCACCACCGTTAAAGGAATGGTGAAATCGAAACAGCTTCCCAAGCCAAGTTCACTGGTTAGCTTGATGTCTCCACCCATGATGTGGACGAGTTGGGCACAAATCGCCAAACCTAACCCTGTACCACCATATTTGCGAGTTGTACTGCCATCGGCTTGTTGAAAGCGTTCAAACACCGCTTGCTGGTGCTCTTTGGCAATACCTATCCCCGAATCCACCACGCGAAAGCGAACTTGGGCGATATCGTTGTTTTGCTCGTGCAATGAGACTAGTAATTTGACATGACCACGCTCGGTGAATTTGACCGCGTTGCTAAGTAAGTTATTGAGCACCTGCTTCAGACGTCCTTCATCTCCTTGTACTTCAGCGGGCAACTTAGGGTCGATATCGCTGAGTAATTGCAAATTCTTTTGCTGTGCTTTTACGGTGTGTAAGCTGATCACATCATCCAATAACTGGCGAAAATGATACGTCTCGCTGGCGAGTTCCACCTTCCCCGCTTCGACTTTGGAGAAATCGAGGATGTCATCAATAATGGTCATGAGCGATTGCGATGAGTTATCGATGATCTCCACAAATTCTTTTTGCTGCGTATCGAGCTTAGTATCACTAAGCAGCGACGCCACACCAATAATGCCATTCATAGGGGTGCGGATCTCGTGGCTCATGGTCGCGAGAAACTCACTTTTCTTGCGATTGGCGACTTCCGCCTTATCTCGCTCTGCTTCTAACTCGGCTTGATGCTCCCGCACTTTTTGCACGCTTCGATTGTATTTTTGCGCCAACAAGCTGACTTCATCAAAACACCAACGTTTGGGCAGCGTGACCGTACTCGGCGCATTACCGCCGCTAAAATCACTCACCGCACCGGAAAGCAACTGCAAAGGATTCACCAATAAACGGAAGGCAACCCACAACACCCCAACCATCAACAGCAAAATTTTTATCGCTTCTGTCGTGAGTAGAAAAAAGAACTGTTGCCATAAATCTTGATAGACGGCGCTAAGGTCAGACTGCACACTCAGCTCTGCGAGCTCAAACGTTTTTTCCCCCACACTAAACTGCATCGGCCAACGCCTCTCAACCACATCCTGCGTGATTTCTGTTCCGAGCTCGATGATAACTTCGTCTTTGGTAGCAATGCGTAGGTAATCCACCGATGGCAAACGCATCGCCCCCAGCGCTTGGGTGAGTAACAGCTCACGGTCTTCAACCCACAAACTGGCTGAAAAGCTGGAGAGGTAGCTCGACTCCACTTGTTTTAAGTCGGTGTCGAGATGGGACAACTCTTCTTGAAAATCACGATATAAACTGATGGCAGAAATGACTAACGTAAAGATCAAACTCAACGTTAAAACCGCCAGCATAAGCTGGTTACCGATACTAAACCGGCGTTGAGTTCGCTCTTTTACATCCATATGAAATCACTCCGATAATCTTGCACTACTCTAAATATAGTCATGAGCAAATAATAATCGAGGATAGGATGAAAGGACTTCTACGTGTATTGGCTTTTAGTTGTATGGCAGTCAGTGCAGCGACCACCGCTGAAGAGGTGAATTATTACGTTATCGCCGACCAAGCAAGGCCATTTCAAATCGAACAACAAGGACAACAACACGCCGGGATCGTGACGGATATTGTGAACGCGATTTTTGCCAACTCAGATTATAAGGTGAATTTTCACACCTATCCGTTTAAGCGCATGATTTCAGTATTAGAAGCGGGTGGGGAAGAAAACTGGCTGACATACGGCAGCCCTGATTGGGGTCGAGTTCAATCAGAAAACTTATCTAAAGAGCCTATTTACACTGTAAAACACGTGTTGGTATCCAGCAGTGATGCGCCTTTTAAATTCAATACCATGCAAGACATCAAAGGTCGTTCCATCGTATTGCTGCTAGGTTTCGACTACCCAAACTTAATGCCGTTTTTTGAAGATAAAACCGTCAACGAGATGCGCGTTAAAGATTACGACGCCGCATATCGCGTAATTCAGAGAACGCCAGGCGATACGGCGTTTGTCGAGATGGAATCGCGGGTGATGTACAACTTAAAACGTCTGGAGCTGCCAGTCGAACAATTTGAGATTCAATCTTTTAGCGCTGTGATCCCCGACTATTCGATCTATCTGGCCTTTTCTCCAGAGATGAAACCTGAAGTACAACACTTTATTAATCAACGCCTGTCGGATCTAAAAGCCTCGGGAGAGATCGATAACATCGTCAAACACTATCTTTAACGCGCCTAGCCCTTTTACTGGTGCAGCTTTTGAGATCCCCACTAAAACGCCAGCCTTCTCAAGCTGGCGTTTTTATCTATTCGATTTGATACCCGCCAGAAACGATCATTCCGTTTGATCAACAAAATGGGGATCAAACATGTGCCCTAATTTGTTTGCTTTGGTTTTTAGATAGTGTTGGTTGCTTGGATTGCGACCTTCTTGCAGTGGCACACGCTCAACGACATTGATGTGCGCGTTTTTCAAAGCCGCAAGCTTACGGGGGTTGTTGGTCATCAGACGCACTTCGTCAATCCCTAAATGCTCTAACATCCCTTTGCAAAACGCATAGTCTCGCATATCAGCAGCAAACCCTAAACGCTCATTCGCCTCAACGGTATCCGCACCATCATCCTGCAAGTGATAGGCGCGAATTTTGTTGATTAAACCGATGCCACGTCCCTCCTGACGCAAATAGAGCAGCACGCCGCAGCCCTCTTCGACGATGTTTTGCAACGCACGATTTAACTGAAAACCGCAATCGCAGCGTGTGCTAAATAGTGCGTCTCCAGTGAGACATTCAGAATGGAGCCGAATCAATGGCGCAGGCTGAGACGTCGGGTCGCCATACACCAGCGCGAGATGCTCCTTCCCTGTAGCCGTCTCGATGAAGCCGTGCATCATGAATGTGCCCCACTGAGTTGGCAGCTTAGCTTTGTCGATGAACTTAACCAAATTGTAAGGCTCGACATGTCGCAGCTCTGCGCGTACGTTCATCAGAATTTCTCCTAGGTGGTTCAAACCTTTACCGTCTCCCCCATCTCCCCAAAATGCGTCCTTGTGCGAATGCTCGGTAAGGCAAGCATTGCCCGTGCGCATCAGTTTCTGAGCAAGTTTCGGGTTTTGGAGGAATTTTTCTCGCACAATGAACGCCATGACTGAGAGCTTCATGTTGTCCCAATCGCTGCGAACGAGATGCTCGTACTGACGGCTTAACGCGAACGCTTCATCCGGCGATTGGGCTTTCTGAATTTTGGTTTGCAGTTGGGCATCAACAAATTTCTGAGCTTGATAGTAGTGTTCGCTGGTGGGCCAAGATTGGGAAGATATTTCGACGGGGGCATGACAGAAGTTGGAGAGGAAGCCGTGCGGCTCATCGGGCTCGTAGAAAAGGATCTGATCAACCATATTCGCGCTCCTGCTTAGATGATATGGATAGTCAACAAAAGGCATATCCTACTGATATATCTTTTAGTAACGCCTCTACCATTTGTCAAACCATAGTAAGCAAGCAAAGTAACTTCAGACTGAATAAAAATAAGGTTGGAGAACAAACAAAACGAGCAAGAAACTTCGGTTAAATGATGGGGTTAGCAAATAAAAAGGGCAGCCAGTTGGCTACCCTATGGAGTGGTACACCGAATTGAGAGAATCAGTGAATCAAGCCAAGTTCTCTTGCTTCTTCAATGCTTAACCCGCTTTCGCGGATTTCACGCAGTGCCTCAATGCGACGTCTGGCTTCTGCTGATTTCATTGTTTTCTCTGGCTTCACAACGGTTTCTTCTTCTTCGGGTAATTCCCACTTGTGAGCGATGTTGGTCATCTCTTCATGGTCGATAGAATTAATGGACATATTTCCTCCGAACACACCATGTTTTGGACAGCTAATCTATAGCAAACCCACTGTGCGGAGGTAAGAAAAACAGTGGGGAAATGTGACCCCTCCCGACCTTTCATCAACTCGTTAATAGATTCATCACTTACCTTTTGCCAAAGGCCAAATTTACGATTAAATTTGAAAAATTCCCCCTAAGAAAAGTGTGCTGATCCAGCTCTCACTTTTGTCTTTTTTTATCACACTCTCGTAACCAAAATTCGACTTTTTCTTTCATTCAAGTTTCGAGTCACTTCACCTATTCGGTCGATTACGCTTTCTTCTCATTTGCACATACGATAATGATAATAATTATCTTTTGTATTGGTTAGGTATTTTTAATGAGTGAGATTAATTTAAGTCACGCCTTTCACTGCGATCCGGTCATCCAGATCCGAGATTTGTGCGTGGACTACATCACCGACAATGGTGACTTTAATGCGGTGAAATCGGTCAGCTTTGATATTGGAAAAGGCGAAGTATTCGGCCTTGCTGGGGAGTCTGGATGCGGAAAGAGTACCATCGCTTTTTCGATCAATCGTCTGCACAAGCCGCCCGCGTTTATCTCTGGCGGACAAATTCTGTTCCAAGGTAAGGACATCTTACGTTTGTCCGATAAGGAGCTAGGAGCGCTGCGTTGGAGCGAAATCGCCATGGTATTCCAAAGTGCCATGAACTCGCTTAATCCGGTACTGACCATTCAAGAGCAGTTTGCAGACGTCCTACGTCATCATCAAGGACTCAGCAACGAGCAAGCCAAAGATCGCGCCGAAAAACTGCTCGATTTGGTGAACATCCCTCGAGATCGACTGGGTGAATATCCGCACCAGTTCTCTGGGGGAATGCGCCAGAGACTGGTTATTGCCATTGCGCTGTCTTTAAACCCTAAGCTCATCATTATGGATGAACCAACGACAGCGCTTGATGTGGTGGTGCAGCGAGAGATCCTGCAGCAAATTTATCAGCTGAGAGAAGAATTTGGTTTCTCAGTTCTTTTCATCACCCACGATTTAGCTTTGATGAGCCAACTGTGCGACCGCATCGCCATCATGCGCCATGGTGAGATCGTAGAAGTCAATCACGCTTACGAGATCCGCAATCACCCACAGCACCCTTACACGCAAAAATTGTGGGCCTCGTTCCCCAATATTCACGATGTTCACAAGCAGCCAGAGCAACAAGGAGCACCAGCATGAGTCAACCGATCATTCAAATGAAAAACGTGATCAAAGAGTTCACTGTGGGCGGTGGCTTTGCCAAAGAAGAGACTTTTCGAGCGTTGCAAGGCGTCAGTTTTGATCTTTACGCTGGGCGAACATTGGCTCTCGTTGGCGAATCAGGCTGCGGTAAAAGCACGTGTGCAAGGCTAATCACAAAGGTTTACCCGGCGAGCGAAGGGGAAATTCTATTTAACGGCACCAACATCAATGACATCATCTCACGACACGATATTCAAGATTATCGCAGTAAGGTACAAATGGTGTTCCAAGACCCTTTTGGATCGCTGAACCCTACCCACACAATTCGTCATCATCTAACTCGCCCGTTGAAAATCCACAAGAAGGTGCAGCATGACCGCGAGATCCCGGCGCGATTGGACGAACTTCTCAAGCTGGTGGAATTGCCAGAAGAGACGTTAAACAAGTACCCGCACGAACTCAGCGGCGGTCAGCGTCAGCGAGTAAACCTCGCACGCGCACTGGCCGTCGGTTCACAAATAATTTTGGCCGATGAGCCAACATCGATGCTGGATGTGTCAATTCGCTTGGGCGTATTGAACTTGATGCAGCGTATGAAGCAAGAGCTTGGGATTGGCTTTTTGTACATTACCCACGACCTCGCCACCGCGCACTACATCGCTGAAGAAACAGCGGTGATGTATAAAGGGCAAATCGTTGAATGGGGTGACACGCACGCGATCTTGAAAAATCCACAGCACCCATACACTAAGTTGTTGATCTCAGCCGTACCCGATCCTGATCTGCCATTTGGAAACTTGGTGAAAAATGAACCAAACTACTCAATAGATGCCGATGAGATCCGTCATCGCAGCAGTGTTGTGGTTGATGAATATGATCAAGTTGGTCCGAATCACTTTGTTAAACAATGGATTGAGGCTGCATGATGGAACTGACCTCCTGGCAAGATCAAATCTCGGATTGGTATGAAACTAGGAAGCATGATCAAGTAGACGTGTTAGAAGCGATCTTGTACGAAGCTCCTGATACCGTGTTTGGTCCTGAGCTGTCTGATCAACAAAGTAAAGCCATCGCCTGCTGGCTAGATGGATGTTTGAGAGTATTTCAACACGCCAGGTATCAAGACCATCACAAAGCTTACCAAACTCTGCTCTATGCAAGCGCGAAGCTCGAACAAGCGGCATGCGACCCCATGAGTGATATTCTACTTAGAGATTGGTGCTTAAAACGTTTACAGCATTTGACCGTATTGGCGTTGGAATTTTGCAATCAACAGCAAGATCAAAACCAATGGCAACAACAGGCCAATAACTTGATCGAATCACATGTCGCCTTAATGCGATCACTTAACTGGAACGAGGCAGGGAAACATGATCAAGCACTGCGCCACTAATACGGAAGAATGATCAAGAGCGTTCAGGAAAATTAGGCAAAAAAAAAGCGAGTTTCTTGAGGAGAAACTCGCGAAGTCTATTCAGAATGAATGTAACAATATGAGCCAATCTATTAATCATCAGAAAGGACAAAAGGTTGTCTATTCGAGATAAATCTTAGTCTTCGCTCAGACATCTAATGTCAGTGGTTTGTTAGAGTTGAGTCTGTTTTCTATCATCGAAAGACATTGTTACATTTTAAATCAATCAGTCACGGCTATTACTCACCCCTGCTTGCGCGAGATCATATTAAATCGCCATTTCATCCAAAGCACGGAACACCATCTCATCCATGTGACCATCAAACACTTGTCGGCAAACTTTACGGCGCACCGCTAAACCAGCAATCAAACGTTCAATCGTGAGATGTTTAACCTCGTTTTGAGTGTTAAACAGCTCTACAGTTTTGCTCAGAGTCTCATAAGGAATCGGTTCATCCCCTACTCTCAACCAATCTAGCTTCTCAATGTACTCAGAACACTCTTCTTTGATTGAGGCATACGAGTGCCCTGTCATTGCAGACAATGCCGTTATACTGCGTTCTAGCGCCTCTGGAGAGGTGTATTTCGACAGGGTAATGGTGATCTCATCAGCGTTGATCTCGACAAGGTGCTTTCTTTGCTTCACTCGCCGACCCAAATTTCCACGCGGAGACGGGGCTTTGCGCTGAATAGGCTCAAATTCGCCGTCAATGATGCCTGAGAGCGCTTCAAGCTGCTGTCGGGTTACCATCTCATTACGAAGCGGGTTTGGCAACGTAGGCGCCATGTTGCGCTTGCCTGCGTTGGTTGTACGAGCACGTGAGTAACGCAGCACCTCTTCGACGTCACATTTGATGTCGATCTGGTAATCCATCACTTTATCATTCTCGATCATAGTTTCGATCGTTAAGTGATAGCCCCATAAGTTCACAACAAAAAGATCGTCTGTCCCTTTGCCGTCTGACAAGCGTTTCAGCTCACGGATCAGATCCATTGAGAATCGACGCCATTCAATGTTACGTGCAAGCTTCTGATTTAACTCGCTCAACAGCATGCAATCTGTGTGTCGGCGCACCATACGACTACGGAAAAACGAATACAGCTGGAACACCAACGTATGCTGTTTCAGGATTTCTGGTGGGAACAAGAAGAAATAATCGCGTGTTAGTAGTTCTTCGTAGAACGACGGTTCCCACACCAAGATGTATAAGTTGGGTTTAATACGAATTTCGCCATCACTGCCTTCAACGGGCGCTTCTTCTGAAGCCGTGATGGTACGGGCTAAGAAGCGGAAGCGGTCACTCTTAAAGCCTTCGGGCATATTTTCACTGAGCCATCGACCAGTGAGTTCATGCAGTTGGAAATCGGTAAACTCGATACGATCGATACTGTCACGGATGGAATCACGCGCTGGGCCACTGTCTTTTTTGCCACGTAATGACAAAATATCGGTGATGTAGAGCGGCGTTTTATTCGGAACGTGCGCGGCATCCATTTGATATTGATCTTTATGATGATCATGGTATTGCACTGTCAGAGTAAACAACGCAAACAGCGTCATCAGATCATCGACTGTCATGATATTTTTGGAAGATCGCGTTTCAATCACCGCTTTGGTGCCTGAGATCGACACCATGGATTTCTGATAGCTTTTACGAGTGCGAGGTGGTGCGAGTGCTTGGTCAATGATCCCAGCCCAATTCGTTGGTGAAACGACAAATTGATCCGCTTCATCCTTCATCATTGGTGGTGTATTTAAGCCGTGCTCATTCAACAAGCGCTTGTTCACTTGGGTTTGTGCGAGTGCCTTAGAACGTTTTTGCTTTTCATTCTGACGAACTTTGTCAGTGACTAAGCTTGTTGCCCCCAAAACCGAAATGAGCTGGTTTGGGTTTACAAACTTATGCAGCATGGTTTTACCTGCTAGGCCTTCCTCAAAACGTACTGGAGTCTGGGTAAATAAGCCAATATTGACAGCCGCTCGTAAACGTTGCTGAAGTGCAGCACGAGTCAGTTGACCGTCTGTGGCTTCAACAATCTCTGTTGTTGAAACAAGTCCATCTTTGCTGCTGAAACCTCGCAATGAGATCAGATTAAGCAACTCTAAGATGCTTTTGGTCACCCCTTTGAAATGTTGGTACTGCTCTACCCAATCAGCAGAGGATTCATGTACCTCAAAAAGATGGCCATCCTTATGGCTTCTTGGTGCTTTAATCAGAATTTTTTCATCAGCCGTCATTTTAGATCCAGATCACACTAGCCGTAGTTGTGCTATGGTTCCGAAGAATAAAGAAAAACAGATCATAAATAAAGAAAAAATCTTGTTTTTTAAATAACTGATCTTTTTGATTATTCTGATCTTAATTGATTATATGATCTATTGATCTGGTTATTTTTGCGAGCATAAGTTGCTGTTATTAATGAGTATTTTTTGAAGGTGTTTCGGAACTATGATCATAGCTTTACCGAAACGATGATCAACAAAACCTTGAAAGCATGATCACTTCATTCCGCAAGCATGATCATTAAGTTCCTGAAAAGATGATCAAAACAATCATGAAACGATGATCATGATGTCTGTACAGGTTATCCACAGAAATCCGTGATTGCCTCGATCTTGATTTGTCGATCCTATGCTATTGTGAGTGTTTCGAGGTTGCGGATCAATGATCAAGCTAAGGTTATTTCATCTCTCTTTACCTTCAATTGTTGCCAAATTAGCCAAACGATTAAAATGACGTCAATTTGGGTCCTTCGCCTCAAAGATTGCATGATTATCAGAATTAACGGAAGCATGATCATGAAAGACACTATGTCTTGTTTGCCGATACTGTATTTCATCGTTCCGAAGGTTGAGAGGCGCATTTATGCGTCAATCCCCCATTCCGTCTGCACTCAGCCGTAAATAGCGCATTAAAAAGCATGCTTCCGAGAAACCTACTTGCTTGATCATTTTTCCGAGAAATGGATCCATGTACTCAAGCCTTGATTTACCTTCATTCGTCCATTATCTGCCATGATCATGCTTTCGTATTTACAGTTATCTTCGAAAACATGATCAAGAGTCTTCCTTGATCATGGTTCCGTTCTTATTCGCGTTGTCTTTTCGCTGATTTTGCTTCGGATGCATGATCAAGGTCGTGACGCGACACGATTTCCTCTCTTTTCCTCCACAATCAGTATGTAAAATGATTAAAGTCGATTGAAATCACATAATCCGTAATTTAGCCCACTTATATAATCGTTCCGGATAAAATAGATTTACATTGTAAATAAGTGACAATGTAACACTTTTAATTTTGATAAGAACTAACCTCTTTTATTTGGAATAAATCGATTAAAAATTGATATATTTTTCTTCTTAAATCATAAAACAGCCAATTTTGATGGTTTTTTATGTGATGGTTGTTCAAAATGAATGTGCACCTTTTTGTTGTTTTTGAAGTCTACTGCTGTACAATTGGATGCAGATATCCTTCCAACGGAATTTGGCATGAAAAGAGAAAAAACGATTGAAAATCTTCAAGAGTTAGCTGAGCTGACGCAACAAGTTCAAGCTGACCGTATTGAGATTGTTTTGGAAGAGCGAAGTGACAACTACTTCCCACCAATGTCTAAGGCGATGATGGAGACTCGCTCTGGTTTAACTCGTCGTAAACTGGATGAAGCGATCGGTAAGATGGAAGCCGCAGGCCACCAATTTACTAAAAACAACGCGAATCATTACTCCATTACGTTAGAAGAAGCACACATGCTGATGGATGCGGCTGAAGTGCCAAAATTCTATGAGCGTAAGAAGAATAACGGCAATAAACCATGGATTATCAACGTACAAAACCAAAAAGGTGGTACGGGTAAATCAATGACGGCCGTACATTTGGCTGCTTGTTTGGCGCTTAACCTAGATAAACGCTACCGCATTTGTTTGATTGATTTGGACCCTCAAGGTTCATTACGTCTGTTTTTAAACCCGCAAATCAGTGTGGCTGAGCACGACAACATTTATTCAGCGGTGGACATCATGTTAGGCAACGTGCCTGATGGAGTAGAGATCGACCGCGAATTTTTACACAAGAACGTGCTGTTGCCGACGCAATATCCGAACTTGAAGTCAATCTCCGCATTCCCAGAAGATGCTATGTTTAACGCAGAAGCGTGGCAAACGCTGTCTGAAGACCCATCACTTGATATCGTTCGTCTATTGAAAGAACAGCTTATTGACAAGATTGCGAATGACTTCGATATCATCATGATTGATACCGGTCCGCACGTCGACCCTCTGGTTTGGAATGCGATGTACGCGTCCAATGCACTGTTAATTCCTTGTGCAGCAAAACGTCTAGACTGGGCATCTACGGTTAACTTCTTCCAGCATTTGCCTACGGTTTATGAGATGTTCCCAGAAGATTGGAATGGCTTAGAGTTTGTTCGTCTAATGCCAACCATGTTCGAAGACGACAACAAGAAGCAAGTCTCGGTATTGACGGAAATGAACTATCTGCTTGGTGACCAAGTGATGATGGCAACCATTCCACGTAGCCGTGCATTTGAAACGTGTGCAGACACCTACAGCACTGTGTTTGATTTAACCGTAAGTGATTTCGAAGGCGGCAAGAAGACACTTGCAACTGCTCAAGATGCGGTTCACAAAAGCGCATTGGAATTGGAGCGCGTATTGCACTCTAACTGGCCGTCATTAAATCAGGGGTAAACAGTAAATGGCTTTGAAAACGTCTGAATTAAACGCGAAATTATTTGGTAAAACGAATAAACGTCGAGTAGCGACTCCACAAGAAGCGCAAACGGCAGCAAAAGAAAAAGCGCAAACCATCGAGTTGGCAGTGGCGGGAGAGGGCACGGTTCAGTTTGAATTAGTTCGCATTCCCGCAGATAAAGTGGCAAGCGAGACGCGTGTATTCGCGGACAACGCCCGTGAACAATCTTTCTTGAATGAGCATGCTTTATCTGATGTTTTGGTGACACTGAAAGAGCGTGGTCAACAGTACCCAGCTGTTGGTCGTCGCACTGACGATGGCAAAATTGAAGTGCTAGACGGTAGCCGCCGTCGTATGTCTTGTATCTTGGCGGGGAAGGATTTCTTGGTTTACGTTGGTGATGGCATCAACACTGAACACGCGAAATTCCTATCTGACGTCGCGAATGCTCACAAACCGCTGTCGCTTTACGAAAAAGGTAAAGAGATGCAGGCTAAGTTGGAAAGCGGTGAAGCTGAAGACCAAAAAGCGCTAGCGAAAATGTTCCAATGCAGTGAAGCACTGGTAAGTGGTGCGCTTAAAGCCGCGGCATTGCCGCTAGAATTGCTACAAGCGTATCCAAATGTTGGCGATTTAGGTCGTCCAACCATCGTTAAACTCCACAAACAGTTCTCAACATTGACCGCTGAGCAGCAGCAAAACTTGTTGGATAAATGCCGTACGTCGGAAGGTTACTTGTGGCAACGTAGCAAGGCACAAGGCGTGGCTCGTTTGACCAAAGAAGTGACGGAAAGCATCGAAAGTTGGATCTCTGAGTTAGCACCAGCTAAACCTGCGAAAAAAGCTGAAAAAGTTGACCTTGTCAAAGGTCGAGCAAGCTACAGTCGTAAAGGAAGCAATCTTGCTCTCAATCTGAAGAAAGTCGATGACAGCTTGATGGAAGAAATCTTTGCTTTTGTTCAAAGCAAAATGCAATAAAACTAAGCTTTAACGATAACCGCCTTCGGGCGGTTTTTTTATGTCTGCGATCTTGAGCGTGTGGAAGCATGCTCCGTATAGTAGATGTGATAACATGGCGGCAGTTCAACATCGGATAGACCCCATGCACGCACAATCTGAATTTCTATCTTCACTTCAACGCCAATCTCAACATGCTTTTCAACGCTCAGGCGTTGTTTTGCAAGGAGAGGCCGATTGGCAAGAGGCCATTCTCTCTGCATTTCTTCAAACTCAAACCACACAACGTTGGTTCTGTGTTGGGGATTGGTCATTCGAGAGTGCCTTTTGTGTTGGAATGAAGCAGGGAAATCGACTACTCGGCAGAGAATGTGATGTGCTGCTGTTTGACGCGCGAAAAGAGTTCGATGCTAATAGCTTTACGGCGGCAATTGGCTCTCTCGTTGGCGGTGGAATGCTACTTGTTGTGACAAATACTGCTCAGCCACAACATTTCGCTGAGCAATGGATGCAGACCCAATGGCAAAAGCTGATAGTGCTTGAGCAGGAGAAAGTCATTCCCCAGGTTTCTGAGTTTGCTATTGCGCAGAGAAATACAGAATACATAGAGCAGACTCACGCTGTTTCATTAATCGAGAAAGTGGTGAGTGGGCATCGTAAGCGTCCTTTAGTGCTCACGGCTGATCGCGGTAGAGGTAAAAGCAGCGCGTTAGGTATCGCTTGTGCTCAGTTGTTGCAACACAAGCCGCTGCGTATATTACTTACCGCGCCTTCTATTAACGCTGTTGAGCCAGTCTATCAGCACGCGCAGCGTTTACTTACGGATGCCAAACAGATGAAGAAAGACCGTTTGGAAGTCGGATATGGGTATATTCAGTTTATTGCGCCTGACGAATTGTTGTCTTCGCTGCCTGAGTGTGATTTGTTGCTAGTTGATGAAGCGGCTGCGATTCCCGTCCCGATGCTCAAACAAATCACCGAGCATTATCATCGTTTGGTCTTTTCTAGCACGATTCATGGCTATGAAGGCTGCGGACGTGGCTTCACGTTGAAGTTCATTGAATGGTTGCAACAACAACGACCTGGCATGAAGACGTATCACATGCAGCAGCCAATTCGTTGGAGCGTAGATGATAAGTTAGAAACGTGGTTGTATGACGCTTTTATCTTGAACGCGGAATTATCGCCGCAATCCATTGAAGGCATGGCGAACGTATCGTTGAACAAAGTGGACAAGCAAGCACTGGTTCACCAACCCAACTTACTACGCGAATGCTTTGCTTTACTGGTTAATGCTCATTATCAAACCTCACCGAATGATTTGCTCCATTTACTGCGAGATGACAACAGCTCCGTTTATCTCGCGATGGATAAACAAAATATCATCGGAGTCATTCTCACGGTTGAGGAGGGCGGTCTTGATGACGAGTTAATTGAAGCCGTTCAACTTGGTCAACGTCGTCCTAAAGGGCATTTGACGCCAATCACCATCATCAATCAACTTGGTTTGGTAAAGGTAGGCAGGCTTATTACTTCACGAGTGATGCGAATTGCGGTGCATCCTGATCTACAAGGTTTGGGCGTTGGCAAGCGCATGCTAACACTACTCGAGGAAAGTGTTGGAGAACATGTGGATTATCTATCGACAAGTTTTGGTGCGACGGATGAGTTGATTCAGTTTTGGCAACAAGCTGGCTATCAATCTATTCGTTTAGGAACTATGCGCGATGCCGCCAGCGGTTGTTATTCATTGTTGATGGTTCGCCAACTTGCGAATAAATCACAAACTTGGATTGATGACGCACAAGCATTGTTTCATGAGTTTTTGTCTGCGAGCCTTTCCCTTGTTTATCCTAAGTTAGAGCCGAGTCTGGCTAGAAGCTTGTTGCGTCAACCGATTCAACATCAAACCTTACATCCGACTAAGCGAGTATTGCTTCAAAGCTATGCGCAGGGTGGTGCAAGCTATGAATCGATTTTTGTGTGGTTACAACAGTGGCTGCGTCAACATGGTTTAGCGCCTGTTTCTGATTTGATGATAAGTAAAGTGTTCTTAAACCATGATTGGGGCATTTGTGCCAAACAATTTGGATTATCGGGAAGAAAGCAAGTTGAGCAACAGTTAAGAAGTGAGTTAGAAAAGTTGTTGAGTAAATTTACAGTGTAAACGCAACGCCTTATGGATTTACACTGTAAATAGAGACGAGCTGAGAGGAGTGACTTTACACTGTAAATTCACTCCTTTTTTGTTTTTGATGAATGATAAAAAGCAAACTCATGACCGACAAAGTTCAATGTTGAGCTGTAAACAAAATCGCCAATAAAAGGGAAGGAGTGGCGTCGCCACTTCTATTGTATTGAAGCACTATAACTACAAGCTACAACTTTCTCATGCTGTAGAGTGGAGCATGAAGTGAAACGAGAGTGGAATGATTTACGCGGATGAATCACCATGCCTAATACTTTATTTACTCAATAATACCAAGGCTTCGACCTTTAGTGACCTGAGCCCTATTCTTCGAAGTGCGAGGTTTGTTCAGAAAATGTTTTTGGTTAGACTGAAAGTGTTGATGGGAAGCAAAGTGGTAAGGGTATGTGGAAGCTGTGTCTTGAGTTATCTGAAGATAAGACCAAGGTGATAGCCCGTCTTCCGGGAGAAGTGGACCTCGGTGGTGAGCTAAATCAAAATGAATTAAACGAGCAGCTCGTCGCAATGAACGCTGAAAGGATGTTTGTTGTTGAGGGGGAAGTCGTGAGATTCATTAACTGCGCCAAAGAACGTAAAGCCGAAGCTTACGAAGGCATCGTCATTGCGGAAAAACGCAACGCGCAAGTTGAGGTTGAATTATCGAATAATGACATGCTCGCCAGTATGAACGTTGTCGGTGCGTACGGAGGCCGAGGTTTACGTGGCCCCGAGATTGTTCAAGCCCTTGCTCAAGCGCGAGTTTCGAAAGGCATCAACAAACTGGCTTTGAAGAAAGTGTTAGTTGTCAGCACTCAGCTCAAACCCGGCGAAACTTTTTCTCAACCTGTAGCGGTTGGTAAGCAACCTATCAAAGGCAAAGACGCTCTTTTTACTCCTCTCGTTAAAGACATCACCAAACGTATCCTCAAACCCAAAGACGGCCAATCTGCTAGCGACAAAATTGATTTACGTAACCTCGGTGAAACTATCGCGGTTGACGTAGGCGATGTGGTGATGCGCCGCACGCCTGCGACCAAAGGTACGCCAGGTTTTACAGTTCAAGGGCGAGTGATTCCTCCACAAGCTGGAAAAGACAGCCCAATGAAGCCAGGCAAGGGCACCGAGATATGCAAGCACGACCCAAACCTATTGATCGCATCGGTATCCGGTACGCCTCTGATTAAAGACAAAACCATCGAAGTTGATAACGCACTCTGCCTCAATAGCGTTGGCGTGAATACAGGTCACGTGAAATTCAAAGGGAATGTGATTATCGGTGGCAACATTGAATCTGGCATGATTGTTAAAGCGACGGGCTCTATTACTGTAGGCGGCTTCATTGAATCGGCTGACGTACAAGCGCAAGACGACATTCAAGTCGGTAAAGGGATCATTGGCCACACCGTGAGTGATGGCCAGCCAAAGAGTTGTCACGTCAAAGCCAAAGGTTCGATTCGTGCCAGCTACGCCCAATATTGTGATTTGCAAACTGGCGAAGATATTGAGTTGGCGGTGCACAGCATGAATAACGATATTGTTTGTGGGCGCAATCTGACGGTGCTGGATGCGAACGGTAGGAACGGTACGCTCAGCGGCGGAGATGCAAAAGTCGGTGACAAAGTGGTGTGCTTACAATTGGGCGTAGAAGGCGACACCGCCACTAAGGTAGAAGCGTTCGCGCGCTATTCTGCATTTAAGGAGCGATTAGCAGAGCTCAAAGATCAATACAAACGCGCTCAAGAAGGCACGATGGATGTGATTCGTAAAGAGCTCGAATTTAAGAAACGTCCTAAAGCCGAACGTACCGACGAAGAACAAGCTCAGATTGATGTGATGAAAACACAAAACAACGAGCAGCTTGAAGCGATAAAGCAAAAGCTAGAACAAACGGAACATGACTTTGAAGTCGCGTTAGAAGAAAATATTGTCGAAGCCAAAGAGCGTGTCTTCACTCGCGTGACGGTGCAGTTTGGCGACGAGCAAGTAACGACAAAGCGTACTCATGGCGGTTGTTCGTTCCGTTTCAATCAATACGAAATTAAAGTCTCGGCGAACTTGGAAGAAGAGGACGTCGCTGCGGTTTAAGCTTTCTTACTCACTGAGCCCACATGTCGCAACAAAATGTGTGGGCTTTTGTTTATCTACAAATCGACAATGTGCTCGTGATAGTAGTCCGCAAGCGCACCGACTTGGCTGCTACACATTACTTTCATTGCTTGTTTAATGTGTTCTATTGGCCAGTTCCACCATTGGATATTGAGTAGAGTTTCAATCTCTTTATCGCTGAATCGTTGACGTACGACTTGGTTGTTTCCAACCACCACCGAATAAGGTTGGACGTCTTTCGTCACTACGGTGCGTGCTCCGATGACGGCTCCATCGCCGATGTTTACTCCGGGCATGATCATCGCCTCGCTGCCAATCCAAACATCATTCCCCACCACCGTGTCTCCGGCACGCTCGAAACCGTCTTGTACGCCCTCTCCAAATTCTTCAGGAGAGAAGGGGAAGGTTGAAATCCAGTCAATGCGATGACCTTGGTTTCCTGCCATCATAAAGGTGGCTCCAGAAGCGATGGAACAAAACTTGCCAATGATTAATTTGTCGATGCTACCGGGTTCTCTACTTTGCCATTCTTGAAGTGTGACGGGGTCACCCAACAAGTAGCGTACCGCTTGCTCTTCGAAGCTTTTTTGATGATAGAAGCCCGAGTAATAGCTGTAATCGCCAACGATGATATTGGGATTAGTGATGTGATCTTTAATGACTTGACCTTTTAACCACGTGTCGAAAACACTCATAACTCATCCTTTCAAATTTAGGTTGTACAGAGTTTAGATGCTTTCTATTATTTCCAGTAGTTTGATTTTAGAGATTCAGAATTACTGTATGGAAATAAAATGGCTCAGCTACGTACCACTTTACGTCGCTTTGTGCGAGGAGCGAAGTATTGCTGGCGCGACAAAGCGCCTGAATTGTTCGAATGCGCATGTAAGTCGGCAACTTAAACATCTTGAAGACATATTGTCGGTGCAGCTTATTCAGCGAACTACGCGCCAGTTTAATTTGACCTACGATGGTTTGCGGTTTTATCTGCAGGTAAAGCAACTGCTCGAAGGCGCTGAGCAGATCAATGAGCAAGTCATGGCAAATGAGATCGTATCGGGAAAATTGAGAATAGCGGCGTCCGCTTCTTTTGGTGCTGCGTTACTCAGCCAAACATTGATCGAGTTTCGATTGCAACATCCACAAGTGAGCGTCGAAGTGATCTTCACAGAGACACCTCTCGACTTGATTGAGGCTGGGTTTGATATCGCATTCTACTTTACCGATACTCCTCCAGAGGGATACGTCGGCCATCAGCTACGCACTTTACACTGTAAACCGATCGCTCATCGCTCGTATTTAGCTGATAAACCAAATGTAAGTACGCCAGAGGATCTTGGTGACTTAAAGCACATCCTTTATAAAAGTCGCGAGACTTGGTGTTAGATAAGTGGACGTTTACGCATAAGCAAACTCAGCAGCAGTGCAGCATTGAGTTAGAAAGTACGCTGAGTTTTAATCTTGTCCAGTCCATGTTGGATGCTACTTTGGCTGGCTGTGGTGTAGCCATGTTAGATGAATTTGCACTGGCTAAACTCAAACCTGCACAAAAAGAACAACTCGTGATCTTACTACCAGAATGGCAAACGGATGCGATTTTGCCGCTTTATCTGCTTTACCCAAAACGTGAGCACTTACCAAGAAGAACGCGAGCGTTCATTGATCACTTTAGGAACATATATTCTGTCGGCGAATAGCGACAACAAACTTAGCAACAATTGAGGAAGCAAAGGAATGCGAAAACACTGTATTGCGATTGGTGGTGGTGGCTGGATGATGGGAGAGAACCCGAGTCCGCTCGATCAATACATTTTGTCTTTGTCTGGTAAGGAGAATCCAAACATTTGTTTTCTACCGACAGCCACAGGAGACGCTGATGAAGTTATTGAACGTTTTTACAATGCGAAGCTTAGTGAAAACGTAACCCATTTTCCGCTGTTTAAGTTTGATGTTGGTTGGAAAGAAACGCTATTTGAACAAGACATCATTTACGTCGGTGGCGGTAATACACGTTCGATGTTGGCCATTTGGCGCGAATGGGGAATCGATAGAATACTCAAGCAGTGTTATGAACAAGGCATCATCATTTGTGGCATGAGCGCTGGTGCAATTTGTTGGTTTGAGTTTGCGGTGACAGACAGTGATCCCGAAGCATACCAAGTTATGCGTTGTCTTGGATTAATTGACGGTTTGGCTGCGGCGCATTTTTCCCATGTAGGTGAGAAGTTCGAGGTTTTCCAAGCCTTTGCTCGTTCTCAACCGAGCATCACTTGTTATGGCATTCACGATTATGCGGCATTGCACTTTGTCGATGGAAAATTGTTAGCTACTGTCACCAGCTTTCCTGATGCAGGCGTGTTGGTTAAAATAGGTAACGAAGAAAACATATTGCGAGGGTGAGCTTCTTCAAATCAGCATTAAAGGCAATAACTACTGACCGGACACAGAAGAAGCTCATGGATTCAGCTAACTTACATTAAGTATCGTGCTTACAGCTCGTAACGCAGACCTAAGTGGTAGTAGCTTTCGTCTGCGTGCGCACCGCCAAACGAGACTTCTTGTCCATTGCTGTAGCCACGCGAACCGTTACGATCAACGTAGTTTGTGTAGATAGAAGAACGAGGCGTCAGTTTGTATTGCACTTCTAGCGTTGTATCTTTCAGCTCTAGCTCGTCACCATCACTGTTTTCTAAAGAACGATAACCAGCACGCAGTGCCCATTTGTCATTTACACTGTAAACCGCCGTCAATTCCATCACTTTGTCGGTGCTGGTTTGTGAGTAATAGCCCTCTAGTTCATCTTCCGAGTACAACGCACCCAACATCAAATCACCTAAGTAGTAACGCGTACCTGCGCCCCAGAATGTGTAATCGGTGTCGTTGCTTTCACGTGCATCACCTTTATTTTTCTGCATCGCCACCACTGGCGCCAAGGTACCCAAATTCCCCATGTCTAGCGTATAACGCAGTGTAGCGTTGTAACCGTAGTCGAGCTCAGAAGTGTTGTTTCCTAAAATGTACGCGACAGAAAAATCGAAATTACCTAGGCTGTTTTGGTATTGCAACGTGCCATCTTGACGGAAAACTTGCGTCGCGGTTTTGTCGACTTTATTCGCTTGGCGCGCCATAGAAACATCGGAAGAGGCGAACACATCACCAATGTCGGTAAACATAATTAATCCAGATGCCACGCGACCACCAGTAATGCGACCATAATCTTTCGCATCAATACCCGCCCATACATAACGTGCGGTCAGAGACGGTTTGTCGTTTACTTGGTTTGCGTATTCAGCGGCACCCACTTGGTATTGCGCTTGGCCGATGATCGACGCGTACTCGTTGATGGTTTGTGAACCGTTTAAACCAATACGGCCATCAAACTCGCCATTTGCATCGCCGTGCTCGTCATTTTTACTGGTGACATTGAAACCAAGACGAGAGTAAATATTTAAAACTGACCCATCTTCCGCTTGATACAGCTGCGCTGCCATTGCGTTTGATGCCATCAATGTTGGGAGAAGTAGAGTCAAAATGTGCTTTTTCATGATTAACGACCTTTCATTTCTATTGTTTTAGGTACGACAAAGCCCCTTCCGAGTAACGGAATAAGAAAAATTGTCGTGAAGTAGAGAGAGGGTGCGCCCTTGTTTGCCAAGGGCGCGAGCTAGTCCATTCCTATAGGGGAAGAATGATTTAGCTTAAATCGACGTCTTTGCAGCCAAAGAAGTAAGTCGCGAGGAAGCCGACGATGTAAGAGATAAGCAGGCCAGCAACAAACACCATCATGCCCGGGAAGATGCCATTTTCTGATGTCATGAGAGGAATTGCCACGATACCGGACGGGCCAAACACCGTATTAAGACCAACTGGTAAGCCAAGGTAAGAAACTAAACCGATAAAGAAGCCGCCCGCAGCACCACCAATACAAGCGGTAACGAATGGTTTTACGCGTGGTAATGTCACGCCGTAAATTAATGGTTCGCCAATACCTAGAAGGCCAGGAATAATAGCGCCTTTAACTTGAGTGCGCAGTAGAGCGTCTTTTTTGGCTTTGAAATACAGCGCCATTGACGCGCCAACCTGACCGCCACCAGCCATCGCCAGGATAGGGAATAGCGAGTTAAAGCCCTGTGCTTCCATCAATGCGAAGTACACTGGAACAAAACCCTGGTGGATGCCAAATACCACAGAAATTAAGAACAAACCTGCCAAGATTGCAGCGCCTAATGGGTTATCGTTCAAGTTGAGGAACAACCAAGACATCCCTTTAAACAGCTCGCCGCCGATTGGCATGATGATCAAGAAGGTTACCGCACCCATGATCAACAGAGTGATAACGGACGTTAAGATCATGTCCAGATCATCTGGCATGTATTGACGAACCTTACGCTCGACTTGCGCACCGATGAGCGCCGCCAAAAGTACGCCGATAATGTTGCCGCGCGGATCAATCGCAAAGCCGAAAAACTCGTTCATGCCAGAGTAAATACCGGATGTAGCCTCTGGGTTGTAACCCAGTACAAACAAAGAGGCGAGAATGGCACCATTAACACCAGAGCCGCCAAACGCTTGCTGCGCGTTGTAACCAATCAGAATACTTAAGAAAGCAAACAGACCCTTACCAAAGACTTTCATGTAGGCGATCAAATCCAGCATAAACTGGCTTGGTGTCTGGTCGAGAACAAACATCTGTTCCAATAACGTCGCAAAACCTAGCAACAAACCAGCGGCAATAAAACCAGGGATCAACGGCGTAAAGATGGTAGCAAACTTGCTTAAAAAACGCTGAACCGCACTGGTTTGCTTACTCTTCATCTGTTTTTTCTGCTCGGCCGCGACGGCAGAAAGATCTTGTTGCGGCATATCTGCTTCTTCACTGTCACCAGAGGTTAAGCTGTCGATCAATTGATTCATCATCTCAGCCGCTTGTTGAGCTTTTCCGGGACCGAGAATGATCTGAAATTGCTCATCGCTTTCCACCACACCCATTACGCCGGGAATTTGCTTGATAACTGACTGATCAGCCAAACCATTGTTGGCGAGCGATAAACGCAAACGCGTCATACAGTTACCACATTTGCTTACGTTGCTGCTGCCACCCACTGCGGACAGCAACTGCGATACTGTGTTTGAAGTTATTTTTGCCATAGGGTCTATCCTTCAGAACTCGGATTATTTAGTTATTATTTAGTGCTGCGCGAATAAAACCGTTGTGCGCGGCGAGGCGTGATTTGGCTTGTTCGGCATCCAAATCGGCCAAAATCATTAAGATGGCAGTTTTGCAGTGGCGATCGCAGGCATTTAATGCTCGCTCTGCTTCTTCTTTTGATGCGCCAGTTGCTTCTACAACAATGTTGGTTTGGCGTTGGATGAGCTTGGCGTTGGTGGCCTCTACATCCACCATTAAGTTACCAAATACCTTACCGCTACGAATCATTGCACCTGTCGTGAGCATGTTTAACACCAGTTTTTGTGCGGTGCCGGCTTTCATGCGAGAAGAGCCAGTGACAACCTCTGCGCCAACAATCGGCAGAATCGCGATGTCGGCCGCTTTTGCCATGGCACATTCTGGATTACAGGCGATAGATGCGGTCGTAGCTCCGATGGATTTAGCGTACTCCAAACCACCTAGCACATAAGGTGTGCGGCCACTTGCAGCGATGCCTACAACCACGTCATTCTTGGTGAGGTGAAGTGCTTTTAAGTCGTCTTGACCCATTTTCGCGTTGTCTTCTGCGTTTTCTACCGCTTTTAAAATCGCTTGATGTCCACCAGCAATTAAGCCAATCACCATATCTGGATGCGTGCCGTAGGTTGGAGGACACTCGCTCGCATCAAGAATGCCTAAGCGGCCTGATGTGCCAGCTCCCATGTAAACCAAACGGCCACCATTGGCGAACGCTGCAGTAATTGCATCAACCGTCTTTGCAATTTGTGGTAGTACCGCTTTGACCGCGAGCGCGACTTTTTGATCCTCTTCATTAATGACTTGCAGCATCTCGATGGTCGAAAGCGTATCAATCTCTGCACTGGCTGGATTACGGCTTTCTGTCACCAATCGGCTTAAATCAATTTTCATGTTTTACACTCTTCGTAATGTTCAATCTGAGGGCGATTCTATGGAATAAAATATTCTGTTTTGGTGATAAAAATCACACTTGAGGTTATTCTTTGTGCAGGAGAAATTTGGAATAATGAGAGAAAATATACGTCCATTACATCCGGTATAAACTGGCTTGGTTAGAATAATCACGTAGTTAAATCAAACTCCAATTATTTTTGTTTTGGAATAATTTATTTAAATTTTTTGAGGTTTTTGTTGTGTCAGTTGTCAATAAGATAGTCGCGAGGCGTACTCAGCTTTCGCAAAGTGGTCGTTTGGTCGGCGATTGGATTGTTGAAAACGCAGAAAAGGCGGCGCTGCTCACTAGCCAAGAACTTGCGGCGCAAGTAAAAGTGAGTCAATCGAGCATTGTGAAATTTACTCAGCATATTGGCTTTAAAGGCTACAGCGAGTTTAAGTTAGCTCTGAATGAAGAGATTGGCCGTAAGCATGCGATGCAGTCGACACCGCTGCACAGTGATATTTTGGCAGATGATCCCATTGCGGTTATTTCACAAAAGCTGGTGAAAGCAAAAACAGATGCTATGTTTCAAACCACCAATGCGCTGTCTTATGAAGCGTGTCATCAAGCGGTGAAATGGTTGAGCGAAGCGCGTCGAGTGCAAGTGGTCGGGATTGGGGGCTCAGCCCTGACCGCGAAGGATTTAAGCTTTAAACTGCTTAAACTCGGTATTACGGCGCTTTCCGAACAAGACAGCCACGTGCAGATTGCTGTTGCTCGTACCCTCTCTTCAGAAGATGTGCAGATTGCGATTTCGTATTCGGGCGAACGCAAAGAAATTCTCGTCGCGGCAGAAGCGGCAAAAGAGCAGGGCGCGAAGGTGATTGCGTTATCTGCTCCTGGGAGAAGCCGCTTGCGCGGTATTGCCGATATTACGTTTGATACGATTGCCAATGAAACGGAACATCGCAGCTCATCCATTGCTTCGCGCACCGCGCAAAACGTGATCACCGATTTGCTGTTTATCATCTTGGTTCAGCAAAGAGACGAAAGTGCACGTCAGTTGATCAGCGATATCAGTATCGACATCAAACAGATCCTCACATGATCGCTTAACCAACAGCGTACTAAAGATCCGGATCGTGCATCAGTAAAGCAATAAAAGCGGACAGATGCTTTTCAATGGTGAGATCGGCAGAAATTGCCGGTAACTCCAACGTGATGCAAGGTAAATCACGTTCACTACACCAAGTGCCGAATGAGCCGGGTGTTTCGTAGTCGACATTGTCCACGATTGGCAGCTGAAACTGCTCGCCGAGCCATTTGGCAAGGTTGGAATGTTTGGGATCATCCACAAACGCAAGCGGTTCGTGAAACGACACCACAAACTTTGGCCTGCGCAGTTCAATCAAGTTAATTAATGCGCCAACTTCTGGCTCTAGCTGGTTTTTAGAGCCTGTTTTCACCTTTACGTCTCGAATGGGTGTGTGAGAGCTCCATCGATACACGGTGCCATGCTCAGTCCAATTTTGGGTTGGAAACGCGCGATTGAGATCCACTTGGTTTGCATTTGCGCGTGTGCCTAGCTGGTTGCCGTCCGGATTCAGTGACAGAATCACATCATGTCGTAAGTTTTTAGCTGGCAAGCTTCTTAGCGCACAGGACAAACCTGCAATCGAGGCTGTCTCATCCCCGTGAGTGCCTGCCAAAATCAAACCTCGCGAAGCACTTTCGACTTGCGCCGGAAAATACAGTAGTGGCGCACCAAGCACGGAATGACCGTATGTTGTTGGCCGAATTAAAAATGTCGCTCTTTCCGTTCTTGGAATTAGACTCACCGTAATCTCCTGATTGATGAAGTAATATCAATATCTAAGCTAATTAAACCTAGCTAAACCGAACCGTTTAAACTCGTCAACGGTTGAAATGTTAATTGTGGCGCTTGCTTCACAAGACGCGTTAGGAGAACGAAAAACGATATGGATTTAAAAAAACATTCAACGGCGTTGCTGATTTCCTCTTTATTCACCCCTTTTCTTTCTGCATCTGTCGTTGCGGATACCTTACCTAACGGCGTTCAACTCGCCGCAGAGCAACATTTGGTACGTGCGAATGACGCAGAGGCGGCAACGCTTGATCCGGCAAAAGCCGAAGGTCTGCCAGAAATGCACGTGATTCGTGATTTATTTGAAGGGCTGGTAATTCAAGATCGTGACGGAAACATAATTCCCGGAGTGGCGGAATCGTGGGAAACCAAGGACAACCTAACCTTTGTTTTTCACCTACGCAAAGATGCGAAATGGTCGAATGGCGAGCCTGTGACGGCGGATGATTTTGTCTATTCACTGCGCCGAGCAGTAGATCCGAAAACCGCTTCTCCAAATGTTTGGTATCTCAAACTCACCAAGATCAAAAACATCGCCGATGTGGCAGAGGGCAAAAGGCCTTTGGACGATCTCGGTATCGCGGCGGTGGATAAATACACCTTACGTTTTGAGTTGGACAGTCAAGTTCCGTACTTTGTTGCTATGACCGGGCACACGTCCATGATGCCAGTGCATCAAGCGACAGTGGAAAGCCGCGACAAGCCGTGGAGCGATCCAGACCAATTTGTTAGCAACGGTGCATTCACATTGGATAAGTGGGTCGTGAATGAGCGCATTGAACTGGTCAAGAACCCAAATTACTGGGACAGTGCTGATACGCATTTAAACAAAGTGACTTACATTCCGTTTGAAAACCAAAACGCGTCGATCAATCGCTATGCGGTAGGTGAGGTGGATATCACGTCAGATGTGCCGACTCATATGGCGCAGAAGCTTAAACAAGATTACAAGCAGGCTTACACGGTGGTGCCATTGCTGTGCACGTATTACTACGCGTTCAATACCACTCGTCCACCATTTGATGACGCGCGAGTGCGTCAAGCGGTATCGTACTCCATCATGCGCGATGTGATCACGAATGGTGTCACGCAAGTGGGCAACCTTCCTGCTTATACTTTTGCGCATCAGTACACCGCAGGGTTTGATGCGACGCCGCCTGAATACAGTAACTGGAGTCAACAACAACGTGATGAGAAAGCGCGTGAACTGCTGAAAGAAGCGGGATACGGTGATGGCAAACCTTTGGATTTCAAATTGCTGTACAACACCAGTGAGGCAAATAAATCTATCGCCGTTGCAATAGCCTCGATGCTACACAAGAATCTCGGTGCAAACGTTGAGTTAGAAAATCAAGAGTGGAAGTCGTACTTAGTGGCGCGTAAACAAGGCAATTTCGATGTGATGCGTGCGTCTTGGTGTGGTGATTACAACGAAGCGTCCACTTTCTTGAGTTTATTGCGTTCAGGTTCTTCGGGTAACTTTGCACGTTACAGTAGCCAAGCGTACGACAACGCGATGAACAGTGCATTGGCTGCAACCGATGAGAAAGCGCGCCAAGGATTTTATGACCAAGCAGAACAGTTGCTGGCGGCAGATATGCCCATTGCGCCAATCTATTACTACATGCAAGCGCGTTTGGTTCGCCCTACGGTTGGCGGTTTTGCCAAAAACAACGTAGAGGGTCGTATCTACTCAAAAGACCTCTACATTAAAAAGTAGTGCTCAAAAAATAGCGCCTCTAAAGCCTTATTCGAAGGTTTTGGGGCGAGCGACACACAATGCCGTTGGTATGGCATTCTCTGCTCCTGGTGCGTATAAAGTCATAAACAATCAGCATTCAATCTCTAATTTAGCTGATGGCGTTGGTACAATAAAAACAATAGGAGAATATATTGAATAGAACAGTAAGACTTTTGAAAATAGGTAGTCTCTTTACGTTTTTCTGCCTATTTTTAGTTTGGCTATTTTGTACAACACCTGATACTAGTACATTTAAGACTGTAAACTTGAGCTTGGATGAGGTGCTTTGTGCTGATTCTAGAGGATGGAGAAATGGGACAAAAGTTACGATAATTAAAGATAAAAAAAGCAATCTACAATATTATGCAGATAGCCTGTCACCACAGATGTGCAGATGGTTACAAACACAACTTTTAAGTACAACAACACTAACTGCTTCCGGTGCCTATGATGCTAGTTATGATCAGGGAAAAAATATTGAGTTACAACAGATATATTTAGGAAAAGAAATGATCTATCAAGATCAGTATATAACCGAAGCAGGATTTTGTAAGTATATCCCTCTATTAACATGTATATAAATGAACGTATTACGAAAATATTGGGACTAGCTCTGTAGCAAAAAGGATAGAGTTCAACGATAGAGCGCTGGCATGTCAATGGATAATTTCGTCGATTTGAAAGCAACGCTAAATGCGCGCAAGCGATTGAAAATATAAATAAAATTATTTGATATTGATTCAATCTTAGAAGGATATATAACAGAGAGAAAACCAACTTTTTATCTCTATCTTGGTAAATGAAAAATCAAGTTGGAAGCGGAGGTAGAAAAATTATTGAGGATCTTTGTCCCTATTTTCCATTCTGGCTTTGTAGCTCCGATTAAGCTGGCTAATTTATCTAAGTAAAAAGCCGATGTAGATACATCGGCTTTTTAGTGGGTTATTTCTTTCTGCGAGTATAAATTCGAGATTTGGCTTTACTTGGCTCTGGCTTGTTTTTCGCCAGCTTTAGTACCGCTTTTTGCAAAATCTGGTTGTTTGGGTAAGTGATCAAGTTTCCGTTGTCGTGCTTAATTAACACGTGAAACATGCTGATTTCTTGAATCTCGCCACTGATGTCTTCGTCTTTGTCTACGACTTTAATACGATCGCCCACTCGGTATGGGAAGACAAAAAAGATCAAAAAGCTGGCGGTGATATTGCTCAGAATTGACCACTGCGCGATAAACGCCACACCCAATACGGCGAAAATGGACGACAGGAACAATGACACATCGCCATAGCCAATACCGGTGATAATGGCAAAAACAGAGGCGGTCAAAAACAGCAGCGCGACATTGAAACAGCGCTGAATAAAACTCAGGCGGGCCTTTTTTACGCCCTTTGAGGTTGCTAAGTTTAAGATGGCTCGATTGACGATTCTCTTCAGGATACGATAAGCGATCAGGACAAAAATGCCCATCAACACTTTGTAACCGAGGGAGCCTGTAGTGAAATACTGGCTCACTTGTTCTAATTGGATCCAATCATTCATTTCTTCAACTCGACGATATTTAGAAAGCGGCTTTTATAGCTGATTTTCTGCTGTAAGTAATCACAATTTTTCTACTCTGTTTACCCTGTATCAGCATTAAAACGCCTTACATGTTACTGAAATAGCGTAATGAAAGACTGCGATGGGTAGTATTTCGTTACCATGCCTAATATTCAACCAGAGTCGGCGTCTCTTTCATGTGCTCAATGTTTGAGCTTCATCCCATATCCGAAATTACGCCAAGTGAAGCGCGTCATAAATTTGATGAATATGACCTTCGTCCTGCTAACCTAGTAGTGGTTGAAAGAAGTCGGTAGGAGAGGCGCGGGCGTATGGAAGAAGATGAAAAGGCGATCATGATGCTGGTGGTGATCGTGGGGTTCGTGCTTATTTGGGTTGTGCTTGAAGAGCTGAACTATCTTGGTTTGCCGATCAAATAAGCCCCGTGAGACTTTCGATTCAACGGGGCTTTGTATTTCAATAATGGCTTTCTTGATTTCAGAGATTAGCTAACTGCTCTAACCTTACCTTGCTTCAAGTCGTTCAGCACTTGAGATTTTGGACCGTCTGCAATTACGCTGCCTTTCTCCATTACAATCACGCGATCTACGATATCGAGCATCGACGTTTTGTGTGTAATCAAAATCAGCGTTTCGCTCGGTTTTAACTGCGCCAATTGATGCTTGATGTGCATTTCTGAGCGGTTGTCCATTGCACTGGTTGGCTCATCCATCAAGAGTACCGGAGGACGTCCAAGGAACGCGCGAGCAATCGTCACCGCCTGACGTTGACCGCCAGAAAGCATTGCGCCCCCTTCACCAACCTGACGCTCCAAACCTGCTGGGTCCGATTGCGTAAAGGCGGTCACACCCGCACGATTGGCTGCATCCATCACGTCACGGTCATCGGTTAATGGACGGCCTAGCGTGATGTTGTCGCGGATGGAGCCAAAGAACAGATTGGAATCTTGCGCCACACACCCGATATTGCGGCGAATATCGACATGATGAAGCTGCGCGATGTCGGTGTCATCAATGCGAACATGACCTTCTGTCGGTTGGTATAAGCCCATGATGAGACGCTCTAACGTGGTTTTACCCGAGCCGATACGGCCGATAATCGCCACTTTTTCGCCAGGATTAATCGTCAAACTCAAATCTCGAATTGACGCGACTGGTGAGTCTGGGTAGTGGAAGGTAACGCGTTCTAGCTCAATCTTACCTTGTACAATAGGGCGGTGAATGTAGCGTTTGCCTTCTTCTTGCTCGTCCGGCATTTCCATCACTTGATTGATGATGGTCATCGACGATTTGGCTTGGTTATAACGCGTTGAAAGTAGCGATAGCTGAACCAAAGGCCCAATCGCACGACCACTTAGCATGGTTGCGGCAATCAAACCACCCATGGTTAAGTCACCTTCTGCAATCAAGTAAACGCCTAAGATGATCATTCCGACGTTACTACTTTGCTGCACGAAACCCGCTGCGTTTTGGATGCTGTCGGTAATGCGACGGCTCTTGATGTTCCAGTTTGCCATGTGCGCTACCGCTTCTTCCCAGCGGTATTGGAACTGGCTTTGAGCACTCAACATTTTCACCGTTTCTAAGCCTGCCAAGCTCTCAATCAGGTTGGCGTATTTTTGAGAAGCCAGACGTGAGCCTTCCTCGATAGAACGGCGTAGAGGGCCTTGGATGAGCAGTGAGTGGATGATCAGAATGAGAACACCTACCATCGGCACAAATACCAAATTGCCCGCCATCAACCAAATGATGATTAAAAACAGAATCGCAAATGGTAGGTCGATCAACGCGCTGACGGTAGCGGAAGTGAAGAATTCGCGGATGGATTCAAACTCCTGCAAGTGACGTGCAAATGCACCCACTGACGGCGGTTTGGATTCCATTCGAATCCCCATTACTTTGCTAAACAGTTTAGAGGAGATCAGAATATCCGACTTTTTACCCGCCACATCGATGAAGTAGTTACGAAGTGACTTGAGAGAAAAGTCGAAAATGAACACGACGAAGATACCGCTTGCCAACACCCATAAGGTTTCAAACGCGAGGTTTGGCACCACTTTGTCGTACACCAAACGAGTGAACATTGGTGCGGCAATGGCGAAGATGTTGATCAAAAGAGAAGCGATAAGCACATCGCGGTAGATGCGTTTAGATTGCCACAAGGTTGACCAGAACCAGTGACCTTCTTTGGTTTTGAGCACTTCGGGAGAGCGCTCATCGAAACGGAATTGCTTTTTAACTAAAAAGTAGCGACCAGTGTACTGCTCAAGTAGGTCTTCTAATGGAATGGAGATTGGCACCATTCCACTTTCTAAGGTTGTGACTTCTGCTTCGCGTGTCTCCATATTGATGCTATTGAGAACGCAAGAGTCACCACCTTTAAGAACTAAGATTGCCGGCAGAATCAGGCTGGAGATTTTCTCCAGCTCTGCACGGTTTTCCTTGGCAACCAATCCGGCCCTTTCCGCCGCTCTTGGTAGCAGGAACGGGGTCAATTTACCATCTGACAGCGGAAGCCCATTCACAAGAGCTTCCGGCGAGTTGGCTAACCCATAGTAACGGCTAACGTAGATGAGCGAATTCAGTAAAGGGTCTTTCATCGTTGGTGAACCTTATTATTCCTTGTCGACGATGAATCCTTGGAATACCTCTACGAAGTGCTCGGTGAGGAAATCCAATTGGATCTGAGTTTCAATACGCGATGCAATCGTAGTAATGCCCAAGTTGTGAGCGGTACGAGAGATCGACGTGAGTGTGAACTTCTGTTTTTCGTCGTGTAAGTTGTGTGTGAACAAGTAATCCAGCTTCACATAGTTCGGACGGAACTCTTGGATGTATTCCAGCGACTGGAAGTTACGACCATAGTTATCGACACCAAACTCAGCACCAGACTGACGAATTGCGTTACAAAGCAGTGCGGTATGGTGCGGATGATCGATGAAGCACTCTTCAGGAATCTCAAAGTGAAGTTTAGACGCCACTTTCGAGTGTTTCTCCAACATGTTGGTTGTCCAGCGAATGAACGATGGCTGAGACAAGCTGCTTTGTGCGATGTTAATCGCGACTGGATCGTTAAGCTCGCCGCTTTCTAGCATCTTAATCATCGACTCAATCACGTATTGGTCGAAGATGTTGGTCGCATCCAACTGTTCCAATGCAAATAAGTATTGGTTAGCACGGTAAGTCTCGCCATCTTTTTCGATGCTTGAGAACACTTCGTTATGGAACACTTTGCCCCAAGTATTCTTCGCAGCTTGGAAGCGGAATTTCACCCAATCGCTGTGGATTGCTTCTTCAACCAACGCTTTCCATTGCTGTTTACCCATCAAGTTAGATGGCGTATCGCTACCAATGAAGCCGTATGGTTTGTCTGGCTGTGCTTTGGCTTTCGATAGTGCGTTATCCACCATAGAAAGGACTTCAGAACGCGTTTTCTGATCTTTGCTGTGTGCCACACCAAGCGAGGCTTTTGGTTTTGCTAAGCCAGTGGGATCAGTGTTTAGGCCATTGACACAGTTGACGATGCTGTCCGCGAGAATGCGCAGTTCGCTCTCATCCATGTGCGGGAAAAGCAGACCGAATTCATCACTAGAAAGACGAGCAATGGTGGCTCCCGGTACATCAATGGTGTTTTTCAGACGTTGAGACAACTCTTTCACGTGGGCATCAGCGCGTTGGTAGTCTTTTGTCTCGTAAATGTCGCCAATATATTCTGCATGGAGTAGCGCGATACCCCCTTGCGTTTGTTCTGCCAACCATTGGTCAACTTGGTTGATGTAGAACGAGCGGTTACCTAGTTTGGAGATAGGATCTAGGTATGCTTGAGCACGTAGACGTTGTGCTTCTTTGGCCTGTTCTTTAAATGACAACTCAATCTGTGCCGACATCATGTTGATGCCATCCACGACCGCGATCAGGTCTTTGGTTTTAGGGCGAGTGAGTGGCTCACCAAACTGGTTGTTTGCGATGTCGTGCATTTTCTTCACGATAGCAGCCAGTGGCTTTAGAGAACGACGCAGAATGTAAGAAATCGCAATCAATCCCGCTAGGAAGATGACGCTAAACGCAGATAGCAAACGGATAAAACCTTGCCATAGCTGTTCATACGCCGCGCCTGGGTGGCTGATGATTTCGACTTCGGCCAGTTGCATCCAACCACTGGTGACCACGCGTTTATCGTGAATCGCTTTGAACAGATTCATGTCGATAAACCATTGCGGAACGGTGCTTGGTTTTACTGGGTAAGAGCGTACGATTTGGTAATCAGAATCTAACGCGGTGAGACGCACCACTGAGTAGGTACTGCCGTCAAATAATGCATTGATTACCGATTCAACGGCAACCTTGTCTTTATCTTTTAGGTAAGGTGCTAACGCCAAACCCACGGTGTTGATGGTGTTGTTGACCTCTGAACGTTGCTGTTGTTCCAAGCTCGTTCGAGTAGTATTGAATTCGATTACGAATACTGATGCCATCAAGAGTATAAAGACCGTAACCATTCCCACTACAAGCTTCTTATATAGGGTCATGTTTCTCACTCGTCATAGTTAATTTTAGGTTTATTTAACTGCAACTTACGTTCGCGCGAGCGTAAGTCATTCCAAAGGCTCAAACGTGATGCTTTCCCCGCTAGCTCTCCAGTGCCAGCAGAGGACTTCATCAACCACAGGTTTGTACCATTAAAACTGTATATCGGTAGCAAATCGCTACGTTTAGAGGCTCGGACAATTTCTGGATTGATATTGTCGAGGATGAGCGGCTCAGAACTTGGGGTCGGGTAGTAGGCTAATACCATGTGAAACTGATTCAGTTCGATGGCTTTTACGTAGATCAAACGCATCTTTGAATCTGGTATTCCTAGCTCGAGTAACGAGAAGTACTTAGCGATGGTGAAATCCTCACAATCGCCGCCGTTGCTCCCTAAAAATTCGAGTGGCGTAGCCCAATAGTCTGTCTTTCCCCACAGTTTTATGTCGTCAACGAAATAGAGTTGGTTGAAAAAATCGTTAACGCCCACGAGCTGTTCATGAGTCTCCAATTGTTTAAAAAGGTCGATGTTCTGTCGCCATGTATTTACGCGCAATCCGGCGCGTTCGCCATACACCGCTGTGACCGCATCGACCCATCGTTGTTCTTTTGTGCTTAACGCACCAATTTGGAACGAAAAACAACTTAAACTGATTAATAATGTAACTTTACGCTTCAAATTGGATCGCATATTCGACTCACATCACAAGTGTACTCTTCCAATGGGCTCGTTGGTGAGAAATAAGTGCTTTTTATTTAACCACTTATCGAGCTTAACTGCACATTGTGAGTGCCTTTGTATCAGTTACTCCTTCAAGGCGTTAGTTTTGGCGCTTAAGATCGGCTTAAGCAGATACTCCAAAACGGTTCGCTTCCCTGTGATGATATCGACCGATGCTGTCATTCCTGGAATGATTGGTAAATCGGCATCCTGACCAAAGCTGGTTTTTTCTGTGCGCACGCGCACGATGTAGAAACTGTTGCCTTCCTCGTCTTGGGTGGTATCGGCACTGATGTGCTCCAGTTCACCCACTAAGCCGCCGTATTTTGTAAAGTCATACGCGGTGAATTTTACGATGGCATTTAGGTTCGGGCGTAGAAAAGCGATGTCTTTCGGGGCGATTTTCGCCTCAACTAACAAGGTGTCTTCGGTTGGTACGATTTCAACGATGTCCATACCCGGTTGGATAACGCCGCCAACGGTGTTGACGTTCAGCGTTTTGATTTTGCCTGTCACCGGAGAGACAACCACCGTGCGGTTTACGCGGTCTTCCAAGCCAACCGCCGATTCAACCAATGCAGACAGTTGGTCTTGAGCATTATTGAGTTTCTCTTGTTGTTCGGAACGGAACTTCAACGCCACATCAATGCGATTGAGCATGGATTCTTTGATGGCAGATTTGATCACTGGGATTTTCAGTTCGCTAGATGTCATTTCACGGCGAGTGTCGTTCACTTGGCGCTGCAATTTGAGTAGCTCAATGCGCGGAACAACGCCTTCATCCGCCAACGGTTGGGTGATATCCAGTTCTTTCTTCGCGTATTGGTAGCTTTGGCGTAAGTTGCGCACTCGCGCTTCAATCTCGACCAAGTCTTGCTGTTTTTGCTCAACTTGTTGATCGATCACCGACAGTTGGTTGCGTAGGTTATCCAAATCTTCGCGGTATTCTGCTTTTTGACGCTGAGTTAATTGTGGCTGCGTCTCTTCCAATACCGGTGGGAAAGTCAGTTTGCCGTAATCGAGAACGACGCTTTTTTCCCAATCTTGAATATTAAAATCGCGATTGACGGCAACGCTGTTGATAGAAGCAGAAAGTTGTAATACCGAGGCGGTCAGGTTGGCAACTTGTTGTTCACGTTCGCGGTAGTCCGAGCGAAAACGAGTATCGTCGATCAACAGAAGTTGCTGGCCTTTTTTCACCAGTTGGCCTTCCTTCACCAGAATTTCTTTGACGAGACCACCTTCCAAGTTTTGAACTACTTGGATTTGAGAAGAGGGAATTACTTTACCTTGACCGACGGTGACTTGGTCGATCTGTGCCCACGATGCCCAACCAATGGCTGCAACAAAAAACAACACCATAACCCACAACATTAGTCGGGCGCTATTTGGGGTGTTGAGAAGCAGTGCGGCAGTTTTGTCATCGACAAAATCCAGCTCATCATTGCTGAGTTTGTTGTAGTTGTCTCGGCTCATCACATTCTCTGCTTATATAAATACGGATTATCTTTTTGATCTTATTATTATTACCCGATCATGTCAGCATTCCGGCTAATAAAAATAAGTAACAGAGGACATTCGCTCTGGTTACCCGTCTGGCTTCAGCCCGTTCTTGCTGAAAGGCTGAAGAGATTTTGAGGTATTGCTACTGAGCCTTAAACTTCGATTTGTCCAACTGATGTTTTTTTAGTTTGTCGTACAAGGTCTTGCGTGACACCTGTAATTCTAGTTGAACCTCTTTAAGTCTGCCTCTGTGTCGCTGTAATGCATCAAATAACAGACAATATTCAAAGTGTTCTGTGCGTTGAGTCATGCTCTGAATTTCGATGCTCTTTTCACTGTCCCAATCTTCCATGCGAAAAGTCTCAGGTTTGAGAGCGCGCAGCTCCGCAAATTGGCGCAGTTGTTTAACGTTTTCTGGCCAAGAAAGCTCTGTAATTCGGCGTACTTCGTCCAAACTGATGTGCGGTGGTTGCAGCTGATAACGGCTTGCTGCATGACGTACGAAGTGTTTGTAAAGTGGGCCAATATCTTCTTTGCGTTCATCCAGCGTTGGTAAGTGGATGAGCGTTGCGAACGTTTTAACATCGGCATCAACCTTGGTCGTCGCACCAAATACGCGCTCCAATTTCGGGTGGTTAAACAGGCATTGCCATTGTGCGAGCGAGATATGTTCTGCGCTGTGCAGGTACAAACTGCAACGGTTTGAGTCTTCCGTCAGGTGGTCAATGGCTTTGTCGAGTGCATCTAGCGACAGTTCGTAAAGGTCTTCACCTGATGCTGCAATCAGCTCGCTGTCTGGTGTGGCGTGAATATCGTGAGCAAATTGCGCAGCTAATCGGCGACCAGTGCCGTCTTGTCCCACGAAAATCAGAGGTTGGTTCGTCGGTGCGCTGATTAAGGCTCGGCGAATACTCACCATGACTTTACTGTGACCAATCATTTTCGGGCCGACATGGGTTTGCATGTCGAGTTCTTTCTTTAGCCAGATGTTTTCTTGCAACAAGTTCAGCTTATCGCTGGCGTTGTTCAGTGATTTCATCAGTTGATCGGTTGAAAATGGTTTTTCCAGAAAGTCGTACGCGCCGCTTTTCATCGCTTCGACCGCCGTTTTAACGTCGCCATGCCCAGTTAGAACGATGAATTGAAAGTGGTGATTTTTGCTCAGCAGCGTACGCATAAACTCTAAGCCATCCATGACCGGCATGTGAATATCGGTAATGATGATGGCTGGAGAATTGGCATCGATAACTCTGAGTGCTTCAACGGCATTGGGAAAGCAAGTGACTTCAATGCCCTCGATAAGTAGTGCTTGTGAAACGGCATCACGAATGTGTGGTTCGTCATCTACAAAGATAACTGCGTTATGCATGGTCGTTTTCCGTTACTGGTTTGGTGGTTCTGGTGTTTGCCATCGGAACGGTGACCACAAAGGTCATGCCGCCTGACTCACCCGATTGCGTCCCTTGGTGGTTATAGGCGCTGAGTGCTCCGTGATAGCTTTCTAAAATACGTTTTGAAATGGTCAAACCCAGTCCGAGCCCTTCTGGTTTGGTGGTAAAAAACGGGTCAAAGATTTTCGCCAATGCCTCGTCAGACATCCCCGGGCCGTTATCTGAGACCAGAATATCGCAGCTCGAATCGTGGCATTGAATCGCGATGGAAATTTGTGGATCAATACAATAGCCATCCATCGCTTGCGCAGCGTTGTGGAACAGATTGATGAGCACTTGTTCTAGTTCAACGCTGTGAATGGCGAGCCTCACCTCGTGGTCGATCGTCGGTACTTTGAGCGTGACGCCTTGCTTGATCAACTTATTGCTCAATATGCTGGTGGCATTGTGCACCGCATCGTGGAGTATCGACATTTCATTATGAGGTTCATGAGAAGTTTTACGGGTGAAGACTTTTAGCCTAGCAATGACCTCGGCAATAGTCTCGTTTAGCGAGAGCATCTTGTTTAAGTTGTCTGCGACCATCGGGTAGCGTTCCATCGACAACAAGCGCTGGGAGTTTTCGGTGTAAGTTCTCAGCGCGGCAAGTGGTTGGTTTATCTCGTGGTTGATACTGGTAGACAACTCGCCCAGCAAAGCAAGTTTGGCGGCTTGAGTCAGCTCTTGCTGAGTTTGTCTTAGCTCTTGCTGGCTTTGTTCATACTGACGAACCGTTTGCTGCAACTTGTGGTTTGCTTCACTTAGTACAACCGTGCGTTGCATGACTTTTTCTTCCAAGCTCACATTGAGATTGGCAAGACGTGCCTTGTTCACCAACATCTGAAACCATGCCAATGCGATCAGTGCAATCAGCGCGTATAAAATTAAATAGACTACATCGGCTTGCAATACTGCCGTCAGTACGGTGTGGTGATTGATTAACGCTACAACGCGAAAACCTTTATCCAACAAATGTGTCGCGTACGCGAGGTAGTTTGGTGACAGCAACAATTGGTTATCCGCAAACTCACTTTCGTCACTTTGCGCGGTAAGTTCACCGTAATATTCAGGCAGCGTGTCACCGTATTGGCGAGTTTCAGTCAGTTCATTGATGGCCGTTGGTGAGAGTGGAAACAGTGCTCGATAGCGCCAATCGGGTAGGTTGCTCATAAACACTACGTTGTGTTTGTCGGTCACCAAAACGTCTGCGCCACTTTGTGCAAGGCGCTGTTCCAACTGCTCCAAATTCACTTTTACCGTGATGACGCCGATGACATCGCCGTTCAACCATAGTGGAGAGGAAAAGAAGTAGCCTCGTTTGTTAGAGCGTACACCTAACCCCACGTATTGGGCTGGCTCACCACGACGGGCATTTTTAAAGTAAGGGCGATAACTAAAACTCGAACCGACAAACGTATCCGCCTGTTGATAGTTACTCGAAGCGATAACCAAGCCTGTTTTATCATGGACATAAATGGTATCGGCCAAACTTTGCTTCAGCCATTGCGCCAACAGTAAGTTCAGTTCTGTCGACGGTGCATCTTTCTCAACGGCTTCAAGCAAGCGTGGGTCATGGCTAAGCAAATTGGGAATTTGTTCAAACTTCGCCAGTTCGTAGTCGACTTCTTGTGAGACTTGAGCCGCTTGGCTTTTGAGTTTTTGTTGCCATTGATCGTGTTGATAGCGAGTTGCGTAGTGATGCGTAAGAGCAAGCCCTAGAATGCCGATAACAAACAACAGCAATAGAAAATGGCGCAGGGCTTTGGGATTGAGTAAGTTCACAATTAGCTCACCGGAGTTTTTAATGCCATGTTATCAAAAGGTATTAAACGATGCTGTGAGCGGTAACGTTAACTAGGAATCGAAATGCATTTTAGAAGTAGTATTCCGTACTAATAAATACGTAACGGTTGTTTGCCAAGTAAGCGATTGGTTCGTTGTGTGGCATAGCGGTCAGTTTATGCTCACTTGAGGTCAAATAGTCAATCTTGTCCTGTTGGAGAGCAAACGAAGCGAAGTTGTTTTGGAATGACTTCACGTTACTTTTCGTCGCTTCAATCTTATCATTTGGGTGGAAAAACTTGCCCAGCCGTTGGCCTTTGGTCTCGTTAGAAGTGTTGCCTGGCCTCGCTTTTTGCTTGAACCTAGAGGTTACCATCGGTTTTTCAACATCTATGTTTGCTGTCCTTGTATTTCAGTAGCTTCGGGAGCACAATCGACAAAAACGAGTGAAGGAGTAAAGATGGAACTTGCTGATATTCGTCGTGAGTACACGAAAGGTGGCCTACGTCGTAAAGATTTGAAAGCTGATCCAATTGATCAATTCAACCTTTGGTTGGAGCAAGCGATTAAGGCGGGGTTGACTGATCCTACTGCGATGACAGTGGCGACCGTGGATGAAAACGGCATGCCATTTCAACGAATCGTTTTATTGAAAAACGTCGATAAAGATGGCTTCGTGTTTTACACCAACTTAGGTAGTCGCAAAGCGCAGCATCTTGAACATAACAGCAACATCAGCCTGCATTTCCCTTGGCATCCATTAGAGCGCCAAGTTCACATTACTGGTGTGGCTGAAAAGCTGACTGCGATGGAAAACATGAAGTATTTTACTTCCCGCCCTAAAGATAGCCAGTTGGCGGCCATTGCGAGTAAGCAAAGTAGCCGTATTTCTGCTCGTGGAGTGCTGGAAGGTAAGTTCCTTGAGCTCAAACAGAAATTTGCCAAAGGTGAAATTCCAATGCCAACTTTTTGGGGCGGCTTTAGAGTTAAACCGCAAAGCATTGAGTTTTGGCAAGGCGGTGAGCATCGTCTGCATGACCGTTTCCTATTCTCTCAACACGATGGCGAATGGGATATCGACCGTCTCGCGCCATAGGGCATCTTATTTAACGCCTAACAAAACACCGCCATTTAGGCGGTGTTTGTGTTTATAAAGATAAAGCGGCGTGGCGTTAGCGCTCTCCATTCAAAACAACAGAAAGCTGATGTTTAAGCAGCGTTTTGGGTACAACAGATCCATAGCCTGCCTCCATTGCTTTATCGATCAGCTCGTTCTTACTATTCGCTTCAAACTTGTTTCTTAGACGTGCGACGTGCCCTTCTACCGTTTTTGTGGAGATGCCCATCACTTGAGAAATAAACTGAGGTTTTTTGCCGTAAAGCAGTAAAAATAGCGTTTCTTGCTCGCGGCATGTGAGCTTTTCTGGTTTCGGATTCAGATTCGAAAAACGGAAAATGGATTGATGGTTTATGTCTGTACCGATGGCTCGACACACCCAGTAGCCCACTTCAATCACGGCGGTGTCGGTTAACTCTCGGCCATAAAAAATGGTGCCGAGGGTGTTGCCTTGTTCATCTCGCCAAGGGGTTTTCGTGAAAATATGTGCGCGCCAACGCCCATCAGGGTAAGGATGAATATCAAGGATCTTCAACGATTCGCCCGTTTCGATCACATGTTTATCTTGGCGTTGAAATTCTTGTGCGCATTCAGTGGTTGGGCTCGACATCTCGAAGTCAGTTTTACCAATGCACTCTTCTGGTGAGGCATGGCCCAATAATTCGGCGTATTCCTGATTCACATAACGGAATACCGAATCTTTATCTTTGCACCCCCAACAACCCGGTAGCTGTCGGAGAAGCGACTGTTCTATGGTATTGACTGGAATATTCACAAGAGGACTCACTACTGCTATTTGGCCCCAAGCCATCTCTCCATCAGCTGTGTTTACACCAGCATTCAGACATGACTTGGATACATTGCCTGCTTTATGCAGGTCAGTATGCTCACTTCATGGATTCTTTCGTCATCTACGCAGTGTTATTCCTTGATCATGCTTTCGGTAAATAGCACCAGATGACACTGGGAGCGGAGAAAAATGGATCAAGAGTACTCAGCGTGGTGATTGACGTAAGGATACGGTGAGATGGCCGATATAATATCAGCTTATGCCATTGTTTTCATTTTTGAGATATAAAAAAAAGCCAGCCTGAAGACGGGCTGGCAACACAAGATATAATCTTGTCGACGTGTAGAAGAGGTTCTAAATTACATAGCGAGGGTCTGCTAAGTAAGTTAGAGGTATCAATCAGATACCGAGAGCTCAGGGTCGTATGCATCCTAGAGCTCGAGGTCTAATGTATTGAATCAGGGGCATATTAGTAAGGGGGGAAATCCCTCTATGTGGTTTATATTCAATCGATTAATGCGTTTTTAGCCATTCGCGGTAGGAATACATAGAAAAATACGAGACTTTTGTAGTGAAGATCTTTAAGAGCTTAGCTTATTGCCAATGCCCGCCTTTTCTATCTCCCCGTTTTTGTTAAGAAAGTTGGTTGTACATTGACCGTAAGTTAATCTCGCATGATCATCGTTCCGGAACTATGATCATGTGGTTGGGGGTGATCTTGTTGGTTTGATCTTGCGCGATTGGCTCCGTGGAGATTTGCAAGGCAACCGAGAAGGTATATCATGCCTCGATGTAAGCCGAACGCTTAAGATGACCGTGTGAAATGAGTGACTCAGATAACCCGAAAGCCCCACCATATAAAGAAAGTATGCTGCCAAAACCAGCAGAACTGATCACGCTGCCATCTTATATGGATTGCCATGATCATGCTTACACGCAGATTGTGATTGGGTTGAAAGGTCAAGCGGAATTCGAAGTCCGTGGGCAGGGTAATTTAGTCGGTCCTGGGCAAGGTTGTGTGGTAACAGCATGCTCTGATCATGCTTTCGGCGGCGTGATTCATCAGTCGGATATTTTAGTGCTGAATATGCCGAAGCCGACCAATGATGACCCTGAGATGCTTCAGAAGATCAATAACCTAGAGCGTTCCCACCTTTATTTTCAACTCGATGGTCAAATTCAGAAGCTGATTCAGATGCTGGTACAGGAAATGCGTAACCATCCTGATGATCTGCTGCTTAGTCGCGCGTGTAATGACACCGTGATTGCATTGATGCAGCGCCATATCTCTGCATTTGAAACCAGCCGCAAAGATTCGCGGTTTGATCTAGAAGCAATAGACCGCTACATCGAACAACATCTCAGCCATAAGATCAGCGTTGCTCAGCTTGCGGGGCGCGTTTTCTTGGGTGAAAGCCAATTCCACAGCTTGTTTAAAGATCAGATGGGGATTACTCCGCATCAATACGTATTAGGTAAGCGCATTGATATGGCTCGTGAGCTAATCGAGCAAGGTCACCTCTCTTTAGGGCAAATCGCCGAGTTTACCGGCTTCTCAAGTCAAAGCACTTTTACTCATACCTTCACTCGATTGCAGGGACTTTCTCCCTCTCAGTATAAGAAACAGGTTGGGTAAATTTACCCAGAAAAAGACAAAACCATGCTCTATGCATGGTTTTTTTGTACTTTTTTACCTGTGACCTATTTCTCAATTTTATAGATTTGAGGCCAAATTGACGGTTTATTGAGCGTTACGGCCTCCAATGCTCAAAAGAAGGTGTTGCTATAAGAATAATCTTATTGATATTCCTAACATTTTGTTGTGATTAAAATGCAAAAATTAAAATTTACAACACAAAATATTATCTATTTGAATGTGACTATGTGGATGTTTTGTTATAAAAGCGAGTTTTTGGCAAAAATATCGTAGTTTTTGACAAGTATTATTATCGGCCTCAAAATACACTGCCAGCCATTGATGATCCTCGAAGCGGTTTTCGAGGAGTGAGATTGAGGAACACACATGTTTACAGCTACGAACGTGTTGACACCGGAATTTATCGGGCAGCCGCTTGATAAGTTGTGGTCACTGATCTCGCCATTGTATATGGTGGACGAGTCTCAATGGCTAGAGCAATTATTGCCACTAGCGACGCCGACAACGGAAGAAAAATCGGCGATCACTAACCAAACGACCAAACTTATTGAAGCCATTCGTGCCGATAAGAAGTCAATCCAGATGATTGATGCACTTTTGCTGGAATACAGTCTCGATACTCAAGAAGGTATCTTGCTGATGTGTCTTGCAGAAGCGTTAATGCGAATCCCGGATGCGGCAACCGCAGACGCGCTGATTAAAGACAAGTTAAGCGTTGCGGACTGGAAATCTCACCTGAAAAACTCAGACTCTGTTTTCGTTAACGCGTCAACATGGGGCCTAATGCTGACAGGTAAAGTGGTCGGTCTTGGTGAGCAAGGCACCCAGAGCCCAAGTCAGGCTGTAAACCGTCTGGTTAACAAATTCTCTGAACCTGTGATTCGTAAAGCCATGTATCAGGCAATGAAGATCATGGGTCACCAGTTTGTTCGCGGCCGCACGATTGAAGAAGCACAGAAAAATGGTCGCCCGATGCGCGACAAAGGTTTCACTTACTCATTTGATATGTTGGGTGAAGCGGCGCTAACAACAGCGGATGCAAACAAATACTTCAAAGATTACCTAATGGCGATCGAAGCGGTGGGTCGCGAGACTTACGGTAACGACACTAGCCCTGCGCCTTCGGTTTCTATCAAGCTTTCAGCATTGCACCCTCGCTACGAAGTGGCGAACGAAGAGCGTGTTATGACTGAGCTGTACGAAACGCTCATGCAACTACTAAAACGCGCGATTGAAGTCGACGTTGCGATCACGATTGATGCAGAAGAAGCTGATCGCCTTGAGCTGTCCCTAAAGCTGTTCGAGAAGATTTACCGTAGTGACCTCGTGAAAGGTTGGGGCAAGTTTGGTCTTGTTGTGCAAGCGTACTCGAAGCGTGCTCTACCAGTATTGGTTTGGCTCAATGCCCTTGCGAAAGAGCAAGGTGACTTGATCCCACTTCGCTTGGTAAAAGGCGCGTACTGGGATAGCGAAATCAAATGGTCACAACAAGCGGGCTACGAAAACTACCCGGTGTACACACGCAAAGAAGCGACCGATGTTGCTTACCTTGCATGTGCGCGTTTCCTATTAAGCGAAGGCGTACGTGGCAATATCTTCCCGCAGTTTGCCAGCCACAATGCGCACACAGTTACTGCGATTGCAGTGATGGCGCAGCATAAGGATTTTGAATTCCAACGCCTACACGGCATGGGAGATTCACTCTACAACCATGTGATGGAGAAATACGGCCAACCTGTTCGTATTTACGCTCCAGTTGGTAGCCACGCGGATCTACTGCCTTACCTTGTTCGTCGTCTGCTAGAAAATGGCGCAAACAGCTCGTTTGTACACCGTTTGGTTGACGCGCGTTGCCCAATTTCTGAACTGACACATCACCCAGTGGATGCGCTAACCAGTTTTGCGACGCTGAATAACGATAAGATCCCAATGCCTTCAGGTATTTTCCCTGAGCGTAAAAACTCTTACGGCGTCAACATTGATATCGAAAGCGAAGCAAAACCATTTGAAGCGCAAGTTGAAAGCTTCCTAAACAATAAGTGGATTGCGGGCCCTGTGATCAACGGTGAACGTTTTGCCGAAAGCATGATCAAGGAAAACCTCGCTGAGATCATTACCGCGCCTTACGATCGTCGTGTTGAAGTGGGTCAAGTCGCTTTTGCAACTCTTGAGCATGTTTCCGCTGCGATTGCAGCGGCGCAAGCGGCATTCCCAGAATGGAAAGGCACTGCGATTGAGCAAAAAGCGAAGTGTTTAGAAACACTTGCTGACTTGATGGAAGCGAACTTGGCAGAGTTGGTGGCTATTTGTCATCAAGAAGCGGGTAAAACCATTCACGACAGCATTGATGAAGTTCGTGAAGCGGTTGATTTCTGTCGTTACTACGCAAAACAAGCGCAAAACCTACAACCATTTGAACTGGAAGGTTTTGATGGTGTGAAACGCATTTCAAGTCGTGAAGGTCTCGGAGTGTTCGTTTGTATTAGCCCTTGGAACTTCCCTCTGGCGATTTTCCTTGGTCAAGTAACCGCGGCGCTTGTTGCGGGTAACACTGTGGTTGCTAAACCGGCTGAACAAACCAGCTTGATTGCTGCTCGCGCGATTGATTTGATGCTGGAAGCTGGCTTCCCAGCTGGCGTAATTCAATTACTTCCTGGTCGCGGTGGTGAGATTGGTCATGCACTAACCTCTCACGACGCCATCGCAGGTGTCGCATTTACGGGCTCTACGGCAACGGCACAGCGCATCAACGTAACGTTGGCAGAGCGTACCGCGAAGCCAGTACCGTTTATCGCGGAGACTGGCGGCCAAAACGCCATGATCGTCGACAGTACTGCACTGCCAGAGCAGGTGGTTCGTGATGTGATTCGCTCTGCGTTTGCATCGGCGGGTCAACGCTGTTCTGCGCTTCGTGTGCTGTTTGTACAAGAAGACGTTGCGGACCGCATCATCACCCTTATCCAAGGCGCGATGAAAGAGCTACACGTTGGCTTGCCTTACTTGCACAAAACCGATGTGGGTCCGGTTATTGACCGCAATGCGAAGCAAAAACTCCTTGCTCACCTAGAACAGATGAGCAGCACGCAGAAGAAAGTTGCGCAGCTGCAACTGGAAGAAGCGTGTCAGTATGGCGATTTTGTTGCGCCAAGTGCGTTTGAAATCTCAGGCATTGATGTTCTGAAAGAAGAGCAATTTGGTCCTATCTTGCACATTGTTCGCTTTAAAGCGTCTGAACTGCCAAACGTGGTAGAGCAGATCAACCAAACAGGTTTTGGTCTAACAATGGGCATTCACAGCCGTAACGAAACCACTTATCGCTGGATTGAAAAGCACGCTCGCGTGGGTAACTGCTACATCAACCGAGATCAAGTTGGTGCGGTTGTTGGCGTTCAGCCATTTGGTGGTCAAGGCTTGTCTGGTACAGGTCCAAAAGCTGGTGGTCCTCACTACTTGTACCGCTTTACTCAACACATTTTTGCTCAACGAACAGTTGCTCAAGCAGAGAACGCATAAGGAGTCGCATTATGGTTCATCAGATCACATATTTTAAAGATGCATTCTCTGCTTGGGAGCAGTGGAATCTGACCGATTTTGATTACAAATGCGAACATGTGTTGGCATTAAAATCTGCACTAGAAGGGCAGAATGCTGTTGTGGCGAAAGTGGTGTCTTACCACTTGCAACAAGCGTCTGCACTGCTTGCAGAACCTCATCAGTTAGTGGGCCCTACGGGGGAAACTAACGAGTTGTACGCGGCTGGTCGTGGTGTGGCTTTGGTGATTTGTGAAAACAACATCGAAAACACTGAAAACGCGCTGTACAGCACTTTTGCAATGATCACTTGTGCCCTCATCGCAGGTAACAGTGTTGTGATTTGCAGCGACAATGCCGAGCTAAACCGACTGGTTGAGCAAGCGGTATCGTCAACAAACTTCCCATCTAACTTAGTCCAAGTAGTTGCGTACGATGCGTCTGCCCCGTTGCTAGAAAGCGATGTACGTAGTGTGGGTTATGTTGGGCATTCTCAGGTTGAGCATGCGCTCAATCTTCAATTGGCTAAGCGCGATGGTGCTATCGTTGGCTTAGTTTCTGAAACGGATTTAGAGTCACCAAAACTGGCTCACGATCCGCATCTCTCGTTGCGCTTTATTACTGAGCGTACTCGAACGATAAATATTACAGCGGTGGGTGGTAACGCGACTCTACTCGAGTTGGGGAACGAAACTCACTAACCTGACTTGTGACACCAATTTGAAATAACCAGCCTGAGAGCTTGTTCAGATTGGTGTCTCTTGCTTTGACGTATTGCTGCGATGGCAAAATGTCAGAGAAGACAAGGAAGGAAATAATTATAACGAGGACTATCAAATGATAGAAAATAGCTTTGCTATCACGTCCACTTTTGTGGCGTATTTAATAATTATGGTTGCCATTGGCGTTTACGCGTATAAGAGGACTTCCAATTCATCTGACTACTTCCTAGGTGGCCGTAGCCTAGGTCCGTGGCCTGCTGCATTATCTGCAGGTGCATCAGACATGAGTGGCTGGCTGCTACTAGGTTTGCCTGGTTATGCGTATGCAGCAGGTATCGAGGCATTTTGGCTAGCAGGTGGTCTACTTGCTGGTACATGGGCTAACTGGTTCATCAGTGCAAAACGTCTGCGTACTTACAGCATCCAAACTGACGCGTTAACATTGCCAGAGTTCCTGTCACGTCGTTTCAACGACAAATCAAAACTGATTCAGACCATCTCTGCGTTTTTCATTCTTCTATTCTTCCTTTTCTACACCAGTTCAGGTTTGGTTGCAGGGGGCAAACTGTTTGAAACCGTATTCGGCCTTGATTACAGCATTGCAGTAGTTATTGGTACAGTTTGTGTGGTTTCTTACACGCTGTTCGGTGGTTTCTTAGCGGTATCTTGGACTGACTTAGTGCAAGGCCTATTGATGGCTGCAGCACTGATGATCGTTCCGATTGCTGTTATGGACGGTGGTTTTGGCCAACTGTCTTCAGACATGCACAACATCAACCCAGAACTACTGACGTTGTGGAATGATGTGAAAGGTGAGCCGCTGTCAGCTATCGCGATTATCTCGCTAGCGGCATGGGGTCTTGGCTACTTTGGTCAGCCACACATCCTAGCGCGTTTCAAAGCATCACGTTCAAACAAAGACCTAACTACAGCGCGTCGTATCGCTGTGGGTTGGACTGCGCTTTCAATGGCAGGTGCAATGCTAGTGGGTCTTGTTGGTCTGGTATGGGTGACTGGCCACCCAGGTACGCAACTAGAAGATGGTGAGAAAATCTTTATGTTGCTTGTGAACACCGTATTCCACCCAGTGGTTGCTGGTATCCTACTAGCAGCAATCCTAGCGGCAGTAATGAGTACAGCGGATTCACAGCTTCTAGTATCTTCATCTGCACTAGCAGAAGACTTCTACAAGCAAGTGATCAAACCTGATGCTTCTTCAGAAGAAGTGGTGATGATTGGCCGTGTGGGCGTTATCGTGATTTCTTTGATTGCATTGTTCCTAGCAATGACACCAGACAGCTCTGTGCTAGGCCTTGTATCTTACGCTTGGGCGGGCTTTGGCGCGGCATTTGGCCCTGCAGTAGTACTTAGCCTGTACTGGAGCGGTATGAACCGTAACGGCGCACTAGCGGGCATCCTAGTGGGTGGCGTGACCATCGTAGTTTGGAAACAGCTAACTGGCGGTTGGTTCGACGTTTACGAAATCGTACCGGGCATCATCTTCTCAACACTGGCTATCGTGTTGGTTAGCAAGATGACTGGCGGTGCAGGTCAAGAAGTTCTAGACCAACACCAAGAGTACAAGCAGAAGTTGGTTGATCTAGACTAACCACTGCAAAGATGACAAAAGCCCGCGAATATCGCGGGCTTTTTTATTGTGTTCAAATCGGTTTAGCTAAGCGGCTTACTCGCGGATTTTTGAGTAAATCACGGTGTTACTCAGCTCTCCCGATGTGGTAAGACGTTCGTTTCTGAGTTCGCCTTCAAACTCATAACCACAGCGCTCGGCTACAGCACGGCTCTTTTGGTTGGTGCTATCAGCATGAATTGCGATTCTCTTGGCACCCAAATCATCAAACGCATAGCGCTCAACTGCGAGCACAGCCTCGGCAACATAACCATTGCCAACGGCTGCATCATCTAACCAATAACCTATCTCAAAGGATGGTACGTCGGGATCTCGAATCATCAAACCGACCGCACCCAGTAAGCGATCGCTTTCCTTTTCAATGATGTAGTAACGCAGCTCTTCTTCGAAGTTTTCAAAGTTTGCGATGGCTTTCTCTGTCCCTTCTATCATCGCTTCTAATGTCAGCACATGAGGCACCCACGGCAGATAGACTTCGAGAGTCTTTTGGCTGCGAACGACAGCTTGATGCGCCTCTTCGGCTCGTTCTAAACAAGCGGGGATGAGTTTGAGACGTTTCGTTTCCATGCTGGCTATCCTATGGGTGAAAAATGAACGGAAAATCATTTAAACAGATGTACTTAGAATGATCTAGTCAACGCCGTCATATTATTCACTTGGTTTGCCAGAGAGAAACTGAGAGAATCGAACCGTTATCAAACCAACTAGGTTCATTATGAAACTTTTAGTAAGAAACTTGGCTCGTCACATGACCGAGCAAGATATCCGCAAATTATTTTCAGCGTACGGCAAAGTAGAACTGTGTTCGCTAGTGCTTGATCAAGAAACGGGTTTGTCGAAAGGCTTCGGTTTTGTCATCATGCCGGACGAAGCAGAAGCAATTTCTGCTCTTGAAGCACTGAATTTGACGAACGTAGAAAAAAGCAAAATTCGCGTGAAAGTCGCACAAGACTAACACAGAGAAAAGCCAGCGTAATTGCTGGCTTTTTTGTCTTTCTATTTTGTGACCAAATTGGAAACTTCTGGAATGTCTTCTCTTTTTGCTTTAACGACGTTGATCATCAAGCCTCTTTTCAAGTTTTTTCATTAAATCCTTTAACTGCAGAGAATCGAAATTGTCAGAATTCGGCACTTGGTAAGCGTCGTTGACTGTGTAGATCATCAAACTTTGGCTGGAGAAGGACTCTTTCTGTATTTGGACTCTGACAATGTCATCAAGAGGTAGACGGAAGTAAACCGTTGAGCCCTGGCTGTACTTCAAGGCGCTAGTGCTTGCATCGATATATAGCGTTTTAGGATTGAACGCGCGGCGCGTGAAGTACGTTGAGATCAGTTTCAATCCTACTATTGTGAGTGCTAAGAGTCCAAACTCGACGAGCTTGTCTGCTAGGTAGGAAAAATAGAACAGCGACAACGATACAGTTCCCAGCAAGAAAGGGTTGTTCTTGGGTAGATTTTGGGAAGTTTCATGGATGATCATCCGACATATCCCTCGACTTTATTCAGAAGCGACGAACGTGAGTTGGTAGACACAAACCTTTCGTTTTTTGCCTTGCATGCGCAATGTTTTGTCACCGACGTAAGGGATCTTTAGTTTTTGGATCACCGATTTAGAACGCAGATTGTCCACCAAATGCATCACGGTTATTCCGTTTAACTCAAAGTGCATTCGAGCAAATTCGAGTAAGGCTTTGGAGGCCTCGAATGCATAGCCTTTCCCCCAATGTGGCACGCCAACCCAGTAGCCTAATGTTCCGTACCCCTCTTCGATACGCGGTAAACTCACCGCACCAAGTAACTCCCCAGTGTTTCGCAAGGTAATAGCGTACGCCACGCCTTGATGCTGCTGATACATCGGATAGTGCCTATCTATCCATGCTTGCGCCATCGGTAGCTCATAAGGATGTGGGATGTTTGCTGTCATGTCGGCAATTCGCTTATCTCCAGCGAGTAAAGCCACTTGTTGGCAGTCACCTATATGGAATGGCCGGAGGACGAGTCTTTCGGTAGTGAGAGTCGGTTGTATCGTCATGCATTTCTTCCTTGATGAGACGGCTGTTGTTGCTAGCAACTGGTTTACGGGGTAAATCGAGATAACAAAGCGTTACGAAAGCTCGACCTAGCCAACTGTAAAGTTGTCACGCGCCTTACTAAATAATAAGCCCTAACAATAGCTTATGTGTGATGTGTCGTATTATTACACACATAGGTGCTGTTTTTCATATAAGTGGTATAAAAGTTGAGGTCTGACCAAGGTCTCAGTTTTTTCATACTTTAGTAGGATTTTTTGAAGATAGGGCACAAAAAAGTAAAGGGGCTTTTTTATTGTGGAATTATTTTGAACAAAATATGTCAATTGTCAGTAGCACACAAAAATTCAGGGAGAAGAGAGATGCCGGATATATATTGCTCAGCGTGTAGAAAATCAACGCAACATAAAGTGATCATGAAGCGTTGTGAGCCTCAATCCGTTGACACGTTAACCGGTAAGGTGGTGAGTTTCACGCAACTGATGGCGAAGTTTGTTTCGGGTGAGCACTATTACGAGATGGAACCACAGTATTTTTGTCGTTGCTGCAACCACCGAGCAATCGGTGAAGTGGTACCTCACCCGGCAAGACACGTATCGGCCGCTCTGTAGTTTAACGTTACGCTGCTAAAGGATCTTCGTTGGAGTAGGGCGATCCGTCGATCATCACTGGCCAGCCATAAGATGCGTATTCACGTGCTAAAAACTTAGCGACTTCGTGAGAAACCGTGGTGTATGTCCATTCGCCAACACCAAACGGTTTGTACGCCAGTTGTAAGGTTAACATTGCTTTTTCCTCAATAATTTTTCCTATTATTGCCTTACTATTTGGCTCATTTCTTCTGTTTATAGCTCACTTTATTCTCTGCAAAGTTCATCGTTTCACTTTTTCATTCACACCGATTTTTCTCTTATAAAAGCCGTGTGAGTGCCTTTGTTATTTATAAACTTATGTTAACAAGTAGGATGTGTTTTTAGGTTGATGATGGCTTTTTGTGCTAAGCAAACGTTAAAACTAAGCGGAATTCACACGTTGTTCATTTGTTAGTTTGCAAACATAACGGTAACGATTAATGTAAAGCTCCCTGAGTTGTTACAAGGATGTGTTGATGAGCTACCAATTAGACAGGATTGATCTGCATATTTTGAGAGTGCTTCATTCACGCGGACGAATTCCCGTCGTCGAACTGGCGAAGCAGATTAACTTAACCACGTCGCCGTGCTCAGATCGCGTCAAAAGGCTTGAGAAAGAAGGCTATATCAATGGTTATCATGCCGAGTTGAATGCTGAAAAATTAGGATTGGATGTTCAGGTGTTCATTCATATTCGTTTGGATCAAACCAGCTTCTCGATTTTTGAAAAGTTTGCCAAAGCGGTGGAATTGATGCCAGAAATTGAAGAGTGTTATTCGCTCTCTGGTGACTTCGACACCATGATTAAAGTCCGAGTGAAGAACATGAAAGCGTATCAAGAGTTCATGTCGAGTAAGCTAGGCACTCTACCGGGTGTTATTCAGACGCGAAGTGAAGTGGTGATAGAAGAGCACAAAACGGGATTTGGTGTGAATCCGGAGCTATTAGGCTAACGCACTTGTCGTGGAACAGGACATAAAAAAGGAGCCAACGGGCTCCTTTTTCGATAGGTCTCTGGATGTTTAGTGAAGGATTATGCGCCGATAAAGGTGCTAATAACACCAATCAAACCACCGAATACGCCACCCCAAACTACTAGCCAGCCTAGGTGTTCTTTAATCATTTTTTGCACCATTTCTTTAACCAATGCCGGCGTTAACTCGCTAAGGCGTTGGTCGATGATGCCTTCGATGTTCTGCTTAATCTCATCCATCATGGCTGGTGATTCAAACTGCTCTTTCAAAGCTTCTTTAATGCTGTCGCTCTTGCTCAGTTCGATGATGGACACTTGCATCTTTTCGACGAAAGGTTGTCGCATCGGCTGTAGAGCTTCCGCACCACCAAACATCGCTAGCATGCCGCCAAACTGGGAGCCCTCAATGACTTCTACTAGTGAGTCAAAGGCTGGGTTTAGATCCACTTTCTCAATCACAGGTTGAAGATCGATGTTCACACCGCCCGCCATTTCTTTATTCAAGAATCGGTCGATGTTCGCTTCGGTAAAGAACTGTTCCATCATCAAATTTTTGATCGCCAGTTTGAATTCTTCAAACCGTGCGGGAATCACACCAGAACCGTATAAGCCCGGCACTTTTTCAAACAGCATGTGGATGGCAAGCCAGTTAGTGATGGCGCCAGAGAAGGCAAAGAGACCTGCATACCAAAGATAGTCGTTCTGAAATTGATGGCCCGCACCCATCAAAGCGATGGCGAGCAGATTCGTTAGCAAACTTTTGTTCATAGTGACCAGTTATGTATGAATAGAGGAAGAAATAAGTGGGCCAGATTCTATACCTAAGTCACATTGAGATGCTAGGTGTTGAGCAGATTGGTTTGCGTGGAAGCGTAGGGAGATAATTGAGGCTTTAGAAAAACAAAACCCGACAATCATTGTCGGGCCACTGCTTTTTCTTAGAAAAACTAAGATTCTATTTTTTTAATTTTTAGATGCGGTAGATCTTACAACAAAGTTGGCATTTCCATCTTTCTGAATAGCCGAATAGCTTGTCAGCCCAACTAGGTTTTACTTGTACGATCTGCATTGAACCACATTTACACATAAGCTAATTACCTTATTGTTAATTTAATAACTAAGCCATCTATTGAGTATAGCTGCTTATCAAAAAGTGAAACGATAAATGAATTCAGCTAGGTACTCTGCATTGTGTCCATTGCAATAGATACGCAACGAGGCGCTATATTAGCAGAAAAAGTGTGATCTTCATCATTGTTGGTGTTTCATAAATGAGAATGAGTGAGTTCGTCAGTTCAGTGCTCATGTAATTCGAGAATAAAAAACGGCGCTTTAAGCGCCGTTTTTAAAGGGATGAAGCGGTGTTAAGAAGCTTGCTGATTGTCTAGTTCTTCACCAAGAAAACCGCCAGTTTGGTGTGCCCAAAGCTGTGCGTAGATGCCGTTATGAGCGATCAGCTCTTGGTGCGTGCCTTGCTCTACGACGTTACCTTTGTCGAGAACGATTAAGCGATCCATCTGGGCGATGGTCGACAATCGGTGTGCTATTGCAATCACGGTTTTGCCTTGCATGAGCTCGTTCAAGCTTTCTTGGATAGCCGCTTCGACTTCTGAGTCCAGAGCTGAAGTTGCTTCATCCAGTACCAACAGCGGCGCGTCTTTCAATAACACGCGAGAAATAGCGATACGCTGACGCTGACCACCAGACAACTTCACGCCTCGTTCGCCAACTTGCGCATCGTAGCCGACATTGCCAAATGGATCTGTCAGTGTTTCGATGAACTCGTGAGCGTGCGCTTGTTTCGTCGCTTTAAGCAGTTCCTCTTCTGAGGCGGTTGGGTTGCCGTACAAGATGTTATCTCTTATTGAACGGTGCAAAAGAGACGTATCCTGTGTCACCATGCCAATTTTCGAGCGCAACGAATCTTGCGTGACGTCAGCAATGTTTTGACCGTCAATCTTAATGCTGCCTTCTTCCACATCATGGAAGCGTAACAGCAAGTTCACCAACGTGGATTTGCCTGCGCCAGAGCGCCCAACCAAGCCGACTTTTTCGCCAGGTTTGATGTCGAGATTCAGATGGTTGATGACGCCTTTGTTTTCACCGTAATGAAAGCTGACGTTATCGAACTGGATGCCACCTTGAGATACGACCAAGTCTTTCGCATTCGGTTTGTCTTGGATATCGATAGGTTTGGACAGTGTTTTCATGCCATCCACGACAGTACCCATGTTTTCAAACAGGGCTCCTACTTCCCACATGATCCACATCGACATGCCGTTAACGCGCAGCGCTAGGCTGACCGCAATAGCAATGGCACCGACGCTAATCGCGCTGTCCAACCACAGATAAATCGACAAAGCCGCGACGGAAAACACCAAGATGTAGTTGGAGATTTCAACCGCCACGTCAAAGCCCGTAACCAAGCGCATTTGACGATAAACCGTGTTGAGAAATCCTTTCATGCCTTGTTCGGCATATTGGGTTTCTCGCTGGCTATGTGAAAACAGCTTCACCGTTTGGATATTGGTGTAGCTGTCGACAATACGGCCTGTCATGGTTGAGCGCGCATCGGCTTGCTCAGAGGCCACATCTTTCAGTTTCGGTACAAAGTAAATCTGAATCGCGATGTAAACCAAAAGCCAGACAATCATTGGAATCATTAAACGCCAATCTGCAGCTGCTAACATCACGACCATACTGGTGAAGTAAACCGTCACGTAGACAAACACGTCCATGCTCTTCATGACCGTTTCACGTACTGCGAGAGAGGTTTGCATCACTTTGGTTGCAACGCGCCCTGCAAAATCATCTTGATAGAAGTTCAGACTCTGATTGAGCAGATAACGGTGAGCAAGCCAGCGAATGGACATTGGGTAGTTACCCAACAAGGTTTGATGCACCAGCAAAGAGTAGATAACAACCAAAAGTGGCATTACAACCAGAAGTAAGACGCCGTAAAAAATCAGATCCGCTCGGTTATCTTGCAAAAAGGTTTCTGGATTGCTGGTGGAAAGCCAGTCTACCAGTTGGCCCATTGCACCAAACAGCATGACTTCGACGATGGCAACAATCGTCGACATCAGTGACATGATGATCAGTGGCTTTTCATACCCTCGGGTGTAATGGCGTAGAAAGGCAAAAATCCCTGAAGGGGGCTGATCGGGCGTAGATTTGGGAAACGGCTCTGTGAAGCCTTCAAATCGTTTAAACATAACTCATCCTAAAGTTAAAACAATGCCATCTCGGTCTACTGAATCCATCGATTTACACTGCTTGGACATAGCAGTGCGCACCGAGATAGGTGGTAAGAAATATCGTTGTCCGCTAGCCAGAAAAGCAGACGAGTTTGTGAGAGGGGCGAAAAAATAGTCTAACCGATCGCCTTTTAAATGTAACTAGTTGGTTATGAACTGAATTGAAATATCCCATTTATTGGATTTGTCATGTCCGAGCCACAAAAGCGTAAACCAGCAAAGTGACAATAAAAAATCGTGTTTCGCTGTCTAATTGCAGGAAAAATTACTTTTAGAGAATGGAAATAATCGCGAAAACAGCAAAACTGAAGTTAACAATAAATTTACAATCTCTCCATTCTAGAGATAAGGAATATATTGGATGCTATTACACGAATCAGTACCCCAATTTGCTGATGGGAAAGAAGAAAGCACACAAAGTGCTCTGCGCCAAACCGCAAACTGCGTAGTGATGGTGCCACCTAAAGAATTTCGTTTTAATGAAGAAACGGCGCAAGACAATGAGTTTCAGCATCAGGTGTCATTGAGCCAGAAAGAAGTATCACGAAAAACCATGGCTGAATTTTCGGCAATGGTTGCCACGTTGCGCCAAGAAGGAGTGCAAGTGGTGGAATTTGACTATCCAGTTTCTGATGTTGCGACGCCAGATGCGGTATTTCCAAACAATTGGTTTAGCACGACACCAGACGGCACGCTTTATACCTTCCCAATGGCGTGTGAAAACCGTCAGCATGAGGTGCGCCCAGAAGCGTTAATTGCCGCGCTAGCCGCTGCAGGACGTGAAGTTCATCAGCAAAGCAGTCTAACGGATTACCTAGGCGATCACGCGTACCTAGAAAGCACTGGTGTGATGGTTTTTGACCATCTAAACAAAACCGTTTATGCCGCGTTGTCACAGCGTTGTGACCGCCTAGTGTTGGAAGATTACGCGAATCGTATTGGTTATGAGCGCGTGATTTCATTCCAAACCCGTTTGCCATCGGGTTCGCCGATTTACCATACCAACGTGATGATGGCTGTGGGTGAGCAGTTTTGTGTGATCTGTGATGAAGTGATCCCAGAATTTGAGCGTCGTTTTGTTTTGAAGTCTCTGGCAAAAGATAAACAAGTTATCTCAATTTCGCTTGATCAGATGAACCAGTTCTGTGGCAACATTCTGCAACTGGAAACCATCAACGGCGACAAGGTGATTGCGATGTCTCAATCGGCGTACGAAGCATTCTCACCAGCACAAAGAAACCAATTGGCGACACACGGTAAATTGCTGCCATTCGACGTTTCCACCATAGAATCTATTGGTGGTGGTTCTGTACGTTGCATGTTGGGTGAAGTGTTCTTACCGAGTCGCAAGGCTGTGCTTTAATAAACTACACATTTTTTGTCAGCCGCAGTGAAGTGCTGACGAAGCGATCTCTTCATGGGTTTTTAGCCGTTAGCTCTGTGGCAGTACAGACTAACGGCTTTTTTGTGCCAATTTAGCCCAAATTTTCTCTTAGCGATTTGATGTCTTTAGACGGTGGTGCGCCAAACAAGCGGCTGTATTCCCGACTGAATTGAGACGGACTTTCATAGCCGACTTTGAATGTCGCAGCCATGGCGTCTAAGTTTTCTGTCAGCATCAATCGGCGTGCTTCACTTAAGCGTAACTTCTTTTGAAACTGTAATGGTGTCATGGACGTCATGGAGCGAAAGTGCGTGTAAAACGACGATTTACTCATACCTGTAAACGAAGCCAAATCTCCAACACTTAATGGTTTGACAAAGTTGTTTTTGAGCCAGTCGATGGCTTTGGCTATTTGATGGCTATGGCTGCCCGCAGTCACGATTTGATGGAGACGCGTGCCCTGTTCACTCATCAAAAGGCGATAAAAAATCTCCCGTTTAATGATGGGCGCTAAAATTTTGATGTTTTGGCCTTCGTCTAATAATTCTGCTAAACGTACAAACGCATCCAATAGAGATTCCGACAACTCACCGACAGCAATGCCTTTTTGCGCTTCTTTGGCTTGAGTAAAGGCAAGTTCGCTATCGACAATCAGTTGGGAAATCTCGGTCAAATCCAGCTCCATGATCAGCCCTAAATAAGGTTGCTCCTCACTAGCTTCGATAATGTTGGCAATGATAGGGAGATCGACAGAAGAAATCAGGAAGTGGTTGGCATCGTAAATAAAGCTTTCCTCTCCCAATAAGACTCGCTTCCTGCCTTGCGCGATAAGACAAATACTTGGATTGTGGGTATAGCTCGTAGGCGGCGTCGTGCATATTGCGCCTGGCACTAAGCATTGGCATGGCGCAGCTAAAGACAGCTGGTTTTCACATGTAGCAATAGAAATACCCGCCGAAGGAGCAAGCAATGAGTGGTGTCAACCCGTGACGGACGAAGAGTACGCCGAGCTTGGCTAATTGAACGCTAACTTAAGGACGTCGGAGATCTGGCAATGACAGGCAAGCCAAGTAAATATCAAACTTATATGAGCGTACAGGTTGCGCTTATTGGTGTCGCTTTTATGGCTCTTCTAGTCGCTTCGGCGCGTGGTCAACCAACGGAAGGTTCTGACGATGATCGCAATTAAAACTTCAATCAAGTCCATATTAATTTGGGTACTGACTATGACAACGATATCCGCTGTTATGCCTGCTTTTGCAACAGATAAATTGAGTAATAAAGAACGAGCCATCGTTCCAATCGCGGCTTTCACCGCAAGCGGTGACGTAGAAAAACTCAAGATTAGCCTGAATGATGGTTTAGAAAGCGGCTTAACGATCAATGAGATTAAAGAAGTTCTCGCTCAACTATACGCTTACGCAGGTTTTCCCCGCAGTTTGAATGGATTGGCTGCTTTTATGGAAGTAGTTGAAGTGCGCAAAAATCGTGATATTACCGACATATTAGGGCGTGAATCGACGCCGTTGACGGCAGATAAAAGCAGCTTAGAGCTAGGCAGTCAGAACCAAACAACGCTGGTCGGTATGCAAGTCAAAGGCCCGCTGTTCGACTTTTCACCTCAAATAGATCAGTACTTAAAAGCCCATTTGTTTGGTGACATTTTCGCGCGTGACCTCCTGACGTGGAAACAACGAGAAATTGCCACGATTGCCGCGCTGGCAAATATCAAAGGAGTGAACAGCCAGCTTGCGGCGCACTACAACATCAGCATGAATAATGGCGTGTCTGCCGAAGAACTGAATGATTTCATTCTGGTTTTAAAGCAGTGCGGTGATGAAAGTATTGCGAGTAATGCTCAATCTGTACTGGATTCGGTGTTAGACGCCAAAAACTGATTGTTTTGGGTTTGGGAGATGTGTTCTTGGGCATGAAACAAACGATAAATGGTCAACAGGTTGGTGACGATAAAGGTGCTCTCAACCAATGAGCCACCAATCGAGCCAAGCCATAGGTTGTGGCTCACCCAACAAAATGAGTTGAATAAAATTAAGCTGCGCAAGGCGATGCCTTGTTTGGAAAACAGTGCCCAAGTGGCAACGGAGGAACCAAACACGGTGATGAATTCAAAAAAGTGGCTCATGTTTGGCAGGGTCATCAGCCACATCAGTGCAATGAAGAACCACATCACTTTGCGTGATTGGGTTTTGATGGAGGCGAAACTGCGAATGCCGTTGATGATCACGCCAATGGCGGCGACGGTTGCGCCCATCAGGGTAAAGTGAATACCCATGATGAAACAAAACGCCATCATCTGATAGCGAAAGCGCATGTCGTCTTTCTGCCTGAAGGCCATTACGCCAACCATAAACGCGATGCCACCAATGCCTTGTGCTAACCAGTTTTCCATTTATTTCCCTAGAGTGTTGTTCTTTGAGTTACTTCCATTAAGTGAGTAAGCAATGGTCATCCTTCAAAGTTGCCAATCTTTTAGAGTTTGATTCAGTCTGTGAGTAGATCCTGAATCACGCTCGTGCCTCGCTTTTCAGGATGACGAATAGGGAGATATTTGTCATACCATCATACCGACGAGCCTAGGCGAGATCAGGAATCTACTTACCGCGATAACCCAATCAATTGAGCCATGCTTTGAATGAATCAGCCCTCCACAAAGGGAGGGCTGGGCTTATCTAAATTGCTAAGGGGTTACCCAAGAGCCTTGAGGTTACTTACCAATCATTACTCATTCACAAGCGCTACTGCTTCGCGAGTTAGGCGTGCAAGTTCTTCCCAGTTGCCCGCTTCGATCAGTTTCTTGTCTACCATCCACGTACCACCACATGCCAATACGCGCGGGATAGCTAAGTAATCTTTGATGTTCGCAGGGTTAATGCCACCAGTAGGCATCAGTTCAATGTCGGTGTATGGCGCGAGCAGTGATTTCACCATGTTGATGCCGCCAGAGGCTTCCGCAGGGAAGAACTTCAAGGTGGTTAATCCCATTTCCAGCGCGGCTTCAACCGTGCTTGGGTTGTTCACGCCTGGTACGATATCAATCTCGATTTCTTGGCACGCTTTAACGGTATTTGGGTTGAAGCCAGGCGATACGATGAACGTTGCGCCCGCTTCTTTTGCTGCGATCGCTTGCTCACGGTTCAGTACCGTACCTGCGCCAATCAGCATGTCTGGCTGGGTTTCTCGCAGAAGACGAATGGCTTCTACCGCGGCTTCTGAGCGGAAAGTGATTTCAGCGGCTGGTAGTCCATTTTCTGCCAATACTTTACCCAATGGGATAATGTCTTCTGCTTTATCGATAGCGATAACAGGAATAACTTTCAGAGTTTTTAATTGTTCTTTAATGCTAGACATGAGTGTTCCTTAAACGACGCCAAGCGCCGGTTGTGTGAATGCTTTGGGAATGATGGCACCGCGATGTTGAATCACAGCACCTGCCAGTGCGTTGCCTCTTTGGCATGAGGTCGCTAGATCTGCGCCAGCAAGGTATGCCGATAAAAAGCCACCATTGAATGAGTCGCCCGCCGATGTGGTGTCCACCACTTGAGCGACAGGTTGGGTTGGCACGGCTTGTGGAGCCAGAGCCGCGCTCGAACCCTGATTTGTTGAGTCTTGAACCAAACAGCCATCCGCGCCGAGCTTGACGATGCATTTGCCCACGCCAAGAGAAGTCAGGCGTTCAATGGTTTGCTCTGGTGTTTCGTCGCCCCAGATCAATTGCTCGTCATCGAAAGTCACCAATGCAATGTCAGTCATTTGGTACATAGCTTGGTAAACGTTTTTGACGGTTTGATTATCGTCGTTAGGCCACAATGCAGGGCGGAAGTTGCTATCAAAAGCAATCTCAACACCTTGAGCTTTAAGCTCGACCAATAAGTTGAGCAGCAAAATTCGGTCTTCTTCCGGTAAGATAGCTAAAGAAATACCGCTGAGAAATACCGCATCAACCTGAGTTAACGCTTGTTTAACCATTCCAAAATTTGGATGTTGAAGTAAGTAACGCGCAGCTGATTGGTTGCGCCAATATAAGAACGTACGCTCACCTTGGTCATCAAGCTGAATCAAATACAAACCCGGTGTACGAGTTTCATCGCGCAGCACTAAGTCTGTCGAAATGCCTTCTTCTTGCCAGCGAGTGAGCATGCCTGTACTGATCGGGTCATTGCCAAGTGCGGTAACATAAGAAACTTTAACTTCATCGGGTTTGCTATTGGCTTCGCAGCCGCGGCTCAAATAAACCGCAGCGTTGAGCGTATCCCCACCAAATGTTTGATGCATTGAGCCGAACGGTTTGCCATTCAGCTCAATCATACATTCACCAATAATGGCGATGTGCTTCATTGGTTACGCCCTCTCTTCAAAGTAGCGCTTCGCGTTACCAAAACAGATCTCTTCGACCATAGGACCAAGCAACGATAGGTCATTTGGAACTTCGCCGTTTTCAGCCCAACGACCGACCATGTCACACAGAATACGGCGGAAGTACTCGTGGCGGGTGTAAGACAAGAAGCTGCGCGAGTCCGTTAACATGCCGACGAATTGGCTGAGCAAACCAAGTTGAGAAAGCTGTTCCATTTGGCGTTGCATGCCATCTTTCTGGTCGTTGAACCACCAACCTGAGCCAAACTGTACTTTGCCCGCGATGCCGCCACCTTGGAAGTTACCCATCATGGTCGCCATCATTTCGTTATCACGAGGGTTCAAACAATAAAGAATGGTGCGAGGCAGCTCGTTGGTTTGGTCCATTTCATCCAACAGGTGTGCCAGTTCAAAAGCAAATGGGCGATCGCCAATAGAATCAAAACCAGCGTCGGCACCTAGTAGTTGGAACATGCGTGTGCTGTTGTTGCGCTGCGCGCCAATATGAAGCTGCATGACCCAACCCAGCTGCGCGTAGCGTTTTCCGAGCCAAACTTGAACCGCGGTAGAGAACTGCGCACATTCAAGCTCTGACAATGTTTCGCCACTCAAACGACGGGCAAGCAACGCATCTAAATCAGCCTCGCTTGGGATCGGCGCGTAACGGACGATCTCAATGCCGTGGTCTGCCGCACGACAGCCATGTGCATCGAAGTGTGCCAAACGTTTATCAAGCGCACTCAATAAATCATCAAGGCGGCGGATTTCAATGTCTGCGACTTCGCCCAGTTTGTGCATGTAATCCGCAAACAGGTCCAATTCAATCTTGAACGCTTTATCCGGACGCCAACTCGGCAGCACTTTAACGTTAAAGGTGTCGTCTTCTGCGATCGCTTTGTGGTGTTCTAGTGAATCAATAGGATCATCGGTCGTGCCCGCCATGACGACGTTCATTTGCTGCATGATGCCGCGAGCCGTAAATTCAGGTGTCGCAAGCAGCTCATTACATTGATGCCAAATTTGCTCAGCGGTGTCTGGGCTAAACAGCGTATTGGTAATGCCGAATGGGCGACGCAGTTCTAGGTGCGTCCAGTGGTAAAGCGGGTTACCCAAGGTTTGAGGAACCGTTTTCGCCCACGCCATGTATTTGTCGTAATCGTTCGCATCACCCGTAATCAAACGCTCTTCAATGCCTGCCGAGCGCATGCCACGCCATTTGTAGTGATCGCCTTCAAGCCAGATTTGACCCAAGTTATCGAACTGGCGGTTTTGCGCGACTTCCGCTGGATTTAGGTGGCAGTGGTAATCATAAATTGGCTGGTGGAACGCATGCTCATGGTACAAGCGACGCGCAGTTTCGTTTGAGAGTAAAAAGTCTTCACACAAGAAATTCTTCATCGTTAACTCCTATTACAACGCAGCGACAGTGGCACGAGCACCGTTATCGATTAGCGATTGGTACGCACTGCTCACCGCATCAATCACTTGCGGGTTTTGACCAAGCTCTGCAGGGAAGATGGCTTCAACCGCGAGCAATGCAGGCACAACAGAAACGTTCAAGCCGTGTTGGTCGCAAATCTGGCGTAGTGTCTCTGCCATCGGATCGCGAACATCAATGTCGTTGCCTTGCTCGTCCACGCCGGATACGTAGCGCATCCAACCTGCAATCGCGGTTGCCAACCATGAGAAGTTAGAACCTTGAGCAAGGTGGAATCGTAAGCTGCCGCCCATGCGTTGTGGGATTTTCTGGCTGCCATCCATCGCGATTTGCCATGTTTTGTGTTTCAAACTTGGGTTGGTGAAACGCTCGATAAGCAGTTTAGCGTAGCCTTCTAAATCGGTGCCTTCTGGCATGGTCAGCGAAGGGGCTTGCGCTTGCATCATCATGTCGAATGCCGCTTTGTGGTAGCCTTCGTCTGTCATGGTGTCAGAGATGTGCGCGTAACCACCAAGGTAGCCTAGGTAGGCGAGGAACGAGTGGCTGCCATTTAGCATGCGCAGTTTCATTTCTTCGTAAGGCACAACGTCGGCAACAAATTCTGCGCCAGCCACGTTCCAATCCGGACGACCTGCCACGAAGTTGTCTTCGATAACCCATTGACGGAAAGGTTCACAAGCGATGCCACATGGATCTTCACAGCCAAGCAGATCGGCGATTTCGGTCAGTGTCTCTTCTGTGGCTGCTGGCACAATGCGGTCAACCATAGTGCAAGGGAAGGTGACGTTGGTTGCAATCCAGTCGCGCAATTCAGGGTCGAGCAGTTGAGCGAACTCCAGTACCGCTGCTTTTGCTACGTGACCGTTCTCTTGCACGTTATCGCAAGACATTACGGTAAATGGCGTCAGACCGCGTTCACGACGCATCTTCAGTGCTTGCACGATGTAACCCAGTGCTGATTTTGGCTCCGTTGGGTTGGCAAGATCCGCAATGACTAGCGGGTTGTTTTTATCGAGCGTGCCCGTTGCGGGGTCGGCGCAGTAGCCTTTTTCGGTAATCGTCATTGAAACGATCGCCACTTGTGGCTCTGCCATTTTTTCTAACACCGCTTGAATGCTGTCGAGGCTTGGGTGCAGTGACTCGGTGACTGAGCCAATCACTTTTACCTCTGTCGATTTTGCGCCTTTCTCTGCCACGGTGTAGAGGTGATCTTGCGCGCGCAGCGATTGAATTAGTTCTTCACCGCCAAATAGGTTGATTTCGCAAATGCCCCAATCAGAACCCGTTTTGCTCAGCATTTCATGGGTGAACAGAGCTTGGTGCGCACGGTGGAAAGCACCAAAACCAAGGTGAACAATACGGCTTTTGAGCGTTGAACGGTCGTAATCTGGCAGCGAAACAGCAGCATTTAGGGTAGAGTTTGCAATGGTTTTCATTTTATTTCCCTTCTCCCGCAGAGTGTTCTGCGGGATGATTCATTGAAAGAGTTAGTAGCCTAGGACCAGTTTTGGTAAGAACAGACTGAGTTCAGGAATAAAGGTCACCGCCATTAGGGCCGCAATCAGTGCAACGTAGAATGGCAGCAGCGGCTTGATCACTTTGTCGATCGCAACGTTCGCCACAGAACAACCGATAAACAACGCACTACCAACTGGTGGAGTACAGATACCGATCGCCAAGTTGAACGTCATCATGATGCCGAAGTGAACCGGGTCGATGCCCATATCCAGTGCGATTGGCAGGAAGATCGGCGTGAAGATCAGTACTGCTGGCGTCATATCCATAAAGATACCGACAATCAGCAAGATGATGTTGATGATGAGCAGAATCATCATAGGGTTGTCAGAGATCGCCAGTAGCGCATCGGCAATCATGTATGGAATATCGGCATTCGCCATCGCCCAAGACATGCCCATAGAAGCGCCAACCAACAACAAAACAATCGATGTGGTGACGGCAGATTCTAAGATGATCTTCGGAAGGTCACGCCATTTCACTTCGCGATACACCAACACCGCCAAAACAAAGGTGTAGACCACGGCGATGGCGGAGGCCTCGGTAGCCGTAAAGATACCGCCGATGATGCCACCCATAATGACCACAATCAGAGCCAATGAAGGGGCCGCTTTTAGAAAGGTATCCCAAACCATTGCTAGCGTTGGACGAGCCGCAATTGGGTAACCACGACGTTTGGCGATGATCCCTGCCACCACCATGATGCTTAGACCCATCAAGATGCCCGGAATGTAACCGGCAAGGAACAGCGCCGCGATAGAGGTACCACCAGAGACTAACGAGAACACGATCAAGGTGTTACTTGGCGGGATCAACAAACCCGATGGACAAGAAGTGATGTTCACCGCGGCAGAAAAGTTTTCATCGTAACCATCTTTCTTTTGCAAAGGCGACATAGTGCCGCCAACCGCTGCGGCAGATGCGACGGCTGAGCCAGAAATTGAGCCAAACATCATGTTCGCCATCACGTTCACGTGCGCGAGGGAACCAGGAAGACGGCCACCTAACACTTTGGCAAAGTTAATCAGGCGCAGTGCGATACCACCTTGGTTCATGATGTTACCCGCCAAGATAAAGAACGGGATCGCCAGCAGAGCAAAGTTATCAAGACCTGCGGCCATGCGCTGAGCGACAACCGCAATCGCAGGCTCTAATGGTAGGCCCATTAAAATGGTCGCCAGTGAAGAAAGACCAATGGCGAAGGAAACCGGTACACCAATTGCCAGTAATACAGCGAAGCTGCCAAATAAGGTAAGAATTAATTGCCATTCCATTGTGGAACCCTCTAAGAATCAAGTTGTGAGTCGGTGACTAGGGTTTCACCAGACATTAATTGTTTGACGCGCTCATAAGCGAAAATCACGGAATAAAAGATCATCAGTGCGCCACTGATAGGCAAACAGAAATAGATGTAGCCCATCTCTAAGCCCAATGCTGGGGTTAGCTGGCCAGTGGCCAATGTTTTGAGTGCCAATTGTGTTCCGCCGTGGACCAACACCACATAAGAGAAGAGCGCAATGGCAATTTGGATGACGATTTCATTCACCAGTTTTTTCTTGCCTTTGAGTTTCATCGTCAAAAGGTCAATGGCGAGGTGACGTTTGAGACCTGTGGTGTAAGCGGCACCGATAAGCGCCACCCACATAAAGAGATAGCGAGCCAGTTCATCCGTGACGGTGCTTGGCTTACCGAGTACGTAGCGTGAAAGCACCTGCCAAACCACGCAGAAGACAAGAAAGGTCGAAAGAGAGACAGTAAATGCTGCCAACCCCCTGTTGATATACGTGACCAATTTATTCATTTTCATTTCCTTAAAGTAAACACGCGGACTGCACAACAATTGGTTTACCAATGTAGCCGAGCGTATTTGTGTAGGGTCTCAAAATAGGCATGTTGTTCTGAGTGGATTATAAGTTAGGCGATTTGGTTGTCACGTGAGCAGCTTCACAAATGAATTGGTTAACCAGTTTAAGGGTGATTAGTGTGATTTTGGTCAATCAATTTGCTTTTTTGTTTTGACGGTTGCTTTTTTGATCGCCAATAATGGCTTCGAAACAAGAAATACCGTTTAAAAACTAAAAATACCCTACACATTGGACAACCAATCCACGGAGACAAGAACAATGATGACGCGTAAGACTCTAATAAGTGCCCTTGTCGGTGCTGCAATGACCTTCGGCGCCACTGCGTCTGCTTATGCTGCGACCACTTTGAAACTCAGTCACAACCACCCACGTGACCATGCGGTGCACAAAGCAATGGATTACATGGCAAAAGAAGTACGTGAGTTAACGGGTGGGGAAGTACGCATTCGTATTTATCCTGATGCTCAGCTAGGCACACAACGTGAATCGATGGAGCTGATGCAAAATGGCGCTCTGGACATGGTGAAGAGCAACGCGGCAGAACTGGAAGCGTTCTCGCCTGCTTACTCAGCCTTTAACTTACCGTACTTGTTCCGTGATAAAGAGCATTACTACAAAGTGACCGATGGTGAAGTTGGCCGTGAGATTCTTAACTCTTCTGCCCAAAGTGGCTTTATTGGCGTGACCTACTACGATGCGGGCGCACGCAGCTTCTACACCAATAAACCAATCAATACGCCGGAAGATCTAAAAGGTCTGAAAGTACGTGTACAGCCGAGCCCATCTGCTATTGCGATGGTAAAAGCGTTAGGTGGTAACCCGACACCATTGGCATACGGTGAGCTATACACAGCATTACAACAAGGCGTGGTGGATGCTGCGGAAAACAACATCCCATCATTTAGCTTGAGCCGTCACAGTGAAGTATCAAAGTACTTCAGCTTAGATGAGCACACTATGGTTCCGGACGTTTTGGTTATCTCAACGAAGACTTACGACAAGCTAACACCTGAGCAGCAAAAAGCACTGATGAAAGCAGCAGCAGACTCTTCTGAATACATGAAGAAATTGTGGGCTGAGTCAGAAGCAAAAGAGCGTACAAAAGCTGAAAAGATGGGCGTAACTTTTGTTGAACCAAATAAAGCGGCATTCGTTGAAGCGGTTCAACCAATGTACGCGGACTTAGAAAAGACAAATCCTGAATTAAATGAACTAGTTGAGAAGATCAAAGCAGTTAAGTAATTCACAAAGTAATTAGTAATAAACAATCGAAAACAAGGTGTTACCACATTCTGGTACATAGAGGTTGACCAATTGTTATTGGTCGTTATGATGGCGTGAGAAGTTAGATGGAATATAGTGATAATATCATCATGATGCCTTTTGAACCGAAAAGACCGTATCAAGAGATCGGTTTAGTCCTTAGACAAGAACTTATCAATGGCCGTTACGTGGTCGGAGATAGGCTGCCGCCTGAGCGCGATATCGCAGAACGTCTCGACGTTAGCCGCACAGTAGTGCGTGAAGCGATCATCATGCTGGAGCTGGAAAACCTTGTCGAAGTGAAGAAAGGTTCTGGGGTGTATGTCATCAATATTCCATCTCAACCGAACTCCCGTGAGAACGTGATCAGCGATGATGCCGGTCCGTTTGAAATGCTCCAAGCTCGCCAGTTGCTTGAAAGTAACATTGCGGAATTTGCAGCGATGCAAGTAACGCCAGGTGACATCGTGAAAATGCGTGCAGCCCTTGAGTTAGAACGAGAAGAACTTGCCAGTGGCACCGCAGATTGCAACGGTGATGAGAAGTTTCACATGTGCATTGCAGAGGCAACTCAAAACTCTGTGCTGGTGGACATGTTGAAGCAATCTTGGGAGCGACGCGAGAGCAGCCCAATGTGGAAGAAACTTCATTCTCACATTGCTGGTCAAGACTACCGTGAAGAGTGGTTAGACGATCACGCCAAAATCCTAGCCGCATTGCAGCGTAAAGATCCTATCGCTGCAAAAAATGCCATGTGGCAACACCTTGAAAACGTTAAACAGCGCCTGTTGGAGCTGTCTGACATCGATGACCCAAATTTTGATGGTTACTTATTCAGCTCCAACCCTGTTGTTCTGCAGGGCGCTGAAAACGGTTAACCACATTGCCGGCTTCGGTCGGCTCTAGTCAGCGCAGCTGCATTATCGTGGCTGCATATTAAGAAGTCGTTGTGCACTTAGCTTGATAAATTCGAGCGGGCTGAGTGCGTCTTAAAAAAGGTGAGTGTCATGGAACAAACTTGGCGTTGGTACGGTCCGAATGACCCTGTGTCGCTAGACGATATTCGTCAAGCAGGCGCAACAGGCATTGTGAATGCCTTGCATCACATTCCAAATGGTGAAGTGTGGTCTAAAGAAGAGATTTTAAAACGTAAAGCCATCATCGAAGAGAAAGGCTTAACGTGGTCGGTGGTTGAAAGTGTTCCTGTTCACGAAGAAATCAAAACTCAGACAGGCAACTTCCAACAATGGATAGACAACTACAAGCAAACCCTGCGCAACCTTGCAGAGTGCGGTATCGACACCGTTTGCTACAACTTTATGCCCGTGCTTGATTGGACGCGCACCGACTTAGAATTTGAAATGCCAGATGGCTCTAAAGCGCTGCGTTTTGACCAAATCGCCTTTGCGGCATTTGAGCTGCACATTCTTAAACGTCCGGGCGCGGAAGCGGATTACACCGAAGCTGAACAAGCGCAGGCATTGGAATACTTCAACAACATGTCTGAAGCGCAAATCCAGCAGCTCACCAGCAACATTATTGCAGGCTTGCCGGGCGCAGAAGAAGGCTACACCTTGGAAGAGTTCCAAGCGCAACTCGACCGCTACGCGGGCATTAGCAAAGACAAACTGCGTGAGCATATGGCGTATTTCTTGTCGCAACTAATGCCTGTGTGTGAAGCGCACGGCTTGAAACTCGCGGTGCACCCAGACGATCCACCGCGCCCAATTCTTGGCTTGCCGCGTATCGTTTCAACCATCGAAGACATTGATTGGTTGACCGAAAAAGTGCCAAGCAAAATGAACGGTTTGACCATGTGTACCGGTTCTTACGGTGTGCGTGGTGACAATGACCTAGTGAAGATGATCAAAAAGCATGGTGAGCGCATTTACTTCACTCACTTGCGTTCCACCAAGCGTGAAGAAAGTAACCCGATGACATTCCACGAGGCGGCTCACCTTGATGGCGATGTGGACATGTACAATGTGGTGATGGCGATTCTGGATGAAGAACAACGCCGCGCAGAAGTGGGCGACCATCGCTTGATCCCAATGCGCCCGGATCACGGCCACCAAATGTTGGATGACTTGAAGAAGAAGACCAACCCAGGCTACTCCGCTATTGGTCGTTTGAAAGGTCTGGCTGAAGTTCGCGGCCTAGAGATGGCACTAAAACGCGCTTTCTACACCAAGTAACGATTTACAATGTAAAACCGTTTTTAAAAGCGCAGGGTTTCGGCTCTGCGCTTTTTTGTTTTCTGACGATTTGCATCGGCGCCGCTTGGTTTAAGCGCCTAAAATAGGATGGTTCACCTAGCAGATTGTGGTAAAGTCCGCGCCTGCGTTTTACCGCATCTTCATTGTTTTTATTGCTTCTTCAACCAAAAGTACAAGGTTTCGCTAATGCCATTTTCTACTCTCTCATTGAGTTCTGAGCTGATTCACGCACTGCCAAAAGACTTCAAGAAACCTACCGATATTCAAGCGTTGGCCATTCCTGAACTGTTAGCAGGCAAAGACGTGTTGGCTTTGGCAAATACAGGCAGCGGCAAAACACTTGCTTATGGTTTGCCTTTGTTGGAAAAGCTGAGTGTCAATCCAGAGCAAAAAGCGCTGATTCTTGTGCCAACTCGTGAGCTGGCAATGCAAGTGAGTGAAGCAATTAACCAAGTTGGTCAAGCTCTTGAACTCAACGCAGTGTGTTTGTGTGGCGGCGTTGATAAAGAGCAACAACAGCAGGCGCTAGCGACAAATCCTCATATCCTTGTCGCGACGACAGGTCGTTTGGTTGATCTGGCAAAAGACGGTTTAGACTTAAGCAATATCCACTACCTAGTGCTGGATGAGGCGGATCGTTTGTTGGATATGGGCTTTTGGCCTGACGTGCAAAATATTGCGGGGCTGATTTCAAACCAGCGCCAAACCGCAATGTTCTCGGCTACGTTTTCAGATGAGTTGAAGGGTAAAGCGAAGCTGCTTATGCAGGCACCAAAGCAAGTCGCAGCGCATCAAGAAAACAGCACCAACCAAGATATTTCTGAAACGCTGTACCTCGTCAACAAAGGCAGTAAAACCAAGGCATTGATTGAACTGATTCAAAAAAACGCGTGGACTCAGGCGTTAGTCTTTATTGGTGCGAAAGAGAACGCCGATGGCTTAGCGAAGAAACTGAATAAAGCGGGCATCTCAACCAATGCGCTGCATGGCAATAAGAGTCAAGATGAGCGAGAAGAAGCACTGGCGCAGTTTAAATCTGGGCAAATTCAGGTGTTGATTGCCACCGATCTACTAGCGCGCGGCATTCACATTGAGCAATTACCTGTAGTGATCAACTTTGAACTGCCAATGCATGCAGAAACTTATGTTCACCGAGTAGGACGTACCGCTCGCGCAGGCGAACAAGGTGTGGCGATGTCATTGGTATGTCATGGTGAAATGGACGCACTAAACGCGATTCGTCACCTGACTCAACGTGCATTGCCAGTGCAAGATCTGGTTGGTTTTCCAGTAACGGATAAGCCATCAACTGGCGAGAGCAAACGCGCGCCACGCGATAAAAAAGCCAACCGCCGAACTAATGCTAAGAAGAGCATTAAGCAGTTCCAAGGTAAGTCGAAACGTCCAGCACCGAGTGCGAAGTAAACCAAAAAACACGCTCTGACGGCATAGTCGGTTCAGAGCGTGGCTTAAAATTTTACTTTGGGGTGTTAACCCGCCGTTGGGCCAATCAAGCGCATTTCCCAATCTTCAACTTCGCCAGTTTCTAGGCGGCGCTCGACCAACTTGCCCCAAGACTCGACTAACGGCAGCTCAGACAGCTGAGTGAGTTCTTTTCTATCTAAACAGCCAGTGAAAACCGCGCCCATGATGCGAGCCAGTGGCCATTCTGGATAAGGTCTTTCGCACAGAATAATCTCGTCACCTGCACCGATTTCGCCTTCTTCCAGTACTCGGAAATACCAGCCTGTTCGAAGCGTATCTTGCAGTCTTCTCGCCATGTCGTGTTGGTCAAAGCGTACGTTAAGTTTCCAACAAGGCATGCGACCTTGCGACACTTCCAGTAGTGTTGAGCCGATACGAATTTTATCTTTCAAGCAAATCGTGGATTCGGTTACGCCTTCGGAGCTGATGTTTTCGCCAAAGCCGCCGGCGGATTGGAAAATGGTTCTTTCGCCTAATTGTTGTTGCCAGATTGGGTAGTGCTCGCTTGGGTAAATATGAAGCGCTTTTTGAATTCCACCATGAAAGCGTGGATCGCCTTGCTCATCACTGATAAAACCAAGCTCTGTTGCGTGCTGGCGCTCGGGCAACACTTGTTTGTTGATTGCGCTTTGCGCTCCATGAGCATAAGGGACAGTTTTCCCTGCTAGCACAGCTTTTACGACGCCGATTTTCTTCATGTAACCTCCTTATTATTTGAATGAGAGATAAAGTGTTTACCTTCATTCGCGATGCGGAGCATGATAGCCTAGTGAACTTGTGTCGGAATAGGGATGAAAAGACAACCAACAATGCTAACTCGCCAAATTGATTCGAAGTCAGGCGTCATGACCTCCAATGAGATGATGGTCGCTAATCCCCATTCTCCTGTTTTGGTGAAAACCATCGACATGCCAAAAGGTTACATTGATGCGCTGCATCAACACACTTGGCATCAAATCATCTTTCCTATCAAAGGGTTATTGCAAACGCAAACGGAGCATTATCAGCATTTGGTTCCGCATACTTCTGCGTTATTTGTTCCTGCGGGCGTTCAACATGAGTCGATTGCTCTAAGCAACACGATATTTGTTGGCATTTACCTCAACCCTGAGTTTGGCGCAACGTACGAGCCACAAGTGAGAACCATTGCTCTAACGCCGTTTTTAAATGAGCTTTTGCAAGAGATCCGCAGACAGTGTGAAAATGAGACAAGCCACGAAGAAGTACTGCATTTGCTGGCGGTGTTGCATGATCAAATTTTGAAAAGCAACGTGCAGACATTTCAGTTATTACTGCCACAAGATCGCCGACTAAAACTGATTTTCGAGCAACTGACTGACGAGCCCGCGTCGAGCTGTTCGCTAAAAGAGTGGGGGGAGAAAATTGGGGCGTCTGAGCGCACTTTATCACGGTTGTTCGCCAAGGAATTCAACACTTCATTTCTGCTTTGGCGGCAACAAATTCGGCTAATTTACTCGCTTTCTTTGTTAGATGAATCGTTGCCAATCCAAGCCATTGCAGACCTAGTGGGCTATCAGAACGACTCATCCTACATCAAGGCATTTAAAGCCTATTTTGATGTCACCCCACAGCAGTTTAGAGTGAACGGCGCATCGCACAGATAGAAATACAGAGCGTCGACTTCACTTAATGCGTTTGAGAAGAAGCCAAGAAACGTCCCTTTTTAATTTCAATTGCATGGTATGAATAACAATGGCACCAACGATAAATACACGAGTGAATCAATTCTGTTTTGGTCAACCCAAAACGTCGCTGTCGTTGGAAAAAGAACCCCTCAAACCGCTTGCTCGGGGCAAGGTTCGGGTGCGACTGGAAGCTACCAATATTAACCCAAGTGACTTGCTTTCTATTCATGGAGTTGGGCAATACCGCCGCGTTCACGTAACACCTCGCGTGCCGGGGTTTGAAGCGGTTGGGCGTGTGGTGGAAGTCAGTGCGGTTGGTCAAACTGGCTTTCAAGTTGGGCAAAAAGTGCTGGTAGCGATGAGTGGTACTTGGCAATACTACATCGATGCTTCGCCCGAGAATCTTTTTCCGCTACCTGAAAGTTTGGATAACGGCTATGCCTGCCAGTTGTACATCAATGCGCTAACCGCGTGGGTTATCACCACTAAAGTGGCTAAGTTGAACAAAAGGATGTGGTGATCGTCAATGCGGCAGGGTCAGCGATCGGTAAGATATTTGCCCAGCTTGCTCACTCACTGGGTTTTACACTTATTGCTGTGACTTCAAAGCCAGACGAGTATCCTTACGATACGATTCCAGTGTTGGACGCAAAACAAGACTTACACGCGCAACTGCAAACGCGCAAACTGCCACAACCAACGGTCGCTTTGGATGCGATAGGCGGTGAGGCTGGCACGGATCTCATTCGTACCTTGAAAGAAAATGGCCAATACATCAACTACGGAACATTGTCGTTAGCGCCTTATACGCCCGTGTTTTTTGAATCGATGAAGACCAACAACATCGACTTTAGCACCTTCTTTTTGCGGTATTGGGAAGAATCGGTAGGCAAAGGCGGGAGAAAGACGGTATTCGCTGAAATGTTAAAACACTTTATTGCTAATGATATAAAGCTCGTAGTTGCACACTACTTACCGTTAGAAGCATTTCAAACTGCGATTGAACAAATTGAAGAAAAATCACTAGCGCGGAGTGGCAAGATTATTCTAACCATGTGAACACAAAAAGGGATGGCACTCACCCTCCCTTTTGCATTTTAGTTAGGATTAACGAAACTGCGGCATGTAATCGAGGTTCGCTTGAATTGTCTCTTCCAATGCTTGCTCTAGAATCGTTCCTGTTGTGACCAATGGGTTCAGAATCAACGCTCGGTGCGCCGCATTGCGGTTGCCAGTGACCGCGGCTTCGACAGTGAGCGATTCAAAATCCTTCATCAATTGAATCAGGCGCAGCGTATCTGTTGGGAACGGCGCAACATTCAAAGCGACTGGCCCTGATTTGGTGATCATACAGCTGACTTCCACAGTGCAGTCGTCCGGCAAGCCAGCAATCGCGCCGTTGTTGCGAGTGTTCACGTGCATGATGGTGCGCTTGTCGTTGTAGATAGAGCTCATCAGCTCACAGGCCGCTTCTGAGTAATATTGGCCACCGCGCTTTTCGAGTTCTTTTGGTTTCTCGTTAAGCTCTGGGTTGCGGTAGATATCGAACAGACGTTTCTCCATCGCTTTGACCACTTCGCCGCGAGTGCCTTCGCCGTTCGCTTCTTCAATTTCCTGCTTCATGATGTCTTCGCTGGTGTAATAGTAGCGAAGGTATGCGCATGGAATCATCCCCATATTGCGCAGCAGTTCTGTTGGCCATTCGAATGGAGAAATGTTTTGTGGAACGAGAGGATCGTTGCCCGATAAGATCGCTTCAACCACCTCTTGTAGCTTATCGCGACCTTCATGCAGGATCTGACGCGCCCAGATAAAGTGGTTCAAACCCGCGACTTGCAATACAAAGTCTTGCTCGTCAGCGCCCAGCATTTGCGCGATGCCTTTTTGCATGATCACTGGCACGTTGCACAAACCGACCGCTTTTACTTTGGTGTGCTTGAGAATCGCTTCGGTCACCATGCCCGATGGATTAGTGAAGTTCAGCAGCCAAGCGTCTGGACACAATTCTTCCATCTCTTTACAGATTTCTAGCGCGATAGGAATGGTGCGACAGGCATTAGCAAAACCGCCTAAACCATTGGTCTCCTGACCGATCATGCCGTATTTAAGCGAGATGCGTTCATCGCGGATGCGACCTTCCAAACAACCTGCACGAAATTGAGAACAGACAAAATCGGCGTCTTTTAATGCGGGTTTGCGATCCAGCGTGACGTGAACATCAATATGAGACATGTTGTTTTTCGCCAACATACGGCGCGTTAAATAGCCAATGATGCTGACTTTCTCTTTGCCATCTTCAATATCGACCAACCACAAAACGCAGCTGCCTCCCCTTGCATCGCAATAAAAACAAAGGGAGGCATAAGCCTTAGTTTACGATGATTTCATCCATCAAGCGGTCAATGTGAATCACCACTTGCTCACTCGCGTCTTCCATCGAGTTGATGGAGGTCACCATGCCGGCCATATTTCCTGACTTCGCGTGGTTCATCGCATCACGGCCGCTGTCGTGCACACCTTTGTGTGGCGCTTCGAGCTGCGCGTAGCTTCTTAGTTGGCTATATGCTTTGCCGTCACCTCTGTAGTACCACTGGCCCAATCGACATTCTGAATGGCTATTGACGGTTTCACCAAAAGAGCCACTTTGCAGTAAGCGATAGATGTTGTTTTTCCAAATGGCATGATCAAGCTTGACCGTATCGAGGAAAGAGCGGGTAGACGCAAAGTGGATCACCCGTTTCATGTGCTCTGATTTGACAACCACCTCGTTGACGATTGAGCCAATTTGCGCCGAAGAGGCGGATACTTCTTCTGCGCAGATTTGGTTTTCATCAATCGCGCTTTTGATTGAGCTGACTTGGGTTAGCACCTGATTAACCAGCGAATCAATTTGTTCGCTCGCTTCACTGGCTTTGCCTGCCAAATTTCTTACCTCGTCCGCCACCACTGCAAATCCGCGGCCTGCTTCACCAGCGCGTGCAGCCTCAATCGCTGCGTTGAGAGCCAATAAGTTCGTTTGGTCAGAAATCTCTTGGATAGTAGATACAAGGTGGGAAATAGAAGTCGCGGTGCTATCTAATATCTGCACAGATTCAATGCTTTGAGTGGCTTGTGAACTGATTTTTACCGCTCGGTCATCCAGACGTGCGAGTGCTTGATGTGTTTGCTTGAACATATCATCAAGCAGTTTGAGCTCTTCGTTTTCATGCGCCATAGATTGAGCGCTTTCGACCATCGCTGTGCGAATGGTTTGGAGCATATCTCCGCCTTTCAAGCTGCTCGACATCAACTCGTCGCTACTTTCGTAACGCTGTTGCGCTGTGTTCAGTAGTTGTTTGGCTTCTTTTAACTGACGTTCCAACGTCTCAACGTCGGTTTGGTACTTGTCTTTAAGGCTCGCTAATTCCTGCTTAAGCGCCTCATTTTCCATTTTTAATTTGTTTGATCCGAACATATTTTTTATAAATGCAGCAAGGTTTTAAAAAATTCATGTTAAATCAGTTGGATAAGCAATGCACCATGACTTTCATATACTTGTTCATTTTTGTCACATTTTTTATGTGGGTTTTCATAAAAAGAGCGAAAGTCGCCCCTATCAATGTGAACGTGGTCAACACTGAGTGACGGATGAGTGAATCTAAATGGAAAGCTATGGAATAGAAAAGGGCGGGTGGAAGATAGGGGAAGAGGGCTCTTCCCCTTAGTATTTCGAGTGCTGAGGTTTTACTTTATGTGGAAAATTTGTTCAGTTTCAAGAGACGTCATTGCGCGAATTTGACGCCAAATGTAGTAAAAAACACCAAACATCATCAACATGCTAGGAATGGCGATCATCGGGTAGCTGTAAAGTGTCAACTTACCGAGCTCTTCATTGAAGGCCGCGGTGCCTGATGGACTGGTGACGATCCACGTAGCAAGGAAGTAGTTCATTGCAGATGAGAATGCAAAGGTGCTTGCGAACAAGTAGTTCGAAGACATTAGGCAACGTTCGAACGCATCAGTTTTACCATTTTCTCTCAAACGCTCGTTAATCAACGCGAGGTTCAAAACCGTGTCGTTCAATACCATTTTTTGCATCAATGGGTAGCGGGTAAAAGTGGAGCCCAATACCGCGATGCCGATCAGGCCGGGAATCAAGGCTTCTTTCAAGGCTAACCAGCGAGTATCAAGCTCCAACAAGCCAATGCCGCCAGTTAATAATACGCTGATAAAACCAAGTGCTGAGATAAAGTTAAACTTCTTGTTGCGGATGAGATCCATACCGCCGTAAACCACAGGAAAGAGCAAAGCGACAACCAGTGCCATTGCGGTTCCTAGGTGCTCTTCGCCACTGTATTTCATCAAGATGAACGAAGGGATGAATACGTTAAAAAGGATCTCGAATAGGGGATTCGACTTTTTCGCCGTCGTGTTACTCATAATTTCCTACTGACTCTATTATGTCGGCTGCCATTGTACTTTGGGTGGAAGTGTTCATCCAGTAACGCCAGATGTAAAGCGTTAACGCACCAAGTTATGTAACGACTTATGAAATAGACCCGAGCATAGCCAGTTAGTTGGCATGGTTGACCAAGTTTTCTTGGTGGTTAGGTGAGCTGAGCTCCATACCAGTAGGAACTTCTGTCTTAATGGTTTCCTTGCTGCGCGATGAGCTGGTTGCGCGCTCTGAATAATCGAGTCGCCACCGTATTGTGATTGAGCCTCAAGGCTTGGGCAATCTCATCATGATTCAGCCCAGCCACTAGGCTCAAGAGCAATGGCTCTCGGTATTTGGGTTTGAGAATCATCATTTGTTTTTGAAGCCAATCTTGGGCCATGTCGTGGTCACTGCCGGGGTAGGTTTTTGTCTGTATTGCACACTCATCAATGTCGACAAAATCGAACTGTTTTCTATCAAAGCGCCGAGCATTCTCACGACGCAAAATAGTGATGAGCCAAGACTTCTCGGCGTTGGGATCATTTAAGTTATCAAAGAATCGCCACGCTTTCAGGAAGGTCTCTTGCGCCAAATCTTCAGCAATGTGTTGATCTTTGCACAGCCAATATGCGAGACGATAGATATCTTGGTATCGCTCTTTCGTCAGTGTTTCGTAACGTTTTTGTTTTTCCATAACATTAAGACCTGAAGTGTAGAAGTGGGCTGCAAGGTAACCTCTGAAACACCGAAGGTTACCTGCGGTTTCGTCCTTGCCCGCTTAAAATGGCTGGGTAGAAAAACGTGAGTATTGAAGGGCGTCTGCGACTTCTTGAGCTTTAGATTCCGAAGTCATGAGATGCAGTAATTTGAGGGCGGCCTGATAGCTGACTAGGCTGCCGTTTGAGGTGAGGACTCCATCATCAACCACAAAATTCTGGTTGAACTGTACATCAACTGCTGGATAGTCTTTTTGTAATCCGTTTTCACCTCCAGCCCACGTCGTCGCTTTCTTACCGTTTAAAAGGCCAGCCTCGGCCAATAGATATGCACCAGAGCAATTACTTGCCATCCAATCTGCCGCCTTTGATGTGGTTTGAATAAAGTGAATGAGATCCTTGTTTTCGATTAGCGCATCCATGTCGTAGCTGGATGTTAAAACCAGCACGTCGAGTTCCGGCTGATCGCCAATCCAAGCATCCACACCAATTTTAATCCCTCTTCAGTAGTGATGGTTTTCTGATCAGAGACGGAAATGGTGAGCACTTCATAATCACTAAACCAAGTCAGACGACTTGCGACGCCAAAGACCTCTAAAGGTGCAGTAACATCAGAGGTCAGTACGCCGTCGTAAACCAGAATGCCAATGCGTTTATCCGCCGCATGTGCCGCTTGCAGCATCCCAAAGAATAGGACTAACGTCGTTATCAATAGTTGTAGTGCATTCTTTAATCCATTTTTATCCATTGTTTTTTCCTCGCTAACAGAGCATCAAGTTATTGAGATTCATTATATTTGGGCTGATTGGTGATTGAAGAGCCAGTTTGTCTTTACTAAAGTGAAGAAAGTTCACGAATGGAATGCTCGAGTTTTATGGATAAGATACGGTCCCTACGATTTTTTATTGCCACTTTAGAAGGTGGCAGTTTTGCTGCAGCCGCCAAAGCGCATGGCACAGACCCTTCTACAGTGAGTAAGGCAATCCATCGTCTTGAAAGCGACTTGGGAATACAGCTTTTCCAACGTTCTACGCGACAGATTCGTCTGACAGAAGCCGGTCGTCGATACGCAAATACCGCTAGGTTTGTACTGGACGAACTGGCTGCGTGTGAGGATTCCTTAAAAAGCCACAATGATGCGCTTTCAGGGCTGCTTAAGATTAATGTGCCGGTCTCCTACGGTCGCCTTTACATTCGCCCTTTATTAAAAGAGTTTTGCCGCCGCTACCCCAGCATCACTATCGATATTCATTACGATGACGCCTACGTTGATATTATTGAACAAGGGATTGATGTGTCGATTCGTTCTGGTGTCGTTCAGGACAGCCAGTTGATTGTGCGCCAGCTGAGTCCTATCGATTTTATTATTTGTGGCAGTCAGGATTACTTAGCGCGGCATGGTGTTCCGAGCGGCCCAGACGCATTCAATGACCATTCTTGGGTTCGTTTTCGTTTTAAACAAACGGGGAAACTGTTGCCGATTCGGATGCCAGAACCAGACGGCGCAAGTGAGTATAACCCCGAGAGAAATTTTATTGTAAACGACGGCGAATCGATGGCAGAGCTTTGCGCAGAAGGCTTAGGGTTAACTCAGATTCCTCACTTTATCGCGAGAGATTGGCTCAAAGCAGGGCGTTTAGTGCCGATATTTCCGAGCATGCGTCAAGCAGGAAATGGCGTGTATCTTCTCTATGCCAACCGGGAATATGTACCAGCCCGAGTGAGGGTGTTCATCGATTTTATCACTCAAGCAATACAGGATATGGATGAAACGCCATTCCATACGTGGGCTGAAACGTTGCCGATTTACCAACCGAACCAAGGCGATTGAAAACTTCATGTGAGTCTTTGGTTAAAACACCCCAAGCCATATGGTGCTTTTATTGGTTTTTGTTAGGTTATTGGGCGTTATTATCGAAAAGCGCAGTTTGCTCTTCGTCACTCATAAAGGAAAGACAATGCCAACTAAGATCTTAGTGCCAGTTTTGGCTCTACTTCTCAGCGCATGTGGCGGCGACGGGGAGTCGTCAGCACCTGTAGAAAACGGCTCTCAAAACACAGGTTCCACATCGTCACAAGGCACATTTGCCGAGCAGATGCTCGCAGCGGTCAACAGTGCTCGCTCTACCAAACAACAGTGTGGCGCAACCACCATGCCACCTGTTGGAGCACTAACTTGGAGCTACGATTTGGAAAGCGCGGCTTATCGACATTCGAGCGATATGGCGAACAGCGATTTCATGAGTCATACAGGCTCTGACGGCAGCACGCTGTCAGATCGAGTCAACGCAACGGGCTATGCTTGGAGCGCTATTGGTGAGAATGTCGCCGTAGGGCAAAGCTCCATTAAAGCCGTCGTCAATGCTTGGCTATCGAGCGAAGGTCACTGCCTCAATATCATGAGTGCGGATTTCGATCAGATGGGCGCGTCGCTTGTCGAAAATCACTCTGCAAGCTACGGGTATTACTGGACTCAGGTTTTTGCCAAACAGCGCTAATGCGATAAATAAACCTGATAGATAAACTAAAACGCCAGCAGTCACCATCTGCTGGCGTTTTGTTATTTAAGTCTTTTTAGCTTGTCAGGTTACGAAGTTTTGGATCATCCGTCAGGTATTCAACAAATTCGATCTCAAAACCTGCAGGGTCAACAAAATACACATTCTTGCGATATGGCTCATCAGCCCCAGGTTGGGCAATCGGATAACCTGCATCGGTCAGTCTTTTTGTGATGGCATCGACGTTGTTGGTCACATAAGCAAAATGCGCTAGCCCTACTTGATGGCCGCCCAACTCACGGTTCTCACCTTCACCGTGGTCACTCATCGCAATGTATTGATACTCGTCGCCAAAATGTAGCCAGTTTCTTGGCTTACCACTCCATTCGCCTTTCCCCTCATCACGCACGTACCAATGTGGAAATGCAGTTTGATAAAACTTCAGCATTTCAGGGATGTTTTTCACGACTAAATTAATATGTTCTAGTTGGATCATGATGTGCTCCTTTTTTTCATTTCCTAGCCAACGATGAACATGCTAAAACCTCAAGTTAAGTCGAGGTAAAGAGCTATTTGGGAATTTTTTATGCGCGCTCCTCGAAGCTTGATACAAGGGGAGGTTAGGTGGGTTTGGTGCTTTGAATCTGCGAGTTGGGTTATGTGCTTGCAACCCTCCCAAAAACCAAAAAAGCCAGCAGTTAGTACCTGCTGGCAAAGTCTTTGGGCTTCTAGGTTTTTGCTTTTCTTTCTTGCCACTCCGTTCTACACGTTGCCCCGATTGGTTTTCAGGGGAAGAAAACACTGCACCGTGCGCTTTGTGTTCAAGAAATTTGGAGATTAACCTTGCTTACGGATGAGGTAGTCAAACGCGCCTAAGCTTGCTTTTGCACCTTCACCCATCGCAATGATGATCTGTTTGTAAGGAACCGTCGTTGCGTCACCGGCTGCGAAGACACCTTCTAGGCTGGTTTCACCACGGCTACCGACTTCAATCTCGCCGCGCTCAGATAGGGCTACTTCTGAATCTTTTAGCCATTCTGTGTTTGGTACTAGACCGATTTGAACAAAGATACCTGACAGTTCAATCTCTTTGATTTCATCTGTGTTGCGGTCTTTGTACTTCAAGCTTGTTACGCGAGTACCGTCGCCCACTACTTCTGTTGTTTGCGCCATCGTGATGATGTTTACGTTTGGTAGTGAGTTCGCTTTGTCGATAAGTACTTGGTCTGCGCGAAGTACGTCTGCGAATTCAAGAATCGTTACGTGTTCTACGATACCAGCAAGGTCGATAGCGGCTTCGATGCCTGAGTTACCACCACCGATAACCGCAGTTTTCTTGCCTTTGAACAGAGGGCCGTCACAGTGTGGGCAGTACGCGACACCTTTGTTGCGGTACTCTTGCTCACCCGGAACGTTCATTTCACGCCAGCGTGCACCAGGGCTAAGGATGACACTCTTACTCTTCAGCGTTGCGCCGCTTTCAAGTTGGATGTGAATCAAACCATCTTCTGTGTGTGCTGCACCCATTAGCTTCTCAGCTTGTTGCTCAGTCACGACGTCTACGTCGTATTCTTTTAGGTGCTCTGCTAGGTCAGTTGCCAGTTTTGGACCTTCAGTACGTTTTACCGAAATGAAGTTCTCGATTGCCATGGTGTCCATAACCTGACCACCAAAGCGTTTAGCAACAACGCCTGTGCGAATACCTTTACGAGCGGCGTATAGAGCAGCTGCGCTACCACCAGGACCACCTCCGACAACAAGTACATCGTATGGGTCTTTTTCGCTCAGTGCTTTCGCGGCTTTCTCGCTCGCACCGTCATCCACTTTGTTTAGGATTTCAGTCAGAGACATACGGCCTTGACCGAATAGCTCACCGTTCACGAATACGCTTGGTACGGCCATGATGTCGCGTTGTTTCACTTCATCTTGGAACAAGCCACCGTCGATCATGGTTGCTTTTACTTTCGGGTTGATCGCCGCCATCATGTTGAACGCTTGAACCACGTCCGGACAGTTTTGACACGACAGTGAAATGAAGATTTCTACGTCTAGATCTTTGTCTAGCGCTGCGATTTGTTCAATCACTTCCGGCTCTAGTTTGATTGGGTGACCACCAGAGTGCAGCAATGCCAATACCAGAGAGGTAAATTCGTGACCCATTGGTAGGCCAGCAAAGCGCAGTGCTGTGCCTTTTACAGGATTGGTCACCGTCATCACTGGTTTACGTGCGCTTGCGTTGTCGTCACGTTCAACGGTGATGAAGTCGCTCATCTCTGCGATTTGGTTCGCCAGAGACAGAATGTCATTCGATGCTTTGCTTTCATCTAGACTAACCACTAGACGAACGTCTTCTTTTACATTAGCCAGATATTGTTTGAGTTGTTGTTGGATCGCTTGGTCTAACATAGTTGTTGTTACCTTAAATAAACAAAAGAGTGGTTACTCTGGATAAAATCAGTAGGGAGAGAGCAAACCAGGCAGAAGGTCGTCAAGGTATCTAACCTGGAATGCTCTCTAAGTTAAGCGTCAATTAGCATGTCAAATTGAGCTTAAATTCAGTGGCTTAGATTTTGCCTACTAGGTCTAGAGAAGGAGCTAGCGTCTCTTCGCCTTCTTTCCATTTTGCTGGGCAAACTTCGCCTGGGTGTGCTGCTACGTACTGAGCTGCTTTCACTTTGCGTAGTAGGTCTTCTGCGTCACGACCGATACCTTCAGCAGTGATTTCCATTGCTTGGATAGTACCTTCTGGGTCGATTAGGAACGTTGCACGGTCTGCAAGACCTTGACCTTCACGCATCACACCGAAGTTGTTTGTGATGTTGCCTGTTTGGTCGCCAAGCATGTAGTACTGGATCTTTCCGATTGTTTCTGAGCTATCGTGCCAAGCTTTGTGAGTGAAGTGTGTGTCTGTTGATACTGAGTACACTTCAACGCCGCGTTTTTGTAGCTCTTCGTAGTGGTCTGCTAGGTCACCTAGTTCTGTCGGACATACGAATGTGAAGTCTGCTGGGTAGAAGAAGAATACAGCCCATTTGCCTAGAACATCTTGTTCTGTTACTTCAACGAATTCGCCGTTTTTGTATGCTGTAGCTGCAAATGGTTTGATCTTTGTATTAATCATTTTTTACTTTCCTCAGAATGTTTTAGGGTGAGCAGTTCTTGCTTTCGGAAAGTATATTCGCATCGGATTGTATTTAAGGAAAATTGCTTGTAACTATCCTATTGATAGACAAATCCTATTTTCGTTAATAGGGAAATCCGATTATAGACGCGAGAAGTTGATAGGTTTTATTGATGAATGGCAGTAGAAAGAGTGTCTGAAAGCAATGAGATCAAGAAAGCCTGCAATGGCAGGCTTTTAGCTATTGAGAGGAGTTTATAAAGGGCTTGGTGGTTAACTTATCTTATCGAGAACTTTCTCGCAGAGCGTTTTTAGCGTCATCAATTCTTCTAGATCCAACGTGAACTTACAGGCAATGGCATCAGGGACGGATTTCGCCTGATCTTTAAGTGCTCTGCCTGCTTCGGTAAGGTTCAATACGCGTACGCGCTCGTCGGTTTCACTTCTTCCTCTGCTCACAAAGCCTTTTGCTTCTAAGCGTTTTAGCAACGGGGTGAGCGTTCCTGAATCGAGGTGAAGCTGTGATCCCAGCTGTTTTACGCTCGTGCCATCTTTTTCCCACAATACCATCATTACCAAGTACTGCGAGTAGGTGAGATCAAGTGCGTCCAACAACGGTCGGTACGCGCGAATCACAGCGTTAGCAGCGCTGTATAGCGGAAAGCAGACTTGATTCTCTAGTAACAATTTTTCGTCTGCATTCAATGTACTTGGGGAGTAACACTGGCTCATGGGCTTAATCTCGATAAAGGCGATAAAATAAATTGTGCACAATATAGTTGCAAACTATCGTTGTTTCGATGTAAGGTTGCAAGCAATTAAATTGTGCGCAACTTAAATTGAAGGGGATATTCGCATGACAACATTATACAAAACTCAAGCTACTGCTCTGGCTGGCCGTAATGGTCAAGTAAAAACCAACGATGGTTTGCTGGATCTTGAACTTGCTTACCCGAAAGAGATGGGTGGCACAGGCGCAGCAACGAATCCAGAACAACTGTTTGCAGCGGGTTACTCGGCTTGTTTCTCTAACGCGATTTTGCACGTTGCGCGTGAAGCAAAAGTAGCGCTAAAGAGCGCACCTGTGACAGCTGAAGTAGGCATTGGCCCGAAAGAAAACGGTGGCTTTGCGTTGACCGTTAGCCTCGCGGCAGAGTTAGACCTACCACAAGAACAAGCACTAGAGCTGACGCGCATTGCCCACCAAGCCTGCCCATACTCAAATGCCGTTCGTGGCAACATTGACGTCGCAGTTACAGTAAATGGTGAAGCGATCTGATCGCTTTAGACACTGTTTTAATGCAAGAAAGCCTGCGAACGTGCAGGCTTTTTTCGATTTGAATGGGGCGATAAGGGTTAACGTGACTCCAACGGGTAAGAGCGATAACTCCACATACCGTAAGTACGCAGCGCATCGCGGTAGATGCCAAGTAGTTCGCTCTCGCTGGCTTTCGCTAAGTCTTTGAGGGGTTTGTCTGGGTAACTTACGGTGTCGAAAGTGATGCCCTGCGGGCCAGTTTGCCAGCTAGCGATTTCAAACAAGGTTTGACCACGACGCACGTGACTTGCCGAGCTGATAATGGTCGCGTGTTTGATGTTGTGGCGCGCCAAGGCGTAGCTGCTGAACAGGGCATTGCCTACCGTGCTGGTGGCGTAGTTTTCTTCGATGATGCGGTCTTTGCTGACTCCTTTTTCAATCAACCAGTCCGCCATCAATTTACCTTCGGTTTTGTGGTTCTTTGGTACGCCGCCCGTCAAAATAATTATCGCATCTGGGTTCGCTTTCGCCATTGCTAACGTGGTTTCCAAACGCTCAACCAAGATTTGGTGCATTGAACCATCCGGATTCAGTGCGTATCCCAGTGTGACGATCGCCCCTTTGTTGTCCAGTTTGCCTTTATCGGCTTTCTCTTTCAGCGGCGTTGCCAAAACGCGATCTACTGTGTCGAAAATGCGGTTGATGTCTGCTGCTTTGCCGGCATTCAGTTTGGCCAGCGTTGCCATGTGTTGGTCTGATTCGGTTTGATTGCCTTTAAAGCGCTGCCACACCGCAAGATAAGCGTGTAAATCTGCATCGTCCGGCGCCACCGACAAGGCTTGTTCGAACAGTTCAATTGCTCGATCGACGTTCTTGTTGTAAATCTGCGCATTTGCCGCAGAAATGAGTAGGTCGGTGCGGTATGGCTCAAGTTGGTAAGCTTCTAGCAATCGGTCGGTAACTATCTCCATATTGCTCGGCATTTTCGCGGTAAAACCAGCGTGAGATATACGCGCCGGCGATTTAAAGGCTTCCACGGCGTCATTCAAAAGTTGGTCGACAACTTGACGTTTGGTCACCAGTTGCGAGTAGTCTGCGGAAGATTGGATTGTAGAATCGTTGGCGGCCAGTGAATAAGGGGCTGCTGTCAGCGCAATTACGCTGCCAAGGGCGATAGCAAGGAGGTTCTTCTTCATGGGTGAATCCTAGTTTTGTTATTTTTCGAATTAGAAAGGTGGATTTTTTCAGTCTAGGTTTGGCTCATGAATAAACTGTGAAACGAATCTCAAAGCTGCTGAGCCAAACGACCTTTATCGCCAAAACACGAAGTAGGACCACGAAAATGGTTTACTAATTATTTGTCATGTAACTGTTTGGTTTAAAAGATAAACAGTGCGAATACAACAAAACGTAGGCATTAAAAAAGCCCGAGTAAGACTCGAGCTTTTTAGATTCGACTAAACGAGAGTTGCTTACACGTAGTACGCTTCAACTTCGCCTTTCAGTTTGATCAGCATTGGGTTACCGAAACGGTCTTTTGCTTTAGGAGACGCAATTTTTACCCAACCTTCACTCACGCAGTATTCTTCTACGTCAGTGCGCTCTTTACCGTTGAAACGGATACCGATTTGGTGCTCAAAACATTCTTTGATGAAGAATGGGCTGCGTGGGTTACCTGCTAGGCGATCTGGTAGAGCTGGTTTTGCTGTATCTGTCATGTTTGTGACCTAAATTCCGTAAAAAAGTGCGCTATTGTAGTCAGTGCACAGTGAGTGTTCAAGATAACCTTCAACTAATCTGCTCTCGATACAACTTGGGGCTTGCGCCAGCTTTACGTTTGAATACGCGAGAAAAGTAGAGTGGGTCGGTATAACCAACGATACGACCAATGTGATTGACCGAATAGTTGGTGGTGACCAACAATTGTTTCGCTCGGCTAATACGTTGGTCGTCACGCCATTGAGTAATGGTCATGCCAACTTCATCTCGAAATAGATGCCCTAAGCGTGAGGCGGACAGGCAGGTGAAACCAGCGATGTCTTCTAGTGTGAAATTTTGATTCAGGTTCTGCGTCATGTAGTTCATCGCTTCAATAACACGAGGATCTAACGGTTTGCTCACCACATCAGGTTGAATGGTTTTACAACGAATCAGCAGTTGTTCCAGTAAGTTAATCGCGAGATCATCTCGATAAGGCATGTCTGATTTGGAAATGTACTCAATGTCGATGAATAGGCGTTCAATCTGAGAAATCGTGCTGTTATCCAATCCTTGAGTGAGATACACACCATTTCGTTGTTCATGCCAACACAACCAGTCATTCCAAAAGGCACGAGGACGAAAATAGACCCAGCGGTGAAACCATGATGCGTTGTCTTTTTTACGATGGTAGAAGTGCGTTGCGCTTGGTGGAAATAGCAATAAATCCCCGGTTTTGACATCAAAGGCATCATCACCATGAAATATCGTTCCTTCACCTTGGCTCGTGATGTTGATGATGAACCCTTTCATCCCGTTCGGACGATCAATCACAAAATCGAGCTCGTCGCCTTCGATAATGGGGGTAAGCCCAGCCACAAGGTGTGCGTCAAAGTTGTAGCCGGGTTTTAAAGGGTCGTTGTTTTGCATATTTCAACTAATTTACTTTTTCATCAGTCTATTCTGGAGCGGAAAAACTGTCGTCGTTATTCCTCACAGTTTTCTAGAACGATCCATTGTTTGGCAGAAAAGGCTTCTCGGAAAAAGTCCGTCTTAGCGGTTTTCGATAAGAAGTCACTTGGTAATCCATCTCTTTGGTGCTGCCACTTCGCACTTCGCGCTTGCTCGTTGTCTTCGACAGGTGAATCGACAACTTGTTTGATGGTATGACGGATATCAAGGCGAGTTGGAACCGTGTTTCTCGCCAAATACTCGATCACGAGAGCATCATCAGCAAAGTAGTAGTTCATATTGATGGATAAGGTTTCCGAATGGTGCAGTTGACACCATTGTTCGAGCTTTTCTGGCTTGTGCCTAAAGCGCCAATCAGCATCGTGAACGGCAATGAGTTGTCCGTTGTTTAATACTTCCATGGTGCCGATAAAGTGCGTTTTACCATCCCGCTGTAGCTCGAAACTCGCTGGTTGCTCAGTGGAAAGGTTGAGCGTCCAGCGAGTTTTTTCCAGTTGAAAAGTGGGCACGGTTTCTACGTCTGTATCATTCACTAATTGACTCCAAAGTGCTCCCTAAGCGGGAGCACATTTGTGTGGTTTAACCGAGACGGTAATACACTCCGTTGTTACGCAATTCTTGTTTGAACTGGCGTAAGTTGGTGCTGTTGTCAATCACAACCATTTCGATGCCAAGGATTTCAGCGTAGTCGGCAAGCATCGGCAATGTGACAGCTTGGCTGTACACTGCGTGATGTGCGCCGCCAGCGTGAATCCACGCGGCTGCTGCGATATTTAAGTTGGGCTGAGGTTCCCAAAGCGCGTGAGCTACAGGCAAATGTGGCAGTGACTGCGGTGGTGTGACGGTATCAATCACGTTGACGATCATTCTAAAGCGATCGCCAAGATCAATAATCGACACGTTTAACGCTTCGCCAGATTGGCCGCTGAAAATTAAGCGTGGAATATCGCAACGACAGCCAATGGTGTGACGATGAACTTCCAATCTTGGTTTCGCTGCTGCGATAGTTGGACAAACTTCTAGCATGTGAGCGCCTAACACTTGCCCTTTTTCGCCGAAGTTGTAGGTATAGTCTTCCATAAAAGATGTACCGCCCGGTTTGCCTTGCCCCATGACTTTCATGATGTGCGTCATCGCTGCAGTTTTCCAATCACCCTCTCCGCCGTAACCAAAACCTTTAGCCATTAAGCGCTGCGTTGCTAGTCCTGGTAAATTTGTTAAGCCAGTTAGGTTTTCAAACGTGTTGGTGAAAGCGCCTGCTCCAACAGATTTGAGGAAAGATTCCATCCCAAGTTCTAAACGTGCCTCTTGCGTCATCAGCTTTTTCAAATCAGAGTCGTTGAATAAGTCTGGAGACATCTCATACACGGATGCGTATTCATCTAGCTGGTGATTTACATCCGCATCTGATATCGAGTTGACTACGTCACTGAGCTCACCAAGACCGTACGCATTCACTTCATATCCAAACTGGATTTGCGCAGAGACTTTGTTGCCTTCCGTGACCGCGACTTGGCGCATGTTGTCGCCAAAGCGGGCGACTTTCAGGTGCTGACCTGCATTCACACCAATAGCGGCGCGACACCAATCGTCGATATCTCTATGCACTTGCGGTTCTTGCCAGTGTCCGACTACGACTTTACGTTCAATATTCAGACGGGTGCCAATGAAGCCAAACTCTCGGCAACCGTGCGCACTTTGGTTGAGGTTCATGAAATCCATGTCGATTTCATCCCATGGTAGCGCCGCGTTGAACTGGGTGTGAAGGTGTAAAAATGGCTTATTTAGCTGGGTTAGGCCGGCAATCCACATCTTGGCTGGAGAGAAAGTGTGCATCCACAGCATCAAGCCGATACAGTAAGGATCGTTATTGGCTGCGCGGCATACTGCGAGAATTTCATCCGGTGTTTTTACCGTGCCTTTGTTAGCAATAGAAACTGAAATGTCATCAGACGAATTTAATCCTGCAATGATTTCTTCGCTGTTTTGCGCAACGCTTTCCAATACTTGTGGGCCGTAAAGATGCTGAGAGCCTGTTACAAACCATACTTGTTTGTCGTTGAAAATCTTCATCATGTTTCCTTATTTTTTGCTTTGACCGTAGTAGGCGTTCGCGCCGTGCTTACGTAAATAATGTTTGTCGAGAAGCGAAGGGTTAAGAGTGTCTACCTCGGCATTGATTTGCAGTGTTTGCAAGGCCATGCCAGCGACAACTTCAACCACTACTGCATTGTGAACCGCTTGAGCAGGGCTTTTACCCCAAGTAAAAGGTGCGTGTTCTTTGACCAAAATGCCGGGTGACGCCATAACGTTTGAATCACCGATGGTTTCGACGATGACTTTGCCAGTGTTGAGCTCGTAGTTGTGCGCGATCTCTTCGTCGCTCAAGGCGCGAGTGCACGCAATTTGTCCGTAGAAATAATCCGCATGAGTTGTGCCCAACGCGGGAATTGCTCTGCCTGCTTGTGCCCATGCCGTTGCCTGAGGAGAGTGGGTGTGAACGATGCCGCCAATCTCCGGGAAATGGCGATAAAGCTCTAGATGCGTGGCCGTGTCGGAAGATGGGTTGAGTTTCCCTTCAACCACTTGGCCGTGCAGATCGACCACCACCATGTTTTCAGCATTCAGTTCGCAGTACTCAACACCGCTGGGTTTGATAACAACCAATCCAGATTCTCTATCGATGCCTGACACATTGCCCCACGTGAACGTCACAAGGTTATGACGTTGTAAATCCATATTGGCTTGCCAGACTTGGTGACGCAGCGTTTTGATTCGTTCGACTAATGAGTCGGCATCATTCCAGACGGTTTGTTCAGACATCTTCACGCTCCTGCGATTGGTGAAACTCCGCAATCTGCTCCATGTGTTGCCCAAGTTCGCGATACGTCGCGTAACGCTGTGCTCGTAATGTTTGCACTTTTGGTGTTGGTGAGTAGGTTTGACGAACAGGACTTGCCATCACGGCTTGTGCTGATTTGGTCGTCGGGTAAACGCCAGCTGCGACGGCTGCAAAAATCGCGGCCCCCAATGCGCAACATTGAACTGATTCGACCACGATGATGTCGCGACCAATCACATCGGCGCACATTTGCATCACGTAAGGGGATTTTTGCGCAATGCCACCAATGGCGATGACGCGTTCGACAGTGACATCTTGTTCTATAAAGCAATCGACGATCGCTTTTGCGCCATGCGCAGTGGATTCTACGAGTGCGGAGAAAATTGCAGGCGATGAGCTACCAAGGTTTAAGTCACATATTGCACCTTTAAGGCGCTGGTTCGCGTAAGGGGTTCGGCGGCCATTGAGCCAATCCATTGCAACCGGAGTATATTGGTCGATACCTTGCTGCTCGGCAGCTTGCGAGAGCATCGGCAAAAGTTCTGACGCAATTTCTTCGGCAGTTAAGGCAAAGTCTGGATTGTGTTCGGCATAAGCCTGTAGTGGCCACATTAAGACGTTTTTGAACCAGGCATACATGTCGCCAAAAGCGGACTGTCCGGCTTCAAGTGCTAGCAACTCGGGCATGGCACTGCCTTCGACTTGACCACAAATACCATGAATAGTGCGGTCACCGACGTTTTGTGATTCAACCATCAAAATGTCACAGGTAGAAGTGCCGATGACTTTAACTAAATCGTTGGCACCAGCACCGGCACCAACGGCACCCATGTGGCAATCAAACTCGCCGATTGCAATCGCGATGCCTTCTGGTAAGCCTAATTTTATTGCCCATGCTTTTGATAGGTGCCCGGCCGCCTGATCGGAGGTAAAGACTTCTGTGAACATACGGTCACGAATACCGTCTAACGTCGGTGAAATTGCGCTTAAAAACGCTTGTTCAGGTAGTCCGCCCCAGCTTTCATGCCACATCGCTTTGTGTCCCGCAGCGCAGATGCCACGACGCAATTTTTGTGGATGTTGAGTATCAGCCAAAATTGCTGGGATCCAATCGCACAGCTCGACCCAGCTGAAAGCGCGTTTTGCAACTTGTTCATCTTGTTCGCTGACCCAAGCCGCTTTTGCCCAAAACCATTCTGAAGAGTACACACCGCCGACGTAACGCGTGTAATCGGTGAATTTCCCCGAATGGGCGAGTTCATTAATTCGATCTGCTTTGGCTACGGATGTGTGATCTTTCCAGAGGACGAACATTGCATTTGGGTTGTGCTCAAACTCAGGAAGCAGCGCCAAAACAGTGCCGTTTTCATCTATTGGAGCTGGGGTTGAGCCTGTTGTGTCGACGCCTATGCCGACAACAGAATCGGCCAGAGTCTGTGGCACTGTCGCCAGTACCTCTTGGATTGCGCTGGTCATTGCATCCAAATAATCTTGCGGGTGATGTCTGAATTGCGATTGCGCAGGTTGGCAATATAGCCCCTTCATCCATCGTGAGTAGTACACCACAGACGAGGAAACTTCCTGGCCTGTTTCGGCATTAACAATAAGCGCACGTACGGAGTCCGATCCGAAGTCCAAACCAATTACATGCTGCTGATGTGTATTTATTGTGTCCATGACAACTCCAACTTTTGGTCAGCAAACTAAATCTACTTGTTGTTATAGCCAGAGCAGGTGGGTTATCCCATAAATAGGGTTGCTAAGTTTATGGACAAAAACGTCACTGGGTGTTTTTTGTGTCCTTTTTAACACCTTTATATATTGCTCAAAAATTAAGTGTTTTTGGCCATAATTAACGTTTGCTTTGGGGTTTGAGCGATATTTGAAAGTTGCTAGTCGCACAATTGAGAGCTGCTTCATAGCCTCTGTAGCTAAATGAATGGACAAAATTGCTACATTTTTCCGCTGTGATTTTTATCACTAACAAATGGTCAAGGATGCACAAATATGTACAGCGAACACTCACCTCTACCAGTGGATGGATAACAATGAAATTAAAAAAACTACTCACAATCGCTGCCCTATCTAGCATGACAATGCTCAGTGCCTCTGCTAACGCTTTTTTTGGCTCCAATGACGATAACGTCAGACTTGGTTACCTCGTGAAGCAGCCGGAAGAGCCTTGGTTTCAAACCGAGTGGTCTTTTGCGGAAAAAGCAGCGAAGCAATACGATTTTGAATTGGTCAAGATGGCCGTGCCTGATGGTGAAAAAACGCTGAATGCCATTGATACGCTTGCTGCCAGCGGGGCGAAAGGTTTTGTCATTTGTACGCCAGATCCAAAGCTTGGCCCTGCGATTATGGCCAAAGCGAAAAGCTACGATTTGAAAGTCATTACCGTTGATGATCAGTTTCTAAACGCGAAAGGCGAACCGATGAAAGAGGTGCCTTTAGTGATGATGGCGGCGAGTGAAATTGGTTACCGTCAGGGCTCAGAGCTGTTTAAGGAGATGACGAATCGTGGATGGGATGCCGCTACAACAGGTGTTATGGCCATTACTGCTGACGAACTAGATACCGCTCGTCGCCGTGTGGATGGTTCTGTAAAAGCACTTGAAGATGCTGGCTTTCCTAAATCTCAAATCTACCGTGTTCCGACCAAAACGAATGACATCCCAGGTGCGTTAGATGCCGCTAACTCACTGTTGGTTCAATATCCAAAGGTTAAGCAATGGCTGATTGTTGGTATGAACGACAACACGGTTTTAGGTGGTGTACGCGCGACTGAAGGCCAAGGTTTTGCCGCTGAAAACGTGATTGGTATTGGTATTAATGGTGTCGATGCCGTGAATGAGTTGGCGAAGTCAAACGCTACGGGTTTCTTTGGCTCACTATTGCCAAGCCCTGACGTGCACGGCTTTAAGAGCATCGAATCACTTTACAAATGGGTGAAAGAAGATGTGCAGCCAGAGAAGTTTGTGGAAGTCACCGATGTTGTGCTGATCACTCGCGACAACTTCCGTGAAGAGCTACAGAAAAAAGGTCTTTAAGCCTATTTGCGGCGGTGCAATGACCGCCGCTCTTTCGGGAAACGGAGAGAATGATCATGATAAATTCCCCTTCTTACCTTGAGTTTTGCAACATATCGAAGCATTTCCCAGGAGTTAAGGCATTGAGCAACATTAGTTTTCGCGCCAACAAAGGCAGTATTCATGCGCTAATGGGTGAAAACGGTGCAGGTAAATCAACGTTGCTTAAAACTCTCAGTGGCTTACACCAACCTACTGAAGGCGAGTTGGTCGTCGATGGTAAAGCTTTGGTGTTCAACTCAGCGACTGATGCGCTTGAGCAAGGTATCGCCATTATTTACCAAGAGCTGAACTTGGTACCTGAGCTTAGCGTGGCAGAAAACATCTACCTAGGTCAGTTGCCAACAAAAGGTGGCAGTGTAGATGTGGAAACATTGAACGCCCGAGCGCGAGAACAGCTAAAACGTTTGGGGGAGGATTTTGATCCTTCTCGCCCACTTAAAGAGTTTTCTATCGGCCAGTGGCAAATGGTGGAAATTGCCAAAGCACTAAGCCGCAATGCTCAGATTATCGCGTTTGATGAACCAACCAGCAGTTTGTCTCAACGCGAGATTCAAAACTTATTCAAAGTTATTCGCGAATTGCGCGATGACGGCAAAATCATTCTGTACGTTTCCCATCGTATGGAAGAGATCTTCGATTTGTGCGATGCCATTACCATCTTCAAAGATGGGACACATGTACAAACATTTGACGACATGACCGACTTAACCCATGAAAAATTGGTTGAGCTAATGGTCGGTCGTGAAATCAACGATATCTACAACTACCGTTCGCGTTCTCTAGGCGAAAGTGGCCTACGCATTGAAAACCTTGAAGGCAAAGGGTTAACCCAACCAGTCTCACTCGATATTCGTCAAGGTGAAATTCTGGGTCTGTTTGGTTTAGTTGGGGCAGGGCGAACAGAACTAACCCGTCTCATTTTCGGCGCGGAAAAAGCGCAAGCCGGACAAATTTACATTCATGGGCAGCCCATCAGTGTCAGAAGTCCACAAGATGCGATTCGCGCAGGCATTACGTTATGTCCAGAAGACCGTAAAGCGGACGCTATCGTTCCTATTCTCTCGGTGGAAGAGAACACCAACATCAGTGCTCGTCCATGGAATTTGAAATTGGGCGGTTTGATCGATTTCAAATGGGAAAGAGACAACGCAGAGCAGCAACGTAAGGCTTTGAACGTTAAAACCGCCTCACTACAACAGGCTATAGGGCAGTTGTCTGGTGGTAACCAACAAAAAGTGATTCTAGGTCGCTGGCTCTCCACCGATATGAGTGTGATTTTGTTGGACGAGCCAACACGAGGCATTGACGTTGGTGCGAAATCAGAGATCTACGAACTGATTTTCAACCTTGCTGAGCGCGGTGTCACTGTGCTGGTGGTGTCGAGTGATTTGCCAGAAGTTCTTGGTATATCCGATCGCGTAATGGTGATGAAAGAAGGTGCGGTAACAGGTGAACTACAGCGCCATGAGTTTAAAGAACAAACTGCTTTGAGTTTAGCCATGCTAGGCAACAACCAAGCTGCTGCATAATAAAGGAATATCCTATGTCTGTAACAAGCTCTACGAAAATACTAGAACAACAGGACGCGAAGCGTTCATGGAATTTTGCTGGGATTTGGGACCGATTCGGCATGCTGATGGTGTTCGCTGGTCTGTTTTTATTGTGTGCTTTCTTTGTGCCTTACTTCGCGACGTTCATCAATATGAAAGGTCTGGGTTTGGCGATCTCTATGAGTGGCATGGTGGCGTGTGCCATGCTGTTTTGCTTGGCGTGCGGTGATCTGGATTTGTCGGTCGCGTCCATCATTGCTTGCTCTGGTGTGGTTACCGCCGTCGCAATTAACGCAACCAGCAGCGTGGTACTTGGTGTGGGCGCAGGTCTACTTTCTGGCGTTGCCTTTGGTCTGTTAAACGGTTTTGTCATTGCTAAGTTGCAAATCAACGCACTGATCACCACTTTGGCGACTATGCAGATAGCACGAGGCTTGGGCTACATCATTTCAGATGGTAAAGCGGTGGGCATCACAGAAGAGAGCTTCTTTGCACTGGGTAACTCATCATTCATTGGTATTCCAACGCCTATTTGGTTGACGATCATTACCTTTGGAGTCTTTGCTTTCTTGCTGAATCGCACCGTTTATGGTCGTAACACGCTCGCGATTGGGGGCAATGAAGAAGCGGCTCGCTTAGCGGGTGTGAATGTCGTGAAAACTAAGATGATAATCTTCACCGTGTCTGGCTTTATCTCGGCATTGGCGGGGGTTATTTTGGCGGCGCGTATGACCAGTGGTCAGCCTATGACGTCTGTGGGCTTTGAATTGGTGGTTATCTCTGCCTGTGTCCTTGGTGGTGTGTCGCTAAAAGGTGGTATCGGTAAAGTCTCTTACGTGATTGCTGGCGTGCTGATTTTGGGTACAGTCGAAAATGCAATGAACCTTCTTAACATGTCACCATTCGCGCAATACGTCGTGCGCGGTGCAATATTACTTGCTGCTGTTATTTTTGACCGCTACAAACAAACCAGCCGCGCATAATGCTCTTTCTACTTGGTATCACTTCCAAGTGAACACAAGCCCAAAACAGCCATGATTTTATGGCTGTTTTGGGTTTAACTCTCGAATAAGACCCTACAACCCCTTCAAATACTGCGCGTTGGTTGTTTGTTGAATCATGGCATTCAGCGTTTGGACGGCTTGTTCACTGTGATCTTCAAGTAGAGCTAAGAACGCGTCAATCAACTCAGGTTTGCTTGCTGAGACTTTCGTTTCGGTCTGGATATCACGCAGATCGATCAACACATCGGTAAACAATTGCGGCAGATCGTGCAGCACTTGCAGGTTTAAGACGTTGTGCTCGCTGTAGATTGAATTGTGGCTGCCTTTCTGTTTTTGCACCACGTAAGGATTGTCTTTTAAGTTGATGATAGACGTGCGTTTATCACAGCGTTTCAAACAACCTTTGTTGACCTTCACCTTACGGCATCCTTCGGTTTGTTGGAACAAACATTGGCGGCTCGTGAGTAGGGTATTTGGATGATAAATGCTGTAGAAGCTGCGCATGTTTTTCGGACGCTTGATATGGCGCATCTGCTTCATATTCAGCTCGTTAGAAACAAACGCGCCACTTGCCGCGAACTCGTCTTGAAGGCATTTAAACGCGTATGAGTTCACCGTGTTCATTTGTGGGCCTGCCACCCAGCCTAAGCTGAGCTCTTTTGCGATCATGCTGACGCCTGAGTTGTTGGTGATCGACAACTCAGGTTGGATGGTTTCCAAAAATACGCGCGCGGCTTGGTAGTCTTCGCCAATCAAAATGGCAGGGAACCAAGGTTTGAGCATTGGGTTGGCTTGGAACAATTCAATCATCGCGCTCAGTTCACCAGACAATCCCATTGGCAACTGATAGTAAACATCAATGTCGCGGTATTCGCACAGCATGGCTTCTTGTGCTGACGAGATCAGAATCGATAATTTTGGAGCACCTTGGCGAGGGTCTGGTTGAGGTAACGCTGGCAGAGTTGGCACATCAATCGACCCTTTCAAGCTGCTGCCGGATACTTGTGTTGAAGTGACATCGAACGACTTAGTTTGCTCTGCCACTTTCTCAATGATCGCGGTTTTGTCGTCGTAGAGTTTCTTTTTCACCGCTTGCACATCATCAGCAGACTGACATTGATAAACCTTCGAAAAATGCTTTACAGCGTGGTCGCGCGGGTTGTCGATGTACATCGCCTTGCCGAAATCACCTTGCAAAAATGCGTTGGAGAAATCGCGGTTGAACACCGTGTATAACTCGGTGGTGTCTTCAGAGAGTTCCAAACCCTCGCACAAGCGATCGATTTGCTGACGCCAATTGTCGACCACGGTATAGACGTAGTGCGATTTCTTGATTCGTCCTTCCACTTTTAATGAATACACGCCAGCATCGGCAAGCGCTTTCAAGTCCCCAAAGGCGGAGTTGTCTTTCATATTGAGTGGGTAGTTGTTGCCCGTTTTGGTCGTTTCGTACTGTTCGCGACAAGGTTGGCTGCAGCGTCCACGGTTACCTGATGCACCATTGCGAGCGGAACTGATATAGCAAATTCCGGAGAATCCGATGCAGTATGAGCCGTGGACAAACACTTCCATCATTACGTTGTGCTCGCGACCAAATTGCGCCAGATGTTTTATTTCATCGATGTTAAGTTCGCGAGATAAGTTTACTCGGCTTGCGGTGAGCTGGTTGAGAAAGAGGATCTGGCCTTCGTTATGCGTGTTTAGTTGCGTTGAAGCGTGCACATCCAAATCGGGAAAGTGATGTTTGAGAATGTAGGCCAGACCGAGATCTTGCACGATCACGCCATCGATTTTGGTGGTGTTCAGTTGGCTGAGTAAGCGAACAATCGCTGGAATTTCACTTTCTAAAATCAGCACATTCAACGTTAGGAAAATCTTACAGCTGTGCTGATGGGCCAACGTTAACACGCCATTTAAGTTATCTAAGGTGAGGTTGGTCGCTCGGTTACGAGCATTGAAGCGGTCGAGCCCACAGTAAATTGCATCGGCGCCAGCGGCAATGGCGGCTTTGATGGAATCTAAATCACCACCGGGTGCTAATAACTCAAATTGATCGCGTGTCACTATTTTTCTCTTTCTTACTAAAATTGGCTGTAAATGTTACGTATTTCACGCTTTTGATGCTCAGCTAGTTAACGCTTTATTAATCTGAATCAATTAATCCGTGTTACACGGTCGACTCTTGAGTGGGTAGAGTGCAATTCGCGATAGCGGAATCTGACTTCTATAGTTTTCCTACACTTGGTTTTTCTATATCTAGTTTTCGACTCAGAGAGAGGAAGGGACGACAAATGAAAAAAGTAATCATCGGGTTGGTAGTGGCGTTGACGTCATTGAGTGCGTTGGCTGGTGAGGGTGTGGTAACCGTTGCGAGCACGCATTCAGCAAAAGATACGGCGGATAAATTTGTCGCTATCGCGCAAGAAAAAGGGTTGAACGTCTTTGCGCGCATTAACCATCAAGAGAATGCCACGAAAGTCGATATGACGTTGCGACCAACCGAAGTTATCGTGTTTGGGAACCCTAAAGTGGGCACGCCACTGATGATCTGTGCGCAGGAAGTGGCGCTCGATTTACCCCAAAAAGTGTTGGTGTATGAAGATGCTGAAGGCAAAACGTGGTTAGCTTACAACGATCCGATGTATTTAAAGCAGCGCCATCATATTGAAGGCTGTGACGAGGTATTGAACAAAATCAGCGGCGTGCTGGGCAATTTAACCAACGCGGCGGCGAAGTAGAGCTGGTTATTGGCTTCTCTTTTTACCTCCGAAAACGAAAAAGCCAACCTCACAAGGAGGTTGGCAAATCTTACCTAGATTGGGGGAGGTAAGATCAGGAGGTGGCGAGTACGCTGTGCACCTCTGACTTTATTGAGTCAGACTGCGTGCCGAAAATCGCTTGTAAACTGTCGCCAATTACCAACACATCTCGCGCGCCGAGCGCTTTTAGCTTAGCAACATCAACGTTGGCAATGTCTTTCACCGAGACACGCAGACGAGTGATACACGCATCGACTGACTTGATGTTGGCTTTGCCGCCCAATGCCGCTACTACATCCACCGCAATTTCATCAGGCTGTCCGGCAATCTTCTCTTCTGCAATGTCGGTTTCACGGCCCGGCGTTTTCAGATCCAATTTCACAATTAGGAAGCGGAACAAGCCGTAGTACAGCGTCGCCCAGATTGGACCGATGATGATGAACATCCACGCGTTGCTCGACATTGGGTAGTAAAGGAAGAACTGGATCGCGCCGTGCGCAAAGTCCGTACTGTGTTTGATTTCCAAAAATGCGGTGATCGCAAACGCAATACCAGTTAGGAAAATATGGATTACGTACAGCACTGGGGCGACGAATAAGAAGGTAAATTCGATTGGCTCTGTGATACCGGTTAACCAAGAGGTCAACGCCGCAGACATCATCAAACCGCCGACGATTTTCTTACGCTCTGGAGACGCGCAGTGGTAAATCGCCAGTGCCGCTGCTGGTAGCGCCCACATGGAGTACATAAAGCCACCAGACAGATACCCCGCGGTTTTATCGCCCGCGAAGAAGCGAGTGAGCTCACCGGTAAACTCTTTACCGGTTTCTGGGTCTACATAGCTGCCGACTTCGAAGAAGAACGGCGCATTCCAGATGTGGTGCAAACCAACCGGGAGTAATGAACGTTCGCCTGCGCCGTAAACCGCCCACGCGAGAACAGGGTTTTGGTACGCTGCCCAATGAGAAAATGCATCAAGAAGTTGTCCGACAGGTGGCCATGCAAACGCGAGAATCGCACCAACAACGATCGCCGATAGACCGGTGACAATTGGCACAAATCGCTTACCCGCGAAGAAGCCCAAATATTCCGGCAGTTTGATGTTGTAGAAGCGGTTGTACATGATTGCCGCGACCGCGCCGATAAAGATGCCGCCAAACACCCCGGTTTGCAGCGTCTCAACGCCCATGATGGTGGCGTCAGTTTCTAAGCCACGCAAGCCTGTCACGATACCGAGCGATGCGTTCATAATAATTAGGCCAACTAAGCCAGCGAGCGCCGCGGCACCGTCATTACCTTTTGATAACCCGAGCGCCACACCGACCGCAAACATCAACTGCATGTTGCCGAACACGCCTTCACCGGCGGCGAGCATCACTTTGTTGACCGCGTCTGGAATAAACGCAAACCCCGCATTACCAATCCCCAGCATCAAGCCGGCCACCGGTAACACCGCCACAGGCAGCATCAACGACCGCCCTATTTTTTGTAGTTGTCCAAATATACTTGCAAACATGGTTTCCTCCTGACGAATGCCAGTGTTGTAGGACCTGATTCCTTCAGGTCATGTTGTTTCACGTAAGGTCAGGATGATCATAGCGAGCAAGGCGGCGCCCAAGGTTACAAAAGGCAATCAGTTTGTAAGAGGCTACTTACAAATCTCTCGTACCAAGAAGTGAGAATTGCAGTCAGCTCGATTGTACGTGAGCGCTTAAAAATGCATCATATTAGCCAACGAGAGGTGGGAGAGAGAAGGATGGAAAACAAGCAGATACTGGTCGTTGATGACAACCTCGACCTTCGCGAAGCGTTGTCGGATTACCTTGGTCGCGCTGGGTTTGAGGTGCTCTGCGCAGAAAACGGCGGTGTGATGTGGCAACGGCTCAACGATCACCACCCTGATTTGATCATCCTCGATATTATGATGCCCGGTGAAGACGGCTTTACCCTGTGCCAGAAACTGCGCAAAAACTCCGACATTCCGATCATCATGCTGACTGCCGTCACCGAAGAAGCCGACCGAGTCGCCGGGCTAGAAATGGGCGCTGACGACTACATCACCAAGTCATTCAGCCCGCGTGAACTGCTCGCACGCATCAAAACCATCCTTAGACGCAGCCAATCCACCGCCAATACCAAACTGACGCGTAAAGTGCGTTTTGATGATTGGGTGTTAGATACCGTCACCCGCCAGCTTACCCATATCGTCAGCCGAGAGGTCAAACAGCTCAGTGGGGCCGACTTGTCACTGCTCGGTTTGTTCGTCAACCACGCTCAGTCGATCCTGTCGCGTGATGATATTGCCCGCGAAATTTGGGGACGCGATGCCGACCCGTTTGAACGCGGCATCGACGTGCAAATCAGCCGCTTACGTCATCACCTTGAAGATAAAGACCGCTCGCTGATCCTAACGGTGCGCAATAAAGGCTACATGCTGACCACGGACGTGCACTATGAGAATTAAACGCTGGACGGGATCACTGGTCGTTCGTACCAGTGTGTTCTTGTTGCTGGTGATCATTCTGGCGCAGGTATTATCCGGGATTATCTGGTATCAGCATGCCAGCGAGCGAGACAAAGAAGGCCTTAGCACCACGGTCAAAAGCCTCGCGCTAAGCGCCTCTTCCACCATCGCCTTCTTTCAAACCCTGCCCTCTGAATATCGCCACTTGGTGCTCAATCAACTACGCAACATGGGCGGCACACGCTTTTTCGTCTCACTCAACAATCACCAGATTGATGTCGACCCGCTACCGGAAAGCGAACGCAAAACCCTAGTCATCAACCAAGTTCGCGAGGTATTGGAAAGCGAGCTGAGCGGCATTCCTAACATCAAGGTAGAGTTCACCCAGCGCGACAAACTCAAGGTATTCAACAACGAGCTACCTATCGACGAACTGCCACTATTGTGGGCGCATTATTCGCTTTCGTTTGGTGACCTCAATCCACCCATTCTGGTGATGCAGGTCGAAGTAGCACAGAACGAATGGTTTTATCTCGCGGCGGTGCTGCCCGCACCTTACATTAATCTGGAAACCAACTATTTTGAGCTGCGCCAATGGTTGACGCTTTTGCTGTCCGCGCTAATGCTGTTGCTGTGTACTTGGTTTATTGTCCGCAAAGAAATTCAACCAATTCGCGAGCTGGCAAAAGCCGCAACCCTGATGTCGAGCCGATTAGACGTGCCCGAAGTGTCTGAGCGAGGCAGTAACGAACTGAAAGCGGCGGTACGTGCGTTTAATAAAATGAATCGACGCATCGACAGCCACATTAAAGACCGCGAAATGCTGTTCAGCGCCATCTCCCACGATCTGAAAACGCCAATTGCCTGCCTAAAACTACGAGCGGAAATGCTGGATGACGACGCCGACCGAGAGCGTTTTACCCGCCTGAGTAACGACCTAGATTTGATGGTCAAAGGCGCATTGCAATGCATTAAAGAGACCGATATCCACGAGGAAATCGAGCCGATCAATGTCACCCAACTGATCCAGCACATCTCCGCCAATATCGCCGATGCGCCGGACTCGATTCGTATCCACGGCGAAATCCGCACCCACTTTGCCGGTAAACCACTAGCGATTAAGCGCTGCATTCAGAATCTGGTCGATAACGCGCTTAAATACGGCCATCAAGCGGACATTACGCTGAGTGAAAGCCCTGAATCGATCCAGATTGAAATTGAAGATCACGGCGATGGCGTTGACGAGCTGTTATTAGAAAAGCTCTGCCACCCTTACTTCCGCGCTAGCAACGATAAAGAAGGCAGTGGCTTGGGGTTAACCATTTCACAGAGCATTGCAAAGGCTCACGGCGGCAGTTTGTCGCTGAGCCATTCTCAGTTTGGCGGCCTCTGCGCCACGCTGACTTTCCCGAGAGACTGACTATGAACAAACTGGCATTCTTGTTCCCATTGCTGCTTGCCCCTTGCTTCGCTCACGCTGAACCGCCACAAGAAGTAGAGTTTTTACATTGGTGGACTTCTGACGGCGAACAGCAAGCGCTGCAAACCCTTAAAGCGCAGCTGAAACAACACGACATTGAACTGCTGCAAAGCCCGGTGCTAGGCGGTGGCGGCGACAGCGCGATGACGGTACTGCAAGCACGCGCGCTGGCGGGTAATCCACCGAGCTTCGCGCAAATCGAAGGGCCAAGTATTAAAGCTTGGGATGCCATCGGCATTTTACACAACGTTAGCGCGGTTGCCGATGAGCAGCGCTGGGATGAGGTGCTCTACCCGCTGTCTATCGAAATCAACAAGACGCAGAATGGCTACGTTGCGTTGCCACTGACGCTGCACCGTTTGAACTGGTTGTGGGTCAATCACAAGCTACTTAAACAACTGAATCTTTCCGCGCCGAAAAACTGGCAAGAGATGTTCGCTGCCATGGAGCTCGCCAAGCAAAATGACATCGTGCCGATCGCAGTCGGTGAGCAGCCGTGGCAAGTCGCCCAACTTTTCGAGAACTTAGTGATCTCCACTGGCGGCGTTGAGTTCTACACCAATGCAATGGTTAAACTTGAGCGAGACAGCATCGACAGCGATACCCTGCGCCAAGCGTTGACGCAATTTCGCCGCCTGAGTTTGTTGATCGACAACCAATTACCCGACAGTAAGTGGGATACGGCGACCCAAGCGTTAGCCGACGGTCAAGCGCTGTTTCAAATCGGCGGTGATTGGATTTTGGGTGAGCTGCTCGCCAATCAAGTCTCGGTTCCGCAAGAGGTCGGCTGTTACCCAACGCCGGACAGCGATGGTGTATTCCTCTACAACATGGACAGTTTGGTGTTTATGTCGAGCAAGTCGTTTTCTGCCGAGGCTGCTCAGCAAACCGCAAGCGCGCTGGCAGACGTCGAGTTTCAAGCCAAGTTCAATAAGGTAAAAGGCTCGATTCCGGTACGCACCGATATCGACATCAGCGATTTTAATCCGTGTCAGGTCCAGTCATATCAAGATTTTCATTACGGCGTTAAACACAACCTCGCTGTGCCGAGTATGATTGATTCGATGGCGGTCAATCCGGTTGCTCAGCAAGCGATAAACTCGGAAATCTTCCGTTTTTACCGCAATCCCAAGATGGAACCCGACGAGCTGATAAAACGCATTATTGCTATTTCGCAAAGCGGTTAATGGCAATGAATTTGTGCTGAGATGGAATAAAAAAGCCCCAATGATTGGGGGCTTGAATGAAGCGAAGTATGCCGTTTAAAAATAGTAGAAGATCGGCGGTTCATGCATCAAGAAGTTTTGATGGGAGATGTTCCACGCATACGCGCCCGCTAAGGTAAACACAACATAATCACCAATATCGACGTGGGCGACGTGTTGATTGCGTGCCAGCACATCTTTGGGCGTACAAAGCTGGCCGACAAAGGTCGCTTGTGCATGCTGAATTGGATGAGAAATCTCATGGTGTTGCTCGCTTTTCAGGATGACGAATGGATGATCATGGCTCTGCGCTGCTGGCGTGCGGAAATGGTGGGTTCCTCCGCGTGCGATGACAAAGTTTTCGCCAAGATTTTGCTTAATATCCAGCACTTCCATTACGTAATAACCGCATGCCGCCGTGATGAACCGTCCGCATTCAAAACGCAGTGTCCAATGTTGCACTTGCTCTTTAGCGATGAGGAATTCCAACTTGTCGCAAAACTCCATCCACGGAAAGTGTTGCTCAGGGTTTTGGTAGTTGATGCCCATGCCGCCGCCCAAGTTGATCATCAGCTCACCGAGTTCAAACTCTTGTTGCCACGTTTTCACGACTTGGAAATAGCGCTGCATTAACGCTAAGTGACGTTCAACATCAAGCTGATGCGACATCAAGTGAAAATGGAAACCTTTCAGTGACACTTGCGGGAAATCGCGCAGCAACATTAAAGCATTACTCAGTTCGGACTCGTCCAAACCAAAAGGAGTTGGCTTGCCGCCCATCGCCAACTTGCTGAGCGTGATGTCGCCAATATCAATGTTCATACGCAAAAAGATCGAAGCAGGGCGGTTGAGGCGCTCGGTTATTGCTCCAATGCGTTGCAGCTCGGTGAGGCTTTCGACATGAATTGCATCAACATCCAGCTCAATCGCTTGTTGCAATTCACTTGGCATTTTTCCTGGGCCACCGAAGATCAATGGCTTATCGAGTTGTTGCTGGTGGAGGTGTGTCAACTCCCCGCCAGATGCCGCTTCAAAACCATCGACATACGGCGCGAGCGTTTTGAGAATAGGGCCTGATGGATTGGCTTTGGCTGCGTAAAATAGCTCGACATTTTTCGGCAAAACGTGACGCAGTTGTTTGATGTGTTCTCCTAAGGCTTTTAGGTCATACACGTACGCGCACAAGGGTTGATTTTGCTGCTGTGCGAGCGTGTGAACTTGCTGGCTAACGCGTGTCGGTAGGGAGAGTGAATTAGACATGTTGCGCTCCTTTTTCGTGTTGCTGCCAAGGCGCGGCGACTTGGGTATAGCCCGACTCCTTATCGGCTTTTTGCATCAAACGCGTGGTGAAATTATTTTTGCTTGGGAAGTGACCGCCATTCTGCAACGCTTCTAGTTCCGGCTGTTTTCCATTCACTGATTGCCAACGCGCAATGGCACTTTGCACCGCATTCCACAGCGTTTGCTCTAGTGGCTCATCACCTTCTGCGATGAAGAAAATCGCTTCGCTGATGTTGTTGATAAAGGTGCAGTATCCGATGCGATTCCAGCCTTGTTCGCGACTGTAGTAAACCGATTGTCGCGCGCGTTCAGACAAATCAGTTAATGTTTCTGCTGGCCAGAACTCCGGCAGTAATTTAGTGCCTTCCAAATCACGAATCCAAACACAACACGGCATCTCTTGCTCAAAGCCAATCAGGGTGTTTTGCAAATGTGGCTCAAATGCTACCCCGTGTTTGAAGTAGTAGTTAAACACACCTGGGATCAGGCAATGCAAATAGCGTTCGAACCACAGTGTCGCGATGTCGGAATAGCGATTTTGCGTTGTACGCGCTTTGTTTTTAAGGCGTTGAGCAATGCAACTGTTGCCGTTTTTGTCGTAAGCAAACAGAGCGCCAGCGAGGGTTGGTTTTAAAATGTCGACTTCGCTCAGCGAGAAATTTTCGCGGTACAAAATCCCAAACGATTCGCGTGCTTTGGTGTTGTCGTCCCAATTGCGCTCAGCGACACTTTCAAGGTTCAACGTGGTGGCGTAAGGCTCCGTCATCACTTTAAACACCGGGTTGTGCAGCTGTTCGTTTTCTCGAATCGGTTTGAGAATCGACGTAAGCTGCACGGCGCTGTCGAGTTCGTACCACGCGTTTTTGCGCACGCAATTGGTTAATCGTACGTTGATGGAGAATTTCGCAAACCAGTCCATGTCTGGGTGGTAGAGGGTACGAACCGAAGAGGTCGGCTGCATCTTTTCACCACCTAAACCCAGTGGCGTGATCTTGCCTTGCTCAATGGCACGCTTCACGCTTGGATTGCTCAAAATGGTGTAGCTTTCCCAAGGATGGCAAGGGTAGAGGGTCTTCCCATTGCTGGTGGCGTGTTGTGGCGCGAGCTGTTGTAGCATGCGCTGCGCAGGGTTAGCTTCTCCGTCAGAACTCAGCACATCAAGTAGGGACGTATCCACTTCAAACCAGTACAACGGCACTTGCGCGCCAACTTCTGGAGAAAACGCCAAGAGATCATCCATGGTGACGCCCGAACGACTTTTCGGGGTCGGATGGAAAGTATGCCCCCAAATCAGAGATTGTTCCGAAGCGATAAATTCGTTGTGATGCGATTTGGGCGCGACGTTGAGAAACTGCTCGGTAACCAGCACGCTATTTTCCAGTTGTTCGATCAGCTCATGGTTAAATGGGATCGCCAACACCTGCTTGAGATAGTTAAGCAAAAGCGTAAGAGTTTGCGTGGCATCCAATTTCGCCCAACCAGATCCCGGCATTTTCGCCCACGGCAGTTCTGCCAATTTGATTTTGCCCAGTTTGCTCGCGTAGTGAATCGGCAAAACCAGCACGCCATTTTGTTGAGACAGATGAATGGCTACGCGTTGTTGCGCGGAATAGTTGCGTTTTAATGTTTGGGGTAGCGATGTCGATTGGTAGTGCCATTCCACTTGTTGATTCGGTAGCGCAAATTCACGTAAGTAACAATTAAGAACACCCATTATCGTGTTGAGTTGGGCTTTCTCACGATTGAGCTGCACATCATGCGCGTGCAACTCGCTAGTCTGAGAGGATTGAGTTTGTAACATGTTGATTTCCAAATTTTGAATGGAGAACCAGTGCGATCAAGGTGATTACGCTGACTATCGCAGAAAGTAGGAAAGGAACCTCAAGTAGCCCCAAACTAGAAATGAAAGAAGCGCAAAATCCCGCCGCCACGCCACCCCATTTGGACATGGCATCAAAGCGAGAAAATACTTTGCCACTGAGTTTGCGATCCAGATTGCTCGCAAGATGCTGATGCAATCCGTGATAACAACACACCATCGCGATGCCGAAGATAATTCTCGCAGCAATGAGTGCGGTTTCGGACGCAATTAAATGCAAGGCAGAGCTCACGGCAAGCAATGCAAACCCAAGCCACAACGTGCGCAGCGGTTGATGGCGATTCAGCCCATCTGACAACACGTGGATTTTGCCTGCCAGCAACAGATAGACGCCATGCGGCAGTGCGTACATAAAACCGATCCATGCGTGGTTATTGATGCCATATTGCTGCACAAACGGCGAGAAATAAGGAAAGGTCACCACCATAGAAAACGCAAACCCGAACTGAGCAAAGAAGATCCAGCGAATGGCATGCATTGCGTTTTTCTTTGCAACAGGTTGTTCTTGCTGAGATTCTGAGTTTGGCTTTTCGAGGTTTTGTTCGGCGGGTTTATCCGCAGGCAGTGTTAGCGTGATGCCCATAGCAATTAAAGGCAAAACGCATAACCAAAGGTATGCGTTGAGCGGGTTGGTCTCTGACAAGCTCCAGCCGAGCCCTATGGGCGCAACGATCAGCGCCAAGCGAGCAGATAGTTGGGTTTTATTGAGTGACTTGCCGAGTGTTTTGGCTTCTTTAATTTGACTAGATAAGTAGCTGTTCGAGGCGGCCATGGTGCCGCCAAAGGTTCCTTGAACAATAAGACCAAACACAAACATGGCGAGGTTGTCTGCCAAGCCGCACAGCGCAAACCCTGCTGCAAGGCCAAGTTGCGCGCGCAAGAGTGAGCGGCGGCGACCGTAGCGATCAGCAAAGTTGCCCCAAAATCGCGCTGCCAACGCAGTACAAAACGTGGGTAGGATAAACAACACACCTGCCCAGTCTGCATCAATGCTTGCGCCTAACGTTGGCAACACGACGGGTAGAAATAGCGGCATACCTAACGCGGCAAACGCAGCGATAAAGTGGCACAACAACACACTGTAGATGAGTTTGGTCATAATCGTTTAACGTACGCTTTTTTTGATGGCTTCTAAGTAGGCGCGTTGCGCTTCTTCGCTAGAAAGCAGCAAGAAGTTCGGAGCCGACAAACCATAGAACTTATTGATGTCGCTCGCGCCAGAGGCTTCTTTCGAGAGCAAACTGCCAGAGCTCAACAAGTACTTGGCGTACAAATCAGGTGCTTCTTGCAGTAACTCGCGTGCCAGTTTTGTCTCTAACCCTTCGCCTTCTAATCGGTTGAGTTGCTCTGCAATGCTTTTGGCCACGATGGCGTAAAGCGATGCTGAAGAGGCAATGCCCTTCGCAGCCATGGCTTCTACAATCGCTGCAATATCCAGTTGTAATGTGATGGTGGTAAACATCTGACCGAGCGCCAATTCATTGTCGACTTTGATGCGTTGGTCGAGCAGTTCATCACAATCCACGGGAGTTGTTCCTACGCCGTGTTTTTGGGCAGCATGCTCTGTAGCAAAGTGAAAGCGCTCAGGCCAAATTCGCGCCGCGTCGTTGTCTTTCATCGCGAGCGTCATTTTGCCCTGTTGATCAAATGCAACGATGGCGTTTTGCTGGTTGGACTCCAATGCGATGCCATAACGAAGCCACAAGGTGAGGTGCACTTGGCATAATAGGTCGACGTAATCTTGGTACCACGCCAGCGTATCTTGTTGATAGTACTGCTCTGCCAAATGTTCTAAGAACAAGCGGTCGTCAGGCATTGGGCTTGCCAGTGCGGCAACCGGAACTAACGCTTTGTCTTTGCAATGAGTAAGTGGGTACTCACGTACGATGTACGCGAAGGTTTTATCCTCACCGACGTGTCCACCGTGTTTTTCGTTGCAATGGAACAAGCGAGTGTTTAAGTCGGCGTCCGTTTGCTCAAGGTGGCTGAGTAGGCGTTCAAACCAGTGGCCGTCATACAGTGTTGAAGGCTTGATTAAGCGAATGTTTTTCGTGCCTAGCGATCGCATGATCAGCGGAACTTTGATGTGAATATGCGGCGCGTCGTTGACGACCACAGTACGAACGGAAAGCGTTGGCGTCACGTCTAGGTACATAAACGGCGCTTCTATCATGCCTTCGGGTAAGGCTTCTAAAGAGCGAAGGGTGAGCGGATGCGCAGGGAACAGTACGTGGCTCAGTGCAAAATCAGCAGGAAGCCCCACTTGCTCCATTGTTGGCCAGCAATCAGGTTGTTCGCTGGTTAATGTCACCAGTGATTTTTCAATCGCAATCCAATGCAGAGCAAAGCTTTGTGCGAACTCGGGCGCGTACTTAGCAAGGTCTTCATCGCTCAGACCAAACTTCGCCCGCGCAGTTGGATAGTACGGGTGGTCAAGGTAAGAAGCAATCTGGTCGGCAAGCAGTAGCTTTTTATGCCAAGAGCCAAGCTTGGATATTGGTTGAGAAATGTGGTCGGCGTGGTGACGAAACGCTTGGTCACACAGTGCTTTGTGTTTCTCTGCGCATTCCAGTTCTTGAAGATACCCCGCCAACAATTCGTGAGAGCTCTCATGCGCAAGTGTCGTTAGTAGCGCAATCCACTCTTGATAATGCTGCTGATGCTCGACTTGGCCATTTTTCTCCACCCACCAACCTAGCGGCGCTTCGCCATTGGTTTGGCCGTAACACCAATGCTGCATGTAATACGTTGGCACAACAGGTAAATAGAGCGTGAAATCCGGATTATCAAAGGTTAGCCAGACTTGCTCGCGTTGAGGAACAATTACCCCTTTTGGTGCGGCGCTACTGAACTTGGCGTTCGATAAAATGCCAAACATGTCTTCGCGCAGGCAAGTATCGATCAATCGTTGGGTTAGGTATAAAGCGTTGTGATTCATGCTGCCACCTCGCGAGTCGGAGCTAGATTGAAATTGTTAAGCGCGTTCTGCAGTGCTTGGTCGAGGTTTCGCCCCGATGGCGAGACAATCGAAATTCGGGCGAGATAATCCTTGTTGGAATAACTCTGTTGGAAGAGTTCTCCCGCGGTTTTTAGTACCTGTTGCTGGGTGATGACATCGCCATCGTGTTGGATGAAGGAGGTCGAATCTCCATCAATCACACCACTGTGCTCCGCAACCACATAGTGCACGTGTGCTGAGCCATGAATTTGGTAATCGCCGTCCAATCTTCGGCCCAAATGCAGACCCAAAATTGTGCTAAACCAACCGAAGTGAGCGAGATTGTTGAGCAAGAATTCGCGACCGTCCCCAATGCTGCGGTAGTTAATTTCCACCAGAACTGGGCCGTTTTCCGTGATGATAAATTCGCTGTGGCAAACTCCAAAGCCAACGCCGAACGCTTTCAGTTGAGCCAAGCAAGCTTCTCGGTGAGCAATGCAGTTTAGTCCGTTCCAGTCTGCGGCCGTTTCGATAAAGTAAGGCGGTTCAGAGAGCGACACATCAAAACCGCCCACGGCGATAAGGCGCTCACCATCTCCTAAAGTTTCTAGCGTAACCAACGGCCCTTGAAGGAATTGCTCCACCAGAATGGCGGCGTTTGGGTGTTTTTGCCAAAACGCATCGCAGTATGCGTCGAGCTCGCTTTGGGTGTCACAGCGCTGCACATCCAAACTCGCCACGCCTTCTTTGGGTTTTGCTACGACAGGGAAGGCCATGCCTAATGCCACATTCGAATGTCGGTGCAACAAACAGCTTTGTGTGTTGGGTAGGGCTTTTTCATTCAACACTTGTCGAGTTAAGTGTTTGTTTTTGGCCTTTAACGTGACAGACCAATCTTTGGCCGGTAGACCAAAAAATTGTGCGCATATGGCGGTGGAAGTTTGTAAGTGATCACTATTGCTGAAAATAGCGTCGGGTTTTAACTCATTCTCAGTGATGGTTTCGATGATCTCCAAGGGATTGAAGACATCGCACTCTAGAATGGTATCCGGATTAAAGTGACTATCACGACTTGCCAGTTCTAAATGGCTGAGCTTGTGATCGGTGATAAGAACGACGTGGAGGTCCATCGCTTTAGCTGCAGGCACGAAGCCGTGAGTGACTGCATCATTAACGACATGACTTACGATAATCATCGTAGATTTCATGAGCTTTCCTAATTTTCTAACATTTCCTAACGTTGATACTGTCTGCTCACAGTCGGCTTCCAGTGTGCCTCTCGCGAGGCTACGGGGCAGAAGGTTTGGTCTTTATTGTTATTGTGTTTGATTTTTTGTTGTTGCTTGTGTTTTTAGGGTAAATAAATATAGAGCATAAAATTAATATTGCAAATGTAAATAATATTTGTTCTTATTTCTATCCGTTGGCTTTATAACAACTAAACGGAATTATGGAATGAATAAATTATTGACCCTGACCCCTTTGGCGGTCGCGATTGGTTCTTCACTAGTGGTACCAAGCGCAGTGGCTTCAGAAGAGACAAACTCAACCCCATCGGCAACCGAAACCATTCAAGTCTACGGACACCAGTACGAAGGTTACGCTGAACATATGCCTCAATCGGGCACCAAAACGGACGTCGAGTGGCTTGATGTGCCGCAAGCGGTCTCGGTGGTGACCAAAACAGAAATGCAAGATCGCGGCGCGGTGCGCTTAGTGGATGCGTTAGATGGGGTGGCTGGGGTCAATAACACCTTGGGTGAAGGCAGCCGCGATCAGTTCATGATCCGTGGTTTTGATTCACTCAATGATATGTACCGTGACGGCATGCGAGACGACGGTACGTTGCAGTCTTACCGCAGTTTGGCGAACGTTGAGCGCGTTGAAATTGTGAAAGGCCCGGCAGGCGCGCTGTATGGCCGTGGCTCGGCAGGTGGCATCATCAACTTGGTGACGAAGCGCGCTAACGGCGATAACTTCACCCACGTAAAAGGCAGTGTGGGCAGCAACAGCCAGTATGTTGGTCAAGTCGACAGCTCAATGGCATTTTCTGACAAGGTCAACGGACGTATTAACTTGGAATACCGTCAGGCCGATTCTTACGTCGATCATGTTGATTCGAACGATTTCTTCATCGCGCCGACCATTCGAGTGTTGCCAGCGGACGGTCACACGATTGATATTGACGTTGAATACGCCCATCAAGAATTAGTGCCATATCGTGGTGTGCCATCAAAAAATGGCAAGCCAGTTGATTTGCCAGTGAGTACTTACTTTGGTGGCACGAACGATTATCAGGAGTCGGACAGTCTTCGCGTTGCAGTGGACTACGAATGGCGTTTGAGTGATCAATGGGTATGGAACAACCGAGCGGCGTTCAACCATATCGAACTTGAGCAAAAAGGCACGCGTCAGGGCAAAGTGACGGGCAATGAAGTGTCTCAAACCGTGAATAACTTTGGCTACGATCCTCGTACTACAACCACTTTGCAATCTGAGCTGATTTGGGAAACCAACGACAACCAATTGATGTTGGGCGCGGATTTCAACCAAATTGATATCGACCTGACGTTGGCAAGTGACAAAACGCTTCCTCCGCAAAATATCTACAACCCAGTTGTGGGCCCAACACCCGATCCGGGCTTCAAACCATTCCGTGACAATACCACCACAACCACGGGTGTGTACGTGCAAGATGTGTACACGTGGGGCGACCTTTCTGTGATCGGTAATGTGCGTTACGACTCGATGGATCTCGAACAGCAAAAAGCGGGCGCAGGAAAGGAAAAATTGGACGATGACAAAGTCAGCTACCGCACTGGTTTGGTATACCGCATCAATTACGACACCTCCGTTTACGCCAGTTTAGCGCGCTCTTGGCAGTTGCCGTACGCAGGCATCTACATCAATCCAAAGTTGGCGGAATTCTTCCATACAGACCTAAAAGAAGTGGGGGCGAAAGCGTACCTGCTGGATAACGCATTAATGTTGAATGCGGCACTGTTCCAGATCGACCAAGAGCAGCCACAAACCAACGTAGACGGCGATGTCATCGACAAAATTGAAGTACGTCACCAAGGCATTGAGCTAGAAGCTCGCGGTCAAATCACCAAACAGTGGGACATCTCTTTGGGTTACAGCTACTTGGATGCGGAAGACAAAGCCACAGGCAAAAAGCCGAACGATGTGTCAGACCACTTGTTCTCCCTTTGGAGCACTTACCAATTGGATGACAACTGGCGTTTGGGGGGCGGCGTGAAATACGTGGGCGACCGTTATGCAGGTAACGACGAAGCCGTCGCACTTGGCGATTACACCACGGTGGATTTGATGGCGGCGTACACCACTGGTCGTCACAAGATCCAAGCGAACGCTTACAACATTTTGGATGAGAAATACATTCTTGGCGCAACAAACGGCACGTCTGGCCTAAACCAGATTGGCTACGGCGCACCAGCCGAGTTCATGCTTAGCTACGGATACCAGTTCTAGGCTTGTTGTGCGTAGTTGGCGCACGTTAGCCGATTTTTGCCTCTTATTGAGGATGTTTTAGCCCCGAGAGCCTACGGGAAATGTTCTGCCCGAGGCTCAATTTCTCGCAAAGGAGACCTTAATGTCTTACCAGAATTTGGATGGTAAAGTGCGTGTACGTGCTGGTTTGTCTACCACTTACAGTGTGCTCGCGATTGCTATCGCTTCTGCCACCTCCATGAGCGCGGTTGCCGCTCCTGCCGCAAAAAACGAAACCACCGTGATGGAAACGGTGGTTGTCACTGGCAGCGTGATTGGCAACTCTGACATTGAAGACGTCAAAGAGTACCCTGGTGCTCGTACTGTCATTACCCGTGATCAAATTGAGAAAACCGCAGCGGGTTCGATTGATAATGCGCTACAGCGCGTTCCGGGTATTAAAGTTCAGGATGAAAGCGGAACGGGCGTTTTGCCTAACATTTCCGTACGTGGTTTGAAAGCGAGCCGCAGTGGTCATGCTCAGTTCTTGATGGATGGTGTGCCGCTAACGCTCGCGCCATACGGTCATACTGGTCAGTCTATCTTCCCAGCAACGCTGTCGATGCTTGATCGTATTGACATTGTACGCGGTGGTGCCGCAGTGCAGTACGGTCCAAACAACGTCGGTGGTGTGATCAACCTAGTGACCAAACCGATTCCACACACTTGGCAAACTGAAATCAGCAACCGCCTTACCGTGTTTGACGGTGGTGATGCGCCGCTGAATGATTTTTACCTACGCACGGGTGGCTGGTTAAGCGACACATTCGCGCTGCAGTTGGAAGGTAACTTTCTAAAAGGCGAAAGCTTCCGTGAACATTCCGATACGGACGTGAAGAACTTTCAAGCTAAAGCACAGTGGCTACTGAGTGATACTCAAGAGATTCAAGCATTCCTGCAACGTTACGATGCTGAAACGCAAATGCCGGGCGCACTTTCGCCACAAGATTACGAGCAAGATCGTCATCAATCGAAACGTCCTTACGATGATTATGAAGGTAAGTCGACGCGCTGGAGTGTTAAGTACATCCACGATTTGCCATTTGCCGACAGTGCCGAGCTAGAAGTGCTCACGTTTGGTCACAAATCAGAGCGTCTTTTCAAGTGGGGCTTTAACAGTGCGGGTGGCCATTGGGCGGATCCGGCTCTGCCTGCGACGGACGTTCGTACCTCTCCACGTGAATTTACCGTGTACGGCATAGAGCCGAAAATGGCGATGTATTTTGGTGAAGGCAAATCCGTTACCCAAAACTGGATCGTGGGTACTCGTTATGTTAACGAAGACATTGACTACAAACTCACTCAGACTCCAATCGCTGGTGGCGCAACCAAAGTGCCGCGTGATTGGCATTTAGATACGGATGCGTTTGCTGGTTACGTTAGCAACGAGATTGGCTTGTTCAATGATACGTTGAAGGTAACGCCAGGGCTGCGTGTTGAATCGGTTCGCATGACGTTTACCGATCGCGGTAAAAAGCAAACGGCAGACAACAAGGTGACCGAATGGCTGCCGGGTTTGACGGTGGCATACAACGTGACCGATCAGTGGGTAACGTATGCGAACGCGCAAAAATCGCTTCGTGCGCCACAAATTGCCTACATCCGAGGCTTGGGTGAAGAAGGCAGCGAACTGGCTTGGAACTACGAAGTCGGCGCGCGTTACACCCAAGATGCGACCAGCTTTAACGCTGCACTTTATCGCATCGATTTTGAAGACCAACTGCAATGGCAGAGCTCAACGCAGACCTTCGATAACATCGGAAAAACACTTCACCAAGGTTTAGAACTTTCTGCTCGTTACGTGCCTGAAGTTCTACCTGCTCTGAGCTTGGGCGCAAGTTACAACTACCTCGATGCCACGCTTGAAGAAGAAGGTGCGAATAAAGGTAACCAGCTGCCTTACACCTCTAAACATCAACTTGGTTGGGATGCGACCTACGCGTTTTACGGCATGGACACCACTCTATCGGGCTTCTACTTCAGTGATTCGTATACCGATAACGCCAACACCAGTGCCGAAGACGCAACAGGTGCAACGGGCAAAGTGCCGTCTTACATGGTGTGGAACTTCAACTTGGGGACGGATTTATACAAAGACGACAAAGGCAAGTTACGCATGAATGTTGCGGTGAACAACTTGTTTGACGAGGAGTATTACTTCCGTGGGATTGATACCAGCCCAGTTGGTCGGTACCCAGCTCCAGGACGCTCTTACACACTGGATCTGAACTATCACTTTTAAGCGTTTCGTTCACCGAGTTTGAAAAGAAAAGTCGCCAATTTACCTTGGCGACTTTGCCGATCTTAGGTACTGGAAAACTCTTAGCACTGGAAAAAAGCAAGATGAAAAATAAAAAACAATTTACGATCAAACACTTTTCAACCGTTTTGCTGATGCTGTTGAGCTCAGCTTTGATGTCATTTAGCGCATTTTCTCAGGCGCGCAGCGTGCAAGATGAGCAAGGCACTTTTGAGCTAGAAGCGATACCTCAACGTATTGTGGTTTTGGAGTTTTCGTTTGTGGACGCTCTGGCGGCCGTCGATGTCTCACCGGTAGGCGTTGCCGATGACAACGATGCCACACGAGTCATCCCTGCTGTTCGTGACAAGATTGAGCCTTGGCAATCGGTCGGCATGCGCTCACAACCGAGTTTAGAGGCGATTGCGGTGCTCAAGCCTGATTTGATCATTGCCGATGCAGAACGTCATCGCGCGATTTATCAAGATTTGCAGCGAATTGCGCCAACCTTGCTACTAAAAAGTCGTGGTGAGACATATCAAGAAAACCTCGAATCTGCACAGAAAATCGGCGTGGCGATTGGCAAGCAAGCGCAAATGACGCAACGCATTGAGCAGCACAAACAGACCATGGCAGAGTTCAAACAGCATTTTTCGACACAAGAAACCATTCAGTTTGGTGTGGTTTCCGACAAAGGGATGTGGCTGCATAGCCCGGTTTCTTACGCTGGTGGCGTTTTGAGCACTCTAGGCATCCAAAGCCCGCTGGCTCCATATGAGCGCAATGCGTATATCCCAACCAGCTTCGAACTTTTACTAAAAACCAACCCTGATTGGTTACTAGTTGGACTTTACTCTCAACCAAATGTCGTGGATGAATGGCGCAAAAATCCATTATTTAAGCTGTTAACTGCGGCGAAAAAGCGACAACTGGTCGAAGTCTCTCCGGAGCTGTGGTCATTAAATCGTGGCATGTTGGCGGCGGAAGAAATTGCCCGCAACCTTGAAGCGTTATTGGAGCGCTCATGAGTGCGGCGATAAGCTCGGAAAGCGCGTCTTCGGTTAGCAAATCGCATTGGAAAGCGAGCTTGTTTGTCTGTGCTATGGCGTTGTGTACGCTCTCAGGCTATGCAGCCTCAATGATTGGCTGGTCCAACTTTTCTTTGAGCGTTAATGATCTGACAAGCTATTGGTTTGCGTTTGATGAGGGCAATATGCTGCATCAAATCCTCGCGACGCTGCGTGCGCCTCGTACCTATGCTGGGTTATTAATTGGCGCTTCGCTTGCGGTATCCGGAGTGCTGATGCAAGGGTTAACTCGCAACCCTTTGGCGTCGCCATCCATTCTCGGCATTAATGCTGGTGCGGCGTGTTTTATGGCCTTGGCCTCCATCGGCGCACCATTCTTTAGTCAATTGAACCCAATCATCAACGCAGTATTCGGCGCGCTACTAAGTGGTGGTGCGGTCATGTTGTTGGGCGGTTTTTTCTCTGCGCGTTCTCACCCGTTGCGTTTGGTGTTAGCGGGCATTGCCATCAGTGCGCTACTGATAGGGTTGACTCGTGCGTCGGTAATCTTGGCAGATGACATGGCTTACAGCGTGTTGCATTGGTTAACGGGTTCACTCTCTGCGGTAGATTCTCAGCAGTGGCTGCAACTGTGGCCTCTTGCGACTTTAGGTTTGGTGCTCGCCATGGGATTAGCGCGAAACTTAAATTTACTCGCGTTGGGGGACGAAGTGGCTGTCGGGTTGGGTGGTAACATTCGTCTTACTCGATTAATCAGTGGTTTAGCGGTTGTGCTGTTGGCGGGTACTAGCGTGGCGATTGCTGGGCCAATTGGCTTTGTCGGGTTGTTAGTGCCGCACTTGGTACGCCCGATTGTTGGTCACAACTATCACATTCTCATTCCGGTTTCCGCTTTGTGTGGCGCGGCATTGGTGACGTGGTCAGATGTTTTGTCACGCGCGATTGCCTTTCCGGCCGAAACGCCGGTGGGCGTGATTACCGCACTGTTGGGCACTCCTTGCTTTATCGCGATTGCAATGAGGAAATCATCATGATGAATCAAACCAAACTGATGGCACAGCTTGGGCTTTTGCTGATTGCGTCGTCTCTCACGCTGTTTGTTGGCGCGGCGAATCTGTCGGCTCAACAGGTTTTTGCATTGCTGTTTTCTTTCTCTGATTCGGACTTTGTGATTCACCAATATCGACTGCCGAGAATGTTGCTCGCTATTGGCGTGGGCGCTGGATTAGGGCTATCAGGCGTTTTAGTGCAAGGCGTCATCCGCAATCCACTTGCCTCCCCAGATTTAATGGGGATAAGCGCAGGGGCAGGGCTGGCGGCTACCGCTTGCTTGGTGTTGTATCCGAATGCGCCGGTGGCAATGTTGCCGATGGTCGCTATGGCGGGAGGTTTGCTTGCTGCAGGCTTTATTGCTGTTCTGGCTTATTGGTCGAAGCCAACACCTGCGCGTTTGGCGCTGATTGGCGTTGCTGTCAGCGCATTTTTAGCCAGCGGTATCGACTTTCTTCTGATTGTGAACCCTATCGAAATCAATACGGCGATGGTCTGGCTAACGGGTAGTTTGTGGGGACGAAACTGGCAACAAGTGCCGTTTATTTGGAGTGCTCTATTGCTGCTACTGCCATTGGCGTTTTGGCTGGCATGGCGGTTAGATGTGATGGGACTGGGAGAAGAAAGCGCCACTACACTTGGCACGAAACCAAGACAGATCCAAATTCTTGCGTTGATTGCTGCCGTGCTATTGGCGAGCATCAGCGTGTCTGTGGCAGGCACTATCAGCTTTGTTGGCCTGCTTGCGCCGCATCTTGCGCGTTTGCTGTTTGGTCACAATCACAAGTTATTGATTCCTGCTTCTGCAACCCTTGGCGCGCTGTTGGTGATTTGCGCCGATGGTCTAGCGAGAGGCTTACAGCCACCAATTGAGTTGCCAGCGGGTGTGCTGACTTCTGTTATTGGCGCACCATATTTCATTTTTCTTTTGTATCGTTATCGAGGTTGGTAAGCATGTTACGAACGCAGAATTTATCCGTCGCGTACGGCAAACAGACCATCATTCCGGATCTCTCTTTGTCGATTCCTCAAGGTAAAATTACCGCGCTTGTTGGCCCAAATGGTTGCGGTAAGTCGACACTATTAAAAACCTTGGTACGCATCAATAAACCAGCTTCTGGCCAAGTGTTGTATGACGACAAACCACTAAGCAGCTACGGTGATAAACGCTTGGCACGCTCGTTGTCTTTGCTGCCGCAGATTCTCGTCAGTCCTGAAGGTATTACAGTCAGAAAACTGGTCGAATATGGCCGCTCGCCTTATCTCTCTCATTGGGGTCGGTTAAGTCAACAAGACAAAACCTTAGTCGAGCACGCAATGCAAGATACTGGCGTGATTGAGTTTGCTGACAAGCCAGTTGAATCGTTGTCTGGCGGTCAAAGGCAAAGGGCGTGGATTGCGATGGTAATGGCGCAAGATACCGACGTAGTGATGCTTGATGAGCCAACCACTTACTTGGATCTCTCTCACCAAGTTGAGCTGATGAAACTCATGAGGCATATGAACGACAAAGGCAAAACAGTGGTCGTAGTGCTACACGATCTAAACCAAGCCTGCCGTTACTGCGATCATTTGGTGGTGTTGGAAAAAGGTCAGTTAGTCACGCAGGGAACGCCGCAAGAGGTACTGACAGAAGGCATGTTGGCATCGGTGTTTGATTTACAAGCGAGAGTATTTAACGATCCAATCTCAGGCACGCCGATGTGTGTGGCGGTGTAGGTCTTACGTCTTTCGAAAGCTATCTGCAATAAAAACGCTGAGCCATAAAAACAAACCCCGCTAGTAACAAAGTTGCTAGCGGGGTTTGTTGTTTTTAAGATCGTTCCTAACGTGGCGTTTAAGCCAGTTTAAACGTCGCTACTTTCGAGTTGAGATCCTCTGCTTGCGATTTCAGCTCAGCAGATTGATTCATCGATTCTTCGGCACCAATCACCAAGTGATCGGTCACATCTTTAATGGACGTGACGTTTTGTGTGATTTCATTGGTTACGTGCGTTTGCTCTTCGGCTGCGGTCGCGATTTGCGTTGCCATATCGCTGATCAGCGCAACGGCCGCGTTGATTTCATCCAGAGCCAGTGCTGCGCGATCGGCATCTTCCACCGAACCTTGCGCGAGCTGAGAGCTTTTATCCATGATGGTCACAGCGCGTTGTGTGGTTTGCTGCAAAGTCTCGATCGTCGAGCGAATCTCTTCGGTTGAGGTGTGTGTGCGTTGTGATAGCACGCGAACCTCGTCTGCAACTACGGCAAAACCGCGACCTTGTTCACCTGCACGCGCCGCTTCAATCGCCGCATTCAGAGCCAGTAAGTTGGTTTGCTCTGCGATGTCTCGAATCGTTGATAGCACGGTTGAGATGTCTTGCGCGTGCTGGTTGAGCTCGCCGATGACAACGCTCGCTTGGTTGACTTCAGAAGACAAATTGTTGATGGACGATTTGGAGTTGATCACCAATTCATGACCATTTTGTGTGCTCGCTGAAGAGTCTTGTGCGGCTTTGGCCGTCTGCTCTGCATGCGCTGCAATCTCTTGTGTTGCCGATGCCATTTCAGTCACAGCGGTCGCCACCATAGTGATTTCTTGTTGCTGATGGTTCAGATCAGAAACAGACTGATTCGCGCGAGTCGTGCTCAGTTCTGATTGCTGGCTTAGTTCTTCCGCTTGGTGACGAATGTGACCTATAAGCTGCTGTAAACTTTCGACAAACTGGTTGAAGTTTTCAGCCAGCTCACCAACTTCGTCACGGTTTTCTACTTTGATGCGTTGAGTCAAGTCGCCGCTACCGTTAGCGATTTGCGAAAGCGCATTCGAAACGTTGTAGAGTGGGCGGAACAAGATGTTACATAGCAGGTTAAACAGCGCCACACAGATGATAACCACGATAGCCGTCGCGATAATTTGATCCCAAACGGCATCGTAAAGTGGTGCAACCAAAGAGTTGTGAGCCAACACCGTTACCGTCGTGAGCTTGGTGCCCTCAATTGGACGCGCATAAATCACATAATCGGTGCCGCTGATCGACACGCGACGTTCAGTGCCTGAGCGTGCAGCGTTGGTGATGTCGTTGTTGTTTAAGCCCAGTTTGCTAACTGGTTGGTTTAGGAGCTTGCTGTCGTTATGGGTGAAAATATTGCCCTGATCGTTGGCAATAAACATGTAGCCTTCACCCGGTAGGATCACTTGGTTGAGGCTGTTTAAAATATCTCCAATTTCGACATCTGCACCCAGTACAGTTGTTTGGCCGTGCAGTTGTAACGCCTTACCGAGCGACACCACATTCGCACCAGTTGCAGCAGCAACGGTCGGGTTATCCATAAAGACTTTCGATGGATTGGCAATGGCGTTGGTGTACCAGCCCCACTTGCGAGGATCATTATTGCCTGGCGGTAAAATCACCCCATTGGCGTTGTCTTGTGAGCCGTCTGGGTAAGCGAGGAAGACGTTATCGAACGCGCCGGAATCTCGCACCTGCTTCAAGTGCGTCACGATGGCTCGTTTTTCTGACTCAGCAGAAAGGGAGGTGAGTGCTCGCTCTTTAGAGAGTAGCCAGTCACTTACGTACTGGTTGTATGACGCGCTGGTGCTTTCCAGACGCTGGGCAACTTCCGCATCCAACCGTTGTAACGAATCTCGAAAAGACAAGCCTTCGACTAACACGCCCCCAAGGATGATGGCAGCACTGGCCGAGATAGCCAGTTTATTCTTCAGTGATAAATTTTTGAACATAGCAGCGATTAATAGATTTTTTGTACCCAAGCGGCGTTAAGTGTCGGGCTTAATACCCATTTACCTAAAAGCGCGGGGTAGTTTGTTATTGGTTATTTTCATTCGTATATGATTCGGCGTCGTCGCTGAAAAGCGTTTTTGACGCCGAAATCATCGATTGATTATATTTTACTGCTCAAAATAAATACTGGCGCTATGTCGCGAATTTGAGCTTTATAAGAAATAAGAACCTAATACGAGAGCGGTTTGTTTTATGTATTTGTAAAGTAAGGATTTGTCGCGTTTTGTAAATGATAATTGATTTCGCCAAATGGTGATATAGATCACATTTGAGCGGTAAATAATCCATTAAAAATGTGAAGGTCATGGAACGAGGATTATATTGATCGGCTTAATCATAGTTATGGGCAATAGTTATGCGCAGTATATTGTTAGTCCCCGCGTTATTGTTGTCAGGGTGTGCTCTGACACAACAATCCACGCCGATTCAGCCTGATGCCAACTGGCACGTTAATCAGCTATCCAATGGAATGAAATACCACATCTATCCAACTCAAGACCAAGAAGTTTCGGTTCGTTTGGTGATGCACATTGGTTCGTTCCAAGAAGAAGCCAATCAAAAAGGCTACGCTCACTTCGTTGAGCACATGGCATTTAATGGCAGCACACACTTTACCGGCAATGACGTTGTTAAGCTTTTTGAGCAATCTGGCGGCAGTTTTGGCGCAGATATCAACGCGTTTACCACCTATCAGCAAACCTCCTATAAGCTCGACTTGGCCAATAACGAGAAGCTTGAAGATGCCCTGACTTGGATGCGAGACATTGGCGACGGTTTAGAGTTCGCTCCAGCTCAAGTTGAAAAAGAGAAAGGTGTTGTCTTGGGTGAATGGCGACGCGCCAATCCGGATGATAAGTCGTTTTCGATGCACGCGTATGAGGCTTCGATTGAAGGAACGCCTTACGCCGAGCATGATCCAATCGGTACTCGTGATGCAATTGAGAACGCGACGTCAAATGGGCTGAAAAACTTCTACGAGAAATGGTATCAGCCGCAGTATGCCGAGCTGATCGTCACGGGCAATGTGGACGCTAAGTCGCTTGCTAACATCATCAAGAACAAGTTCTCGAACTGGGAAAGTACCTCAGATATCGCCATCGAAAAGCGTCGTGACATTCGACTCAATACTCAAGACGAAATTCTGCCAAGCAACTCGATGGAGTCACCAAGCTTGCATTTGGTGATTGAACGCGGCGATCTTCGTCGCGAAACGGTCGAGCAGCAACACGCAGAATGGCGGGACGAAGTGGCCATTCAACTGATTCAACAGCGTTTGATCAGCCTTCTCAATGATGCCGCCGAACCTTACCAATACGTTTATGCGCAGCCTTACTACTCGAACTACCAACGCCTGATGTCGGCGGGTATCTCATTTTCGCCTGACCACCGTGAACAAATGCACCAAATTTTCATCAGTGCGTTGACGTCACTTCGCGATTACGGTGTGACACAAGCTGAGCTAGAGAGCATCACATCTAACTGGTATGGCGAACTGGCAAATCTTGATTCTGATTGGAGCAAACGCAAGCCAAATAGTTACGCGGAAGCGCGTATTTTCCAATTGGAGCAAGACAGCGTAAGCCAATCGAAAGAGAGCTATGCGCAAAGCTTGGCAGCTTTTTTGGATAAAACGACGCTAGAGAGCGTAAACGCGCAGTTAAAAGAGCTGCTGTCTAATCAACCAAGCTTTGTGATTGGCATGGGCAAAAGTGAAACGCAAGCGCAGTTTGCTGATGTATTCACTGCGCTTAACAGCGCCTACCTACAAGCTGGTGAAAAGCCTTCTGACATGAACGCCAAAGCAGAAGGCTTCCTGCAACCAGCAGAGGAAGGCAGCATCGTTAGTATGCGTCAAGCTCCGGGTGGTTTTCAGGTTTACACCCTATCAAATGGTGTGGATGTTTGGTTCCAAAAAGACGCAAAAGCCGGTGGCCGCGCTTACATCTACTTCACTAGCCAAGGGGGTAAAGCAGCCCTAGATAAATCGCTTTATCCAGCCTACGAACTGGCTGCCATGACCGCCGTTCGCAGTGGATTAGGAGAGTTTTCTGGCTCAGAACTGGATGCCTATTTACGTACGAACAACATCGCTTTTGGTCCAATATTCGAGCCAACAGTGCATGGCGTTCAGGTTACGACGCAAAAAAATCGTCTAGTTGAAGCTTTGAATGGCTTGTACAACCTTTCGACCGAAATCAAGGTTGATGAGCGTCAGCTTGCCGCGGTGAAACAAGAGTTTAAGCAAGAGCGCAGCGCTTTCTTGGAATCGCCTATGGGTAAGCTTATCCAAGTAGCGAACACCAGCGCTTATACGCCGGATAGTCGTCATCGTTTACTGAGCAGTGATGGTGCCGATACCGTCACGCCAGAGCAGATTCTTGCGGTGCATGATCAACTATTTAAAACCGACCACGGTTACAAAATGGTGATTGTTGCAGACGTTGAGCCTGAGCAAATTACGCCACTTCTACGCAAATATGTGGCATCAATTAAGATGAAGTCGGGTAAAGCTGTAGATTATCGTGTGTCATTTAATGATGAGCTGCCAGCGCGCTCGGTCGTCACTGATGGTCACGAGCCTTCATCGTTTTACCTGCTGCGTTTTACCAACACCGACAAGTACAACCGTACGGCAAAAGACACGGTGATAGAAGACATTCTGGAGCGCATCAGTGCCGCACGAGTACTGGAGACGTTCCGTGAAGAATCAAGCTTAGATTACAGCCCTAGCATTTATACGATGACGCAAGATGGTGAGCCGATTTCGGACTGGTTGTTTGAATCGCAGGTGGATCCAAAAGATGTGGGTTTGATGGATAAACTGTTGGATAAGGTTTTCGACGATCTCGCGATCAACATTACCCAGAAAGAAGTCGACACCGCGGCCAAGCAGCTTGCTGTCGCGATGCAAGGATTGGGTGACAACCCTGGTTCTCGCGCTTGGGTTTACAGCCGCTACCTCGCGCACGACTACGGATTGGATGTTGTGTTGGATGTGGAGAAAGCCGCTAAGAGCGTAACACTAGAAGAAGTGAAAGCACGTGCGGCATCGGCGTTTGGTCCAAATGCCAAGCGTTCTGCGCTGATTCTCAACCCGATGTGAAACCAGACATTGGATGCAAACAGTAAAACGAAAAAGACGGCTTAATCGCCGTCTTTTTTATGCGCTTTTGCGCGCGAGTCGCTTTTCAGTGTTGGCGCTGTTGTCTTTCGCCGTTGCGCTTTCTTGCGCTTTGCCTTTCAGGCTGACCACTTCTTTTTCTGGCAATTCTGCTGCTTCACCGAAGAACTTACCGCCCGGTTCAATGCTCAGATTGTTGCTCCAGATTTTGCCACTGACACGACCTTTGGTGAGTACTTGAATGTGCTCTGCGTGACAGTTTCCGTCCAGAATACCATTGATGATCAGCTGCTTGGCATACACATCGCCAGTGACTCTACCGCTTTCTGCAACGACTAACGTGCCTTCGACATTCAGTTGACCATCGACGATGCCGTCAATCTGGACGTCGTTTTCTACTTTGAGTTCTCCGCTAACAGTACAGCCTTTGGCGATGAGAGTTGAAGCTGCTGAGCTACTCGTTGTTCCACGGTTTTTATCAAAGATTCCCATCGTATTTTTCGCTCCTTAGTAAAGATATCTTCAAAATTATTAAGGCTCCAATCAACAAACGGTTTTGGGTTCAATGCTCGTCCGACAAAGCGCACTTCGTAGTGCAGATGTGGGCCAGAAGAGAGCCCACTGTTGCCAGAAATCCCAATCAAATCGCCTTTTCTTACGAATTGGCCGCTTTGCACTTTGAATTTCTTTAAGTGCGAGTAAGAACTGGTAAAACCGAAAGAGTGCTGTAGCCTCAGAAAGTTGCCAGAGCCGGTATTGCTGCGACGAGTGACTTCCACCACGCCATCGGCAGGGGCATAAATTTTTGTTCCGATGTTCACCGCGAAATCTAATCCGCGGTGCATTTTCGCTACCTTGGTGACAGGATGAATACGTTTGCCAAAACCGGATGAAAGTCGAACTTTACCCACAGGCGAACCGTTTGGAATTTGATTGAGCATCAGCGTTCGCACATTCGAAGTGATCGCTGCTGAATCCAGTCGAGTATCCAAATCTTCATTGGTGGCGTGATTATCCACGCCAAGCACTTTTTCTAGCTCGCCTAAGCGCTCGGAAACCAACTGAACCCGCTCCTCTCGCTCTGAAAGGTCGTTTTCTAGTTCAGACTTCAACGCCTTTAATGTACTGAGCTCTTCGCCCATGCTGCGTGAGTGCTCGGTGAGCTGCGCTTGTTTCATCGCTGCGCTATCGACCCGCGCGTAGAGATGGTTTATGAGAATGGCGGTAGCTGCCAAAGTCAGTACAAATAGCCCTAAAAAGGTTTTTAGGTTGCGTTGCATCCGTTTACTGAAATACCAATGCTTGGAGCCATTGATGGTTGATATCGAGATCGTCAGTTGGTCTTTCATCATGTCGTAATGATCGTATTCTGGTATAAGCCTCGTCACTGAGTGAGCTCGACTGTAAGGAAAACCACAGGGGACTGCCAGAGGCAAATTGGAAAGAAGTGTCAGGTCGTGAGCCGTTTTCCGATATTTGATAAAAGACTCAGTGCAGATTTAATGTTGGGTTAATTTTGGTCGGTGTTGCGTGTTTGGCACTTTAGAGTGACGAAATTACCAATAGTATGAATGTGCAATTCAACATACTTCACGGTTTATCCTATAAATTGCGGATATTTTAAGAAATTAATATTCATTAAATTGATAACTGGCGACGGATCTTTATGATGACGGTTGATATGCCGATAGAGCACTCATTAGCCAGTGTTTGGCGGTGTAGGAGAACTGTAATTCGTCTCTACAGAACTCGATTTATTAAGGCTTAAAACTCGAATGCAAAACGCATTTACGAACCGATATAACTAACAACGGAGTTGGTCGTGAAAAAACTATTATTGGCTACAGCAGTGGTCGCAGCAGCGGGGGCCGCTGGGTACCTGTACCAAAATAACCTTCCTCAGAGCGGTTCAAGCTCACTATTGGCGCAAATCCCAGCCGATTCGCTCGTAGTTACTTTCCAAACAGAACCTTTCAAACACTACGAATATGTGAACGCGTTTGGCTCTGCCAATCAAATGACCATGTCTGATATGTTTGTTGGTGAGCAGCTGTCACCAAAAGAGCAGTTTGCGATCGATCTGTTTGACGGATACTTAAAAAGTGCTGCGTCGCCAGAAACTTTGAAAGCGTACTTAGGTACAGGCGATGAGATCAACCCAGTGCTTTACACGCTCGGTATGGTGCCAGTTTACAAACTGCCAATCGAGAATCCAGAGGCGCTTTGGAAAACGTTGGATCACGAAGAGCAAATGAGCGGCGTGACACACGAAAAAGTGAAGCTGGGTACGGTGGAGTACCGTCGTTATGAAATGACGGATGCAGTAGATCCGCAGGATGGCATTGGCTTAGTTGTGGCGGTTATCGACAACGTGCTAACCGTGACGGTGGATATCGCGGAGTTGGGTGATCTTAACCCGTTGAAAATGGCGCTGGGTCTTGAGTCTCCAACCCAATCATTAGCGGATAGCGGTCGTGCTGAAGCCATCCAAACTCAGTATGGTAAAAACAACAACTCTTTTGGCTACATCGACCATCGTGAAATCATCAAAGGTTTAACCACTGTTGATGGCAACATGTTTGCTCGTCAATTAACTCGTCTTAATGTCGATCCAAACATTACGGAAATGCGCACACTAGTTTGTCATAACGAGTTTACGCAAATTGCAGAAAACTGGCCTCAATCGGTGGCGTTTGCGGAGTACAAGCTAAACGGTGAGCAAGCGTCAATCAAAGGCGGCTTTGTTGTTGAGTCGAAGAATAAAGTGATCGTCGATGCGCTTAAATCGATTCGTGGTGTGTTAACCGAGTCTAACAGCGATAAGAGCTTCTTTAGCTTGGCGCTAGGCATCGACATCAATACGCTTGCGCCATCGATTGGTCAAATTTGGACAGAGATAACTCAGCCACAATACCAATGTGCGCTGCTGAGCCAAATGCAAAAAGACATGGGCGGACAAAACCCGGCGGCAGCGGTCAGCATGGGCTCTGGCATGCTGAATGGGTTGAAAGGGTTGAGCATGCAACTGTTCGATCTGAACATCAATCCTGATGCACAGTTTGGCGAAGTGTTTAGCCAAATGGATGGCATGTTTACTCTGTCTGCGAAAGATCCAAACATGTTGATTCAAACTGCGCAAATGCTAGTTCCTGAATTGGCGCAGCTTCAACTGCAACCAGACAACCAACCTGTGAACGTAAGTGACTTGTTAGAGATGCACACGGGCATGAAGATGGACGTGTTTGCACGCTTAAATGGCAGCCACCTAACGCTATACAGCGGTGAGTACGCGGCAGAAGCAAGCAAGGACGTGATGGCTCAAGAGTTGAAGCCAAACGGTTTGTTGAGCTTTAGCATGGACTCAGAGCGTATTCTGGAAGTGTTAGAAAAAGCATCAATGGCGACAGGCCAGCCTCTTCCTGAAGACGTGCTAGTGAGCTTCCAAAACGAGCTAACGGGCGGCATGAAGATGGACGTTACTGACAAAGGCATCGGTTTTGAGTTTGATTACCGCAGCTCGACCAAAAAGGTGAGCGTTGCCCAGCAGTAAACGCAACAATACTTGAAACCCTACGAAAACGCCCACGGAATGCTGTGGGCGTTTTTCTTTCTTCAATTAAGTCGGTGACATTAGCTGGCTTTCTCTGCCACCTCTCGGTGTTGTTGCGCTTCTTCAGTGTTGAACCCACGTAGAATATTGGTCAAGGTGATGGCGGTAAACAGCACTACAACCAACGACAAATGCCACGCTTCACTCAATCCAAGTTGCACCAGCGTCATACTCACCAAGGAAGAGACCACCATTTGACCGCCGCCAGACATGGCTGCTGCCGCGCCCGCTTGCTCTTTGTATGGTTGCATCACAAGTGCTTGTGCACAAGGCAACGCAATGCCATTGCCAAGAATCATCAACAATTGTCCAATCATCAAATACAAGGGCTCTACCGGGCAGAAAAACAACCACAGTGCAGCACTGATATGCAAAACAGGCGTGCAAAGCAGCATTTTCTTATTTCCGATGACGGGGCGGATGCGGTTACAAATGGTTGTGCCGCCGAGCATGCCTAACGCGGGGATCAGTGCCCACATGGCGTATTCGTCCGATGTCATCCCGATTTGGTCTTGCATGATAAAAGGCATCACGGAGACGGTCGTGATCATCAAGCTGAAGTTGAGCCAACTGATGCTCGCAAAGCTCATAAAATATCGAGACGAGAGCAAATCACGATACTGCGCCAACATTTTGGCTGGAGAAGGGATTGCAGAGCGTCGTGTGATGGTCTCTTTGAATCGAAACGCAATGATGATCCAAGCGAGTGACACGTAACCCAACAATGAAATGAACACCATGCTCCAGCCAAAATGGAAGTTAATGAACCCACCAATCACAGGAGCAATCAACGGCGTGATGGACGCTGCCATAGCAATGTAAGACATCGCGACGGGAAGCTCATTCCCACTAAACTGGTCGCGAGTAGAAGCCCGAGCCAACACCGCGCAGCAACCCGTCCCCAAGCCTTGCAAAAAGCGGCCTAATACCATGCCAGTAAACGTATGGCTCCAGAAAATGATCATCAGCAAGCCGGACATTGCGATCAGCAAACCAGCGAGTAGCACTTTCTTGCGCCCTAATGCGTCGGACATTGGGCCATAGATGAACTGGGAAGGGCCAAATCCAAGTAGATAAATACTCACGAGGAGCTGCGCTTGATCGAGTGAAACTGAGAAGTCTTTGGCGATCCAAGGTAGGGAAGGCATCACTAAACCCATGCTCAGTTGGCCAACACTGATGATCAAACATGCCAATAGAATCGTGCGGAAATTGATGGGACGGTTCATGATGATTCACCATCGGCGAATCCGGCATTTTTTCGCGTTCTTAGAGCGCCATCTTCATCAAACTCGCTCAATTTTGCTTTGACTCGTTTAACCGTCGACAAGCTGACATCGCATTGCTCTGCCACGCTTAACAGCGTGTTCCCTTCTAATAGTAACGCCGCGATGAGCCGATGTTTTTCCCGGTCAGCAGGGCGGCCACGGAACTTCTGTTTCCACAAATCTGGTTGATCTTTAATGGCTTGGCGGCCTTGCTCTGCCGCGAACAACCGATGTTGAATTTGTACCTTTCCATAACCTGATAGCAAAGCGAGTAACGTTTTCGTCTGTTCTGAGTCAGGTTCAAACGTCAATGGTTCACATACGGTTTTTAGTGTGACGCCTTTTTCAAGCAAGGCTCGAATGGCGTTGAGAGCCTGACTAAAATCGCGACCAAATGCTGTCAGCCACCACATCACGATGGTGTCGCCAGATTGAATCGTATTGCTAAGCTTTTGAAACGCTTCTCTTTCTGAAGGGGGAACGCAGCCACGAATTTTATCTTCAAAATGCAGCGCATCAGGAGCTGCCTCACGCAACGCGGCAAGGTGCTCACTGTGGGCTTTGTTTTTTGGAGAGTAGCGCGTGTAGATATAAGTCGCCATGACCGCATTCCTCATTGGGTTGGTTCATATACTGTAATGGTCCATAAATATACAAGGGTTCATTAATGCTTACAACACTAAATGAGCCATTTAAGTTTTCTTAGAACATATCCCAATTATCTAGGTGATGAGTTTTATGGCTGATTGGTGTTCAAAGATGTATGTTGGGGTATCTGTCTGCAAGCAATGAAAAAAGCCGATACAGATATTTGTATCGGCTTTTTATTTTAGGTGTTGTATTGGCTAGCTTTGCAATGGCTCACCTTGTGGCGAGTTTGGCTTTGGCTGGTAATGCAAAATCACCATCGAGGTCGGTGACAGCAAGACTTCGCCTTCTGCGTGCCCAGGGTTGAGGTTGCGCACATTGGTGTCACAAATCGTTACCCATTCTTGATTACGCTCGTTTGGCAGCTTAAATCGCGCTGTAGCGTTCGTTTGGTTGATGAGGTAAACCAACTCTTGCCCGTCTTTACCAATGCCTAAGTGAAGTGCTACGGAGCTTAATCGGTTCCAGTCGTCGTGTTCCATTAATCGGCCATCGGTTCGACGCCAGAAAATGCGGTTGTTGTTGCGATTTTCGCCGCTGAAAGCACGGATGAAAGGCACCATGTATTGGTGACGGTTTGCGACCATTTGCGCCATCCAAGTTTTGAAGTGCGCTTTGCGCTCCGTCTCGCTCCAGTTGATCCAACTGGTTTTATTGTCTTGGCAGTAGGCGTTGTTGTTGCCACCTTGCGAGTGTGACAATACATCGGCGGTCAAAATGTGCGGAATACCAAACGCAAAGAGCAAGCTCGCAATCAGGTTGCGTTTTTGCTTCTCACGCGTGGCTATGATCATGATGTTTTCCGTCTCGCCTTCTACGCCGTAGTTTTCTGAGCGGTTGTCACCGTGGCCATCGCGGTTCTCTTCGCCATTGGCTTCGTTATGTTTGTGCTTGTAAGAGACTAAATCTTGCAACGTGAAGCCATCGTGGTAAGTGATGTAATTTACCGTGAGTTTGTATGGCCAGTTGGCGGCGCTGTAGATATCGCGAGAGCCCATAAGGCGAGTGGCGAATTCTTTCAAATAGCCTTGATCACCACGCCAAAAACTGCGGGAAATATCGCGCAGCTTGTCGTTACATTCGTTCCAACCAAATGGGAAGTTACCAACTTGATAGCCATTAGGGCCAATATCCCACGGCTCGGCAATCAATTTGGTTTCACGCAAAATCGGGTCTTGAGCGACGGCTTTGAAAAATGCCGCTTCAGGGTTGTAATCATCCCCTTGACGTCCCAAAGTGGCGGCCAAATCAAAACGGAAACCGTCGATTTTGAATTCGCTAACCCAGTAACGCAGCGTGTCCATAACCAGATTTAATGCTGGTTGATAGGTGAGATCGACCGTGTTGCCACAACCTGTGTAGTTGGCGAAGTGATTGCCGTGTTTGATGTAAAAGCGAGAATCGAGCGCTTTGAGATTAAATACTGTCGCGCCTTCGCCTCCTTCTGCTGTGTGGTTGTAAACCACATCCAGAATCACTTCGATCCCATGCTTGTGCAGCTCACGAATGGTGGTTTTGAGCTCGGTTACCGCGTCTTTTTCTGCGTAACGAGGATCGGGCACCATAAACAAATAAGGGTTGTAACCCCAATAATTGACTTTACCCATCTCCAATAAATGTGGCTCATGCATGCACGCTGCGATAGGTAGCAATTGCAACGTGTTGATGTTTTGCTGTTTGTAGAACGCTAGCATCTGAGGTGAAGCAAGGCCAAGGTACCGCCCTTTGGTGGTTGCACTGACTTCTGGATGTAATTGGGTAAGCCCTTTAACGTGCGTCTCAAACAGCACCATGTCCTCTCTCGGGATACGAGGATGATCCGTTTCCTGCCAGTCGAAAGTGTCTTCAATAACGACGCATTTCGGCATATCAAAACTTTTGGCTGGAGTATAAGGAGGATGGTAGTGAAGGGCTTTGTCTAAAGATTTGGCGTAAGGATCGGAGATGAGTAATGGTTCATCTCTATGTGTGACAACGTAACCATATTTTTGCCCCGGTTTGATATCGGGAATAAAGGTATGACGTATACCCGCATATTCATTGGGTAAGTCATGCAAACTATAGCTGCCATCGCTTGCAAACAATGCCAGCTGGATATCTTTTACACCCGGAGCATGAATAGAGAAGTTACAGCCTTCTTTATTTAACGTTGCGCCTAGGGGGTAGGGGCGAGAGAAAAGTCGTGTCATCGGAGATACTTTATTTATTATTTATTGCTACCTTTAGGAAACTATAAGTTAAAAACTTTGTCTTACTAAGGTCAACCACCTTAAATAGAAAAATATTCGTGTAATTTAATTACTTTAGATGACGACTTCGGGTCAAAAATATGAATTAGCTATCACTTTGTAGCGGCTCAAAACCGAAGAAACTTACTAATTCCTCCCTAGATTGGTGATCTGACTCGAAAAAACACCATGCGGTAATTTCTCTACTCCCTTCTCATCCCCCCTAAATTAGTTTGGGGCGGAGGAAGTCATCCTTGTACCCCTCGGGTAGTCTTATAACTGTTGAAACAAACGGGGATTCGTTCCCATCTTACCTCTCTTTCTTTAGGTGCGTTTTTACTGCCTATATTCACCTGAGGGCGAGCAGGGAAGACAGAATTATAAATACCCTTAATGGAGTTAAGAATGAAAAAAGTAAGTGTAATTGCAGCTGCTGTTGCTGCAACTTTAGCTGCTGGTTCTGCTTTCGCAGTGGACTTCCACGGTTACATGCGTGCTGGCGTTGGCGTGAACGCTGACGGTGGTCAACAACTAACATTCGAAAAGAACAAGGTTGGTCGTCTAGGTAACGAGAGTGATATTTACGGCGAGATTCAACTAGGTAAAGAAGTTTACAACAACAACGGTAAAACGTTCTACGTAGACTCTATGATCGCAATGACTTCTAACGGTTCAAACGACTGGGAAAGTACTTCAACTAACTGTGGTATGGACGGAAGCAACGTGAAATGTGTAGACGATGCACAATTCGCTCTACGTCAGTTTAACGTTCAAGCTAAAGGCCTACTAAACTTTGCTCCAGAAGCGACACTTTGGGCTGGTAAGCGTTACTACCAACGTCATGACATCCATATCTCTGACTTCTACTACTGGAACATCTCTGGCGCGGGCGCTGGTGTTGAAGGTATCGAAGCAGGTCCAGGTAAAGTTTCTTTCGCTTGGGTTCGTAACGACCGTGGCGATATCGTAGATACAGGCAATGACGGCGGCGCAACAAACGTTAACACTCTAGACGTACGTTACGCAGGTCTTCCTCTATGGGACAACGGTTCTCTAGAAATGGGCTTGAACTACGCGATTCTTAACGAAACTGACGCTGCGCCAAACAGCACTAAAGATGCGAAAAACGGCGTAATGTTCACAGCAGAGTTGACTCAAGGTCTAGACTCTGGTTTCAACAAAACTGTATTCCAGTACGGTACTGAAGGCTACTCAAAAACAATGGCGTTCTACGGCGACGGTAGCTGGTACGGTGCAGAAGCTGATAATGGTGCATCTGGTTACCGCCTAATCAACTGGGGTGTAATCGGCATGGGCGACAGCTGGGAAATGGGTCACCAACTAGTATACGGTGTTGGTGAAGACATGTGGGCTGGCCAAGACAAGTGGGAAACAATGTCTGTTGTTGTTCGTCCAATGTACAAATGGGATGACAACCACAAAACTATCTTCGAAGCTGGCTACGCTATCGACGATAACGACGGCGAAGAAAACAAATACGGTAAGCTAACTGTTGCTCAAGCATGGTCTGCTGGCTCTAGCTTCTGGGCTCGTCCTGAAATCCGTGTTTACGCTTCTTACCTAACGGCTGACAAAGAAGACAACTCAAACACATTTGATAACGGTCGTTCAGACGATACGTTCCAATTCGGTGTACAAGCTGAAGCTTGGTGGTAATCATCTAACCACTAAGTCCTAAATTGTCCTAGAATGATACAGCCAGAACCTATCTGGCTGTATTTATTTCAAAAACAATAATGAGTCGAGGTAGACAGTAATGAGAAAATGGCTTGCTCCCGTACTGCTGGGCATGTTGGCTACTGGTTGTGCGTCCGTAGAACAAGTAGAGATGAGTCCAAAAGGTCAGCAACAAGTAATCACTCAATCGGGTGATATTCAATGGGTACCGCTTAATGTGCCTGTGGTTACTGAGTTCGCTTTGACTGATAAAAGCCAAATGCTGTTGGATGGCAACAGTGCTGGCGCAATTGCAGCGTTCGCTCTTCCGGGCAATCGTGGCAGTCTCGATATCAAATTAGAGACATTCGTAAGTAAAGAACTTCAATTTTATGCTCCAAATGTCGCAGTGATGAACTCGGCAGGAGAAACCATTTACCAAGCCGATTTCTCAAAGTTTAAGTACGAACCAGCAAAACTGTTGGACAACGATAAATTCGTACTTGATCTCAATGTGATTCCAGACATGACAGGTAATGATCTTCATGTATTGGTTTACACGACTTCCGCCGATCTAAAAGGAAGTACACAAGTTCTACACCCTGCAAAAGCCTTCGCCATGGCGCGCCATACTCAGCCGCCAGATATTGCAGACCCTCTCGCGAAACATAGCCCATTGGGTCAGTTCCGCTTTTCGGTATCCGCGAATGATATCGTGAATACCAAGATTGTTGCGAAAAACGACAACATTCCTCAAGGTACGGATCTCACTAGCTACTACCACAGCTCTATTGAAGCGGCAGTCGCAGCGAACGATATTCCGAAAGCACTCACCTTGCTTGATGAAGCAAAAGAGCTAGGTATTGAAGGCGCACAAGAAGTGTTTGTGAAAGCCGTAAATAAAAAATAATCGAATATAAAAGGTCAGCGAAATGCTGGCCTTTTTTCATAGAAAATAAACCAATAAAAATACCCCTACATAGAGTTACCTTATTCACATAATTATTTTTATTGCTTTGTTTTTTATATTGGTTAGATCAATAATTAATGACAGTTCCTAATTTATATTTTTATCTTAGGAAATAAATAAAACTCTCGAAGTGATTTAAATTCTCAAGCCGACGATATTTAGCGTTCGATATTCCCATTTTAATAACGATTAATATTTATTTTAGTCGTTGAGTTTATTTTGCTTTGGATATACTAAAAAGGAATTACGTGAAATGAACATGATGAAGACCTCTCTTGCTGCTGCCTTACTTGTTGCCTTAGTAGGTTGTCAATCGACGGCAGAACCTGAAGCGGCCGCAGAGCCAGTTGTTAATATGTCTCAAGACGAAGTGGTTGCTTTCATGAAAGCGTGTGACAACCCAGATAGCACGGCGAAAGGACCAATTTCTAAACCACTATTTGTGGTGGGTACGTTTGCGGATTCCGATTGGAAACACGTGCCTCAGCGTCAATACACTTACAAAGGGAATAACTTCTACCAAGCGGTGGTTCAAGAAAAAGTAGGCTCCTACAAAATGCAGTATGCGACCGAGCTATGGTTCCCACAATTTACTGCAAAAGGAAATAGAATGAATGTTGGTGAATTAACACCATTAACGTTTGGTGGTTACGGTACTGATACGGTTGTGGATATTAAAGAAGATGGTAAATATGTCTGGAGCCTTCAGTTTGAAGGAAAAGGCAAACCTGTTCATGTCATGGTAAATAAGTGCCAATAATATTCCATTAAGTTATTTAAAATTAGTTTTTATTTATTAGCCCCTACATGGAAAACATGTTGGGGTTAATTTTATTACTCAAATGTTTGTAGGTTATTTGAGTAAATTAGGGAGAGTAAAATGCGTAATGTTCTACGTAACCATCGCCTGTATCGATCGCTGCTTGCGTTAAGTGTGATGGGTGCTTTATCTGCGTGTAATTCTTCTGGTGGCGACAGTAATAGCAGCACGCCGCTACCGGATACGAGTTATGCTTGCCAAGCCAATGTCATGGCGCAAAGTAACCAACTTCGTACTTATCAAATCATGGTAGAGAGTTTTGTGGATGGTGATGCAAGCATTGGTTACGGTACTGGTTATGGCACCAGCCATCACAATGGTGATTTGCAAGGGGTGATTGATTCACTCGATTACATCGAAGACTTAGGGATGAATGCGATTTGGTTGACGCCAGTTTTTGAGTCAGAAGCGATAGCAGGACAAGATCATTGGGCGGATCGTTTGGACGCCACCGGCTATTTTGCGACAGATTACTTTAAAATCGACCCTAAATTTGGTGACTTAGCGACCGCGAAAACTCTAGTCGAAGAAGCACACAAACGCGGTTTGTACGTATTTTTTGATGGCGTATTTGGCCACCATAAGAATGGTTTGATCAAACCCTCACCTTCCGGCTTGTTGCCTTCTGGCTCAAGCAATCCCGTCGATTACCCAGCCAGTCTCGATTTCTACAAAGAGGTGGCGACGTATTGGATCAAAGAACTCAAGATTGACGGCTGGCGTTTAGATCAAGCCTATCAAGTTCCGACAGACGCATGGACACAACTTCGTAAAGCCGTCGATGAAGCCTCACTAAGTGTGACGTACACCAATAGCAAAGGCGATCAAGTGAATCCGTTGGGTTACATGGTGGCAGAGATTTGGAAAGGGGAGTCTGAGATCGCGAATGAGGCGTATGGATCGAACAGCGATCCCGCATTGTGCTCTGCGTTTGACTTCCCTATGCGCTATCGCATCGTTGAAACTTTGGCCGTGAATGAGAGTGGCGTGGGTGGTCGCGGTGTGGATTGGCTAGACAACGGCTACAGCACACACAACCAATATCCAACACATGCGCAGCCGAATTTGATGATCGGCAACCACGATTTAGTGCGCTTTGGTGACTTGTTGCAGCGCGGAAACTTGGCGGATGTGAATGATGCAGAATATTGGTTACGCCATAAAGCCGCGTTTGCTTTCCAAGCTGCGTACACTGGGCCAATCACGTTGTATTACGGCGATGAAATCGGGGATCAAGTGGATGGTTTTGCCGCAAAAGAAGACAACAACACCTGTGCTATTCAAGGTTTGTGCGATGATCACGTTGCGCGCAGCAGTGCGAAAATTGAAGGCGTGACGGCGACGCTTGATGCAAACCAAGCCGATCTCAAAGCTTATGTGACATCGCTGATGACAATGCGCGATACGCATCCCGCACTTTATCAGGGGTCACGCACGAATTTAGTTGCGAGTAACGGCAGTTATGTGGACTTGAAACAATCTGGTTCAGACAAAATCTTGTTTGCGCTAAATTCCTTAGAGAGCGCGAGAACCGTCATTCTTGCTCAGGAGAGTGTTGGCACCGGTGAGCTGGTGGATTTACTCACGAATGAAAAAATTGCTCCGAGCAATGGTCAATATCAACTTCCGATGTCGCCATTACAAGGGCGATTCTTTGCGGTAACTCCCTAGTGAATCATCCAGCATTGCCGCTCATCGGTTGAGCTGCACAGAACTTTTCTAATACACAAGCCAAGTGTTGTTGCTGACCCCCATAGGTGCACACTTGGCTTTTTTCGCTCTACTGCTCTCCTTTTTCTCAACTTCTCAATGGTTTCTACCAAGGTGCGGATAACTGGCTACCTCGCGTTTTGTACAGGTATTTTGCTGTTAATCCGTACGATATTTGTGAGATAAGCTGCACATTAAAAAGCAAATTAACACTCGTGCAACGTAAAAGTGTGACTTACGGGTTATTTATGCCTAACTAATATGTTTATCGTGTTTGGGATTTACATAACTAATGGAAAAGTATAATGAAATCCATCACAGCTCCTCTTTGTCTCCTTGCTGCCGTTAGCTCTCCGCTTGCGTATAGCCAAATTCTTAATGGTGACTTTGAACAGTGGAATGGCAATGCACCTACGCAGTGGTCAGTGATTGACGCTGGCATCGCGGTGTCGCCAAGCAGCGAACAAATCAAATCGGGCGGCTTGGCTGCTCAAGTCGTCGTGAACACGGGTACCCAGAGCAACACCGACTTTTTGCAAACCATTAATGTGGAGCAAGGGAAAACCTATCCGTTCTCAGTCTCGGTGTATCACACTGAAGGGCATGTAAAAGCTCGATTGGTGGCAGACGGTTATCACGGCTACTCCAATCCGCAGCAAACGAATCAGTGGCAAGAACTCACACTCAATTACACCGCGACGACCACGAAAACCATCGATGTGGGATTACGTTTTTATGATGAAGTGGGTTTTGACGGCTCAGAAGTGATTTATGTCGATAACTTCCAACCGACCGAGACAAGCACGCAGCCTCCCGTAGAGAGCTGTAGTGATCACCAAGTGGTCTTGACTCTCACGACCGACAACTATGGTTCTGAAACCAGTTGGACGCTGAAAAACAGCCAAGCCGAAGTACTGTTCTCTGGTCAGGGTTATGAGTCGGCAACCACCGTTGAAAAAAGCATGTGTTTAGCCGACGGTGACTACCGGTTCACCATTCAAGATGAGTATGGTGACGGCATTTGTTGTGGAAGTGGCGCGGGTTCGTACACGTTGATGGAAGGAGCCAAGACCCTTGCTTCTGGCGCTGAGTTCGCCAAAAGCGAAACCACTGATTTTACGTTAGGTGACACCACCACGACTCCACCAGTGGTTGATGGGTATTATCAAGCCGCGTCTGGCAAGACAGGCTACGCACTCAAAACGGCATTGTTTAACATCATCAATAATCACTCCAGCCGTGGCTATTCAGCGATTTGGACTTTGGTAAAAGACGCAGATTTGGATAACTACTACGAGAAAGATGGCTCCATTCTTGATATGTATTCAGAGAAGCCTGTGGGCAACGATGCAGTGAGTTTCACGAAAGTAATCGACCAATGCGGTCAATACAGTCAAGAAGGGGATTGCTACAACCGTGAACACTCGTTCCCGAAAAGCTGGTTTGGTGGCAAAGTTGAACCAATGAACTCAGACGGTCACCATTTGTTTGCCACCGATGGTTATGTAAACGCCAAACGTAGCAACTGGCCATTTGGCGAAGTGGGCACCTCGACTTATGTTTCCAGCAATGGTTCTAAGCTAGGTCAAGCGAGCACAGCACTGGGTTATTCAGGCACCGTGTTTGAGCCGATTGATGAGTTTAAAGGCGATTTTGCGCGCGCTTATTTTTACATGGCAACCCGTTACGAGAACGTGATTGGCAATTGGGAGAACAACACGAGCAACTCTGACGCGGTGTTGGATGGCACCAGTACGAACGTATTTGAACCTTGGATGCTAAACATGCTGAAACGTTGGCACAAAAATGATCCTGTTAGTGCGAAAGAAATCCGTCGCAATGACTTGGTGTTTGAGTTCCAAGGGAACCGCAACCCGTTTATCGATCATCCTGAATTTGTTGAGCAAATTTGGGGGAATTAACGCGCAATTGGTTTCAACATTGCGAGTCAATCTCGCGGCGAACCATTGAGAATAAGAAAGGGGAAGCATAATGCTTCCCCTTGTATTTACGGATGTTGTGAAAACTGGAGAGCTCAGTTCTTCGTGACGGTTACGATTGGCGCTGACTTGTCAGCCGCATTGAAATGGAAGTTGTAACTTCCTGCTTCTGCAATCGCAATTTTTAGGTTTGCACTACCGCCACCGACTTCCATCGTCAGTGCTTTACCAAGCTCAACACTGCCTTCGCCGCCGAAGTTGGTGTCTGCTGCCCAGTCTGCACTTGCAATCTTCATCTCGTAGCTACCCGCAGCTAGGTCAATGTCTAGCGAGTAAACATCATTGGCGACGTAGCTGAACTTCGCTGCTGAATCTTGCGCCGGAGTGTCCCAACTTGTGATGGTGCCACGTAGGTACAGTGCTGTTTCACCAAACGTTGGTGCATCCGCAGATTTGGTTACGGAAACCACAGGTTTTTCCACTTTCTCATCTTGAACGTATAGCGCGTTCAGTGTGAAGTTGTACTTGCCTGTTTCTGCGACGGTGAGTTTACAGTTTTCGTCTGCGCCTAGCTCCAGAGAGCCGCTGCCCACTGTTGCCACAGAACAACCGATGTTTGGATTTGCCCAACCTGTGTCTGCAAATTTGAACTCGTGGCTGCCTGCTTCAAGTACGCCTGTTACTGAGTACATGCCGTTGCCAATGAAAGTCATTGCCCAGTCGCTGTTGTCTGACCAATTGTTCATTGTGCCTTTCACGTAAACCACGGTTTCACCGAAAGGAGGAATGCTCGATACGTCTTTGTTGTCCGTATTGACTGGCAGACCCGCACCTTGCGCGCCGTCTTGTGGCTGTACGAATACCGCAGTAGTCAGTGCTGGCACAGTGAAGGTTTCATTTGCGAAGCTTGCGCCTTTCACGATGTCATCTGCAGAGTTTTGTTGAACTTCATGCAGCTCGAAACCTGTCGCGCCTTTCACGACAAATGATTTCTCTGTTGATGTTGAGTTCACCACGGCAACGATCGCATCGTATTTCGAATCCAAATCGGCACCTGCTGATTTACCATCGTCGATAGACATAACGATCAAGCCTTCCACTTGGTCTTTACCAACGTTGCGGAAGTCAACACGGTTCATGACTTCTTGAGCGGTATCTAAGCGGAACAGTTCACTTGAACTACGGATTTTTAGTAGTTCTAGGAATTGTTGTTTGGTTAGCTCAATGTCGGTTGCATCTGGCTTCGCTGTCGTGTCAGAAACGATCTTCTTGATCAGCTCCCAGTTTGCGCCGTCTTTGTCTTCACGAGGCAGACCTACGTTCCAGTTGTTGTCACTGCCGTCGAAGAAGACGCGGTTGAACCAGTCACCAGAATCGTAAGAGTCACGCTGCATCGATTTAGAACGCAGAAGCTCAGAACCCATGTGGATGAATGGGATACCTTGGCCAAGCATTATTGTTGATAGCGAGACAGATTGCATGCGTGCACGATCTGCAGAAGGAGTCGCAGTCGCAATCTTGTACGCGTTGTTATCCCACAGTGTTTGGTTATCGTGCTTAGACACGTACGAGATGTTTTCTGATGGCACTTTTGTGTAGCCTGCTGGCGCACCATTGTAATCAACGTTCTTACCTAGTTTAGTGTCGCCTTTGTAGTCTAGAAGAACGAAGTCAGCCAAGTTACCCGCCATGCCTAGACGAACCAAATCTTGGTTGTGTAGACGACCATTCACCGATTCTGCGTCCACTTTGGTTTCTTCATTCGCGTAAGCCGCGTTACCAAAACCTTGGTTGAAGCGAAGTGGGTGCTTACCTTCTGAATCGACACCGCCATCAAATGGGCTACCGCCACGAACAGCGTCACGCAGACGATCCGAGAACGTACCGATTTCAGTGCCAGCCATGTTTAGCTGAGTGGCTTGATCAAAACGAGCGTTGTTAGACACTTCACCGAAGTCCCAACCTTCACCGTAAAACAAGGTGTTTTCGTCAATCTTGCGGATTTGCTCAAGCGCGTAGACCATCACATCTTTTGGCTGGTGGCCCATCAAGTCGAAACGGAAACCGTCAACTTTGTAGTCGTCCGCCCACACTTTCAATGAGTCAACCATCAGTTTACCCATCATCAAGTTTTCTGTTGCTGTGTTGTCACAACAGGTTGAGTTTTCTACGCCGCCAGTGTTGACGTTAAGACGGTGGTAGTATCCTGGGACGATTTTATCTAGAACGGATTTGTCGTTAATGCCAGAGGCATTGGTGTGGTTGTACACCACGTCCATGATCAGCTTCAGCTTCATTTTGTGCGTTGCTTGCACCATTTCACGGAACTCAAGAATACGTTTTGAGCCGTTTGGATCGGTCGCGTAGCTGCCTTCTGGCACCGTGTAATGGAATGGGTCGTAACCCCAGTTGAAGCTGTCTAGCATGCGCAAATCGTTCATCAGTGCTTGCGCAGAACCGGTGGCTGGATCGTAGCTGTTCAGCACATCTTCAATCACTTTCGCGCCATCAACTTCGTCACAGACAGACGCTTCTGGTTTGATGCCACACAATTTACCTACGGTGTCAGTAATATCGACGCGGTTCGCCGCTTCTTCATCAACCGTAGCAATATCGAACGCTGGCAGGATGTGAAGCGTTGTTAAACCTGCGTCTTTTAGTGCTTGCAAGTGAGAGACCGATTCGCGGTCTGCTTCTGTGAGTGCTAAGTACTTACCGTTGTATTCTTTGGTGCCTTTTGTATCGTTAAAGCTGAAGTCACGAAGGTGTGATTCGTAAAGTACGTGGTCTTCATCTTTTTTAACGGTTGGGCGTTCGTAGTCGCTCCAGCCTTGTGGCATCAAGCTTGGATCATCCAAATCGATCACTTGAGAGTACATCGAATTTTTCGATAAGCTCAGAGAGTATGGATCTGTGACCAAGCGAGTTTCGATGACGCCCGTTGTTGGGTGGTAAACTTTAACTTGGTAACGGTAGTATTTGTTGACGACGTTGCTTTGCGCTTCAGAAACCCAGATACCAGTTGCTGAATCTTCTTTCATCGCAACGGTTGTTTCTTCTTTCAGATTCTCGTCATAGATGATCAGAGCAACGTCTTGCGCTGTTGGCGCCCAAAGTTTGAAGGTTGTTGCGCCGCCTTCCACAATCGCGCCGAGTTCTTGGCTAATTGCGTTACCTGCCTTGGAGTCGGCAAACACCGCATCCAAAACGCCCGGCTTTTGCACTTCAGTTGCAGAAATAACGTCGCCATTTGCGTTGTAAGCCACCATGACGATTTGTGATTTCAGAATCGTACGTAGGGTTGCATCGTCCACATCAATGCCAGCGGCTTGAAGGCTTGCAAGGTGGCGGAAACGAGATTTAAGACCGTCAGACAAATCGCCCGCTTTGGTCAGCTCAACAGCTGTACTGCCAGAGATTTGCTTGTCTTCATCCATTTTGATGTCGTTGGTCAAGCTGTAGAACAGCTTCATTGAATCAGCATTGGCTGCCGCTTCCCATGCGATAGTGTTGGCATCTAACCAATGCGCTTTTTGACCATCAATATCGACTGGACGTTCTTCGATTGGCTCGTAGTAAAGCTCGCTGCTGCCGTGGAAGCCAAATAGACCTTTAGAGTCGCCAATTTTGGTCAGCTCCACTTTTGAGTTCGAGCTACCGAAGGCTTTCTCATCGCCTTTGTGCAGAATGAAGTTCATACATTCGTGCGGATCAGACGCATCTGGGTTCACTTTCAGTACGTAGTAAGCGCCGTAGGTGTCGTTGATGCCGTCGAATGGACGCGGTGCAGACCAGTCCGTACCTGTGCCGGCAATGCCCATGGCTTCTAAGTCGGTGCTGGTACAGCCTTCGCCGTTCCACAAGTGCAAGCCCCAACCTTCGTAGTCGCTTGCCGTTGATGCGGATGCAATATCGCGCTTGTAGTAAATGACAACCTCGTTCTCTCCCGCAGGGTATAGGCCAGAGCCTGGGTTCGTGGTGTCGTCGCTTGTGCTATCGCTGCCACAACCGCTGATGACCGCGATGGAAATCAAAGGCAGTACGGTTTTGGCAATCGTTGATAATTTGAATGTTTTATTGTCCACGTTTACAAATCCATTGTTATTGAATTGATATAACGGACGTGCGGTATTTCGTGGCTCTAAAGCTCGAAGCGCTACACGCCCTATTTGGGGCAAGATGCCGAAAAGGAAATGTTCAACTAGATGCTAATACACTGAATCATCAGCAAAATGTGAGAGCAGGCTGTTAAGTTTTTTACAAGTAAAAATTTTCTGTCACAGTCGATTTTGTTCACAAAATAAATAATAAAACGGTCGCATAGTGAGATATTCCGCACACCATCAAAATGTAAATTTTTATAGGAGGAGTAAGGGGGGATGATAGGGGAGGAGAATATCTCAGCCCCAAAACTGTGATTAACTTCTATAAAAAACAGGGTGATATTTCGCCTTTAAAAATAAGTTACGCTGATATTGAATAAAATAACGCCAACAGACACTTAGAAGCTTCAGATTTTGCGGTAATGGTCGTTATATAATAAAGTCTGCCGATATTGGTCGGCATGTGATTTTCAAGACTCCCCGGTAGGGAGTTCATTTGGGCCCTGACTAAAAAAGAGGCTATCTATGAGTAGTATGGGCATTGCCATTGCGGCAACTGGCCTTTCACTCGTCCTGATATTTGTTTGGATGATCTCATTGTCGATGCGAAGGCAACGGCTGGAGACCGAGAGGAAAGCGCGTGAAGCTGCGTATCGTAAAGCGATGCAAAAGGCGCGTGAGCAAGAACGCAAAGAGCGTGAGTTTAAAGCAGAAACTGGCCACATCCCGACGATTTTGTTTTTAGCGAAAGAAGCTGAGCGGGACAACGTTCGACAAGCGCTGTATTGGTACGACAAAGCGGCGAAGTTGGATAACGTGACAGGCATGTACGGCATTGTGCGCCTTAGTGAGCGAATGCGAGAAGATGTGATCTTAAAAGAGCAGGCGAACTTCTGGCGAACTGCCATCGCGGGCATGGAAGGTGATATTGAAGCGAAGTTCACGACAGGTAAAGCACTGGTGTTTGGTCGAGGGGTAGAGAAGAACATCCCGAAAGGCCATCAACTCATCGAGACGGCGGCCGAAGAAGGTTGCGTTGCTGCGATGCTTTACATGGGAGAGTGGCAGCTCTCGCCTGAAAATACTTCAGGCCATAAAGCCGATGCGCTTTACTGGTTTATGAAAGCGGCAGAAAAAGACAGTGCAGAAGGCAAAATTCAAGTCGGCTTGTGTTATCTAAACGGCATTGGCGCAGACAAGAGCATGGTGAAAGGTTGCTATTGGCTGGAACGTGCTGCTGAGGGCGGCAGCGCAGAAGCGATGTACCATGCAGGCGAAGCATGGAAAGACAGAGGCAAAACAGGCAATGCGATTGCGTATGTTTGGTTGTTTCTTTCTGCCAATATGGGTTATCAACCAGCTCGCGTCCTTCGTGATGAAGTCGCGGCGAACATAGGTGTGGATGTGGTGGTTGGACTTCAATCCATTGCGAAGCCTCTGCAAAGAAAGCTCGCATCTGGCATGGTGAAAAAGCACTCGATCATTCGTGCGCTGAATAAAGTGTACAAACGTGACGTATATTTCCCTGGCGAAGAAGAGCTTAACGAGGTGTTAAGTGACGAGCACAAATCTGGGGCGAATACGTGGGAAGAGACGACGGAGCTGAACTTCGAACCGGATATGACAACGGTCACAACAGAAGATCAATCAGCGAAACCACCTGAGCAGAAAACGCCTTCCAAAGATGTGCTCGATTTTACGCAGAATTTTTTACAACCTTAATCTTCGAAGAGCCTCAGTAATGAGGCTTTTTTATTGCCTGATAACAGCTACTGGCAAGCTCCTCTAGGCGATGCCACCCTCTCTCTTCCCATCCCTGTTTTTACAAGAATCTCTATATAGAGACGAGTACACCGTTTTTAAGACGTTTGCGTGTTTTCTCATCGCATCGAGTCCTGAATCACGATGTTCGCTTCTATATGTACTAACGCTGCAAACATGGCCAAGCGGTCATGGTTGAGTGTTGCGAAGATCTTAATTTATTCATTTGCATATTATTTATTCGATTTCTCAACAGATTTTGTACGTTTAGTTCAGACTTTCTAGTGAAACCTAAAAATGGAGGGGAATCCCCCCTGTTTCAGAGATGGTTATTAAGCTCAAATCAAACATTTCCAATATCTAATTAACTGGAATTGGAAATTAATTTCGTGGCTATAAATAAAAGGCTAAAAAATACACTCATTACTTTATCTAATAATATTAATTAAAATTTGTACCTCTAAATCTAAATTTCTATTTTTGGTTTAAGATTTGATTTGTTGATTTTATTCTTAATTAGGCGCAAGATAATAAGCAAATAAAAATAGCGCATACTATGCGTATAAAAACATTCGGAAGTAACTTTTTCATTACATGTTTCAACAGAAAATGGAGCATATTCCATTTGCTCTGTTTTATTTCTATTAGAGATTTGTGTATGTTGAGAATCATTAGTGCAGATAAGTTCATCTCTTCAAGGTTCATCTTGGAATACAGCAAAGCGGAGTTTGCGTCTTTGTTGGGAGTTTCCGTAGCTAAGATAACCAATATTGAAAGTGGCAAATCTTCGATTCCCCCGGTGTACGATTACGCCATCAATCATTTACTCAGTGAGCATCCGTTCAAGGAAAGCGCAGTGGAAGCCCTTTGCTCTCATGAGACTCTTAACTTTGCCCGACGCATAGATGTGAACTCTAAGGTGCAACGCTTGTCCTGTAAGCGTTGCGATAGCCGTAGACTGCACGTTATGGCAGGAATGAGCGGGCTGTACTTTGTCGAGTGCATGGATTGTAAGCATACCATGTACTCGTCTGGTATCGCGGTAAAACGCTATCAACAGTGGTCCAACAATGGCGTAAAGCTGGATAGTCATTTATTTAATTGAATTGTGTTTCCTTTGCACCTAAAGTAAAAAGTCATCAATACATGTGTTGATGGCTTTTTTATTATGTGTTTAAATTTGGTTAAAATTAAAATATTTATTATCCCTAATAATATAGTCCTACTAATTATATAGTGATAGAAATCTCAAAAATTTATTTTCTTGATATTTTATTTCTAACAACAATGGTTGTGGTCACACAATTTTTAATTATTTTTCCTTTTAAGCCTGGTTTCAATATCATTGGCCCATCAATTGGAAAGTGATGAAGATCGCGAAATTTTAATTCGAGAAAATAAGACTTTTAAATATGAAAATTTAATCACGAAATTTGTTTTTTGAATTTTAAATATCGTTTTAGTTTGTAATATCTGTACCTGTCAATTTTAAAGAACAAAAAAGAGATATTCCAAATGAAACGTTTAATTATAGGTGTTAGTAATTACATGCCAGAAGACTTCAGTTTATTAGCTGAATCTTTAGATGAACAATTTAATCGTCATTTACAACCTTTAGAGCAAGTTGAATTAACCGACGTTGGTGCGGCTATTATTACTTCAGCAGACATTAAAGCAGGTCTGCATAAAATGATTTCTGAAACGGGTTACGGTATTCCAGTTTTCTTAGTAACGGATGAAAACCCAGTTTCGGCAGAAGATTACGTTTGGCTAACTGGCGTTATCGATTTAGAAAGACAATCTATTGAGTACTACTGTCGTCAAATCAACGAAGCAGTAACCAAGTACGAATGTCGTCTGCTTCCTCCTTTCTTCAAGCAATTAACGCACTATGTTGAGATGGGTAACTCAGCGTTTGACTGTCCGGGACACCAAGGTGGTCAGTTCTTCAAAAAACACCCAGCTGGTAAACAATTCTACGATTTCTTCGGCGAAAACCTGTTCCGTAGTGACTTGTGTAACGCGGACGTGGATTTAGGTGACTTGCTGATCCACGAAGGTTCTGCACACCAAGCGCAAGCGCACGCTGCAAAAGTATTTAACGCGGACAAAACTTACTTCGTACTCAACGGTACTTCTGCTTCAAACAAAGTGGTGTGTAACGCGCTAGTAACTGAAGGTGATTTGGTACTGTTCGACCGTAACAACCACAAATCGAACCACCACGGTGCGTTAATCCAAGCGGGTGGTATGCCAGTTTACTTAGAAACGGCGCGTAACCCTTGGGGCTTCATCGGTGGTATGGATGAGCACTGTTTCGATGAAGAATACATTCGTGCTCAAATCGCGAAAGTGGATCCAGAACGTGCACGCGATGAACGTCCTTTCCGTCTTGCTATTATCCAGCTTGGTACTTACGACGGTACTATCTACAACGCTCGCTACGTAATGGATAAGATCGGTCATCTTTGTGACTACATCCTGTTTGACTCTGCGTGGGTTGGTTATGAGCAGTTCATCCCTATGATGAAAGACTGTTCACCACTGCTGCTGGATTTGAAACCAGAAGACGCAGGTGTGATCGTAACTCAGTCTGTTCACAAACAACAAGCTGGCTTCTCTCAAACATCGCAAATCCACAAAAAAGACCGCCATATCAAAGGTCAAGCTCGTTACTGTAACCACAAACGTTTTAATAACGCGTTTATGATGCATGCATCGACTTCACCATTCTATGCACTGTTCTCTGCGCTTGATGTGAACGCGAAGATCCACGATGGCGAAGCAGGCCTGCGTTTATGGCGTGATGCGGTTAAGACTGGTATCGAAGCGCGTAAAGAAATCCTTAAGAGTTGTGAATTGATTCGTCCGTTCATTCCAGACGAAGTTGAAGGTCAACCTTGGGGCAGCTACGACACTGACGTGATCGCAACGAACAAGAAATTCTTCATGTTTGAGCCAAACGCAAGCTGGCACAAATTTGAAGGTTACGGTGAAGGTCAATACTTCGTTGACCCATGTAAATTGTTGCTAACTACTGCGGGTATTGCAGAAGACGGCAGCTACGCAGATTTCGGTATTCCTGCAACGCTATTGGCGAACTTCCTTCGTGAAAACGGCATCATCCCTGAGAAGTGTGACTTGAACTCCATCTTGTTCCTACTCACTCCTGCAGAAGATATGGGTAAGATCCGTCACCTTGTGGCTCAAATTAACCGATTCGAAAAATTCATCCGTGATGATGCGCCTCTAAGTATCGTACTTCCAAGCGTCTACGAAGCGAATAAAGAACGCTACCGTGGCTACACCATCCGTCAGCTATGTCAGGAAATGCATGACATGTACAAAGAGCTGAACGTGAAACAGCTACAAAAAGCGATGTTCCGCAGCGAGTACTTCCCACAAATGGTTCACAAACCAGACGTGGCAACACGCAAATACTTCCGTGGTGAATGCGATTACCTACCACTTAAAGAGGCCGTTGGTCGCGTAGCTGCTGAGGGTGCACTTCCTTACCCTCCAGGCATCATCTGTGTGATCACTGGTGAAATCTGGACCCCACACGTGGTGGATTACTTCCTATCTCTAGAAGAAGGTATTAACCGCTTCCCAGGCTTCGCGCCAGAAATTCAAGGTGTGTACCTTGAAGATGTTAACGGTCGCACTACCGCACATTGTTATGTCCTAAAAGATTAATCTACCTGTTCGCACCACGCTCCGGCGTCGGTGCGAACCGCTTATTCGTGGAGAATAATTTATGAGTACTGAAACTAAAAAAATGTCGGTGGTGCAGTTAACCATTCTGACATTCATCAACATGGCCGGCTCCGGTATCATCATGCTGCCAAGTAAACTGGCGCAAGTGGGCACCATTTCTGTGTTGTCTTGGCTGATCACGGCGGCGGGCTCTTTGGCGTTGGCTTACGTGTTTGCAAAATGTGGTCGCTTTAGTAAACGTGACGGCGGTATGAACGGTTACGCGTCTTATGCATTCGGTAAATCGGGTGCATTTATGGCGGGCTGGACTTACGGTTTGTCGCTCCTTATTGCGAACATTGCGATCGCGATTACTTGTGTGGGTTACGGCTCCGCATTCTTTGAAGTGACCCTATCTCCGGTCGAAACCTGTTTGTACACTATCGCCATTCTTTGGATTTGTACTTTCGCTAACTTCGGTGGCGCGAAAATCACAGGTCAAATTGGTACATTCACCGTGTGGGGCGTAATCCTACCAGTGTGTTCATTGGGTATTGTTGGTTGGTTCTGGTTTAACCCAACCATGTACATTGAGGCTTGGAACCCACACAGCTTGCCATTTGGTGAAGCAGTGAGTGCTTCTATTGCGATGACGCTATGGGCATTCCTTGGTCTTGAATCAGCTTGTGCGAACTCTGAAGCGGTAGAAAACCCAGAGAAGAACGTACCAATCGCAGTGCTAGGCGGTACGCTAATCGCGGCTGTGGTTTACATTGTATCGACAAACATCTGTTCTGGTATCGTTGCAAACTCTGAGCTTGCTGCATCTACAGCGCCATTCTCAACCGTATGGACAGTGATGCTAGGTTCAGCCGCTGGTAAAGTGGTTGCGGGTATGGCGGTATTGGCTTGTGCGGGCTCTCTATTGGGTTGGCAATTCACTATCGCTTCAGTGTTCAAATCGTCTTCTGATGCTGGCTTCTTCCCTAAATTGTTCTCTCAAGTGGACAAACGTGGTACGCCAATCAAAGGTATGATCGCGATTACTATTATCCAATCTGTATTGTCTCTAATGACGATCTCTCCAACGCTGAACGAGCAGTTCGAAGCGCTGGTTAACCTAGCGGTAGTAACAAACGTTATTCCTTACATTCTATGTATGGGCGCAATCTTTATCATGCAGCAAGTGGCGCACGTACCGGAGCGCGAGATGAAAACCACCAACGTTATTGCTCTGATTGGTTCTCTATACAGCTTCTACGCGCTATACGGCTCCGGCTACGAAGCGATGATGTGGGGCTCTATCGTAACCTTCCTAGGCTGGAGTGCTTACGGTCTGATTGCTGCGAAGCATGAGCCTTTAGCAAATTAAAAAATAATACTGAAAGAGCCTTCCCAAACGCGGTGTGGAAGGCTCTTTGTTTTTAGGCATTTACGCCAAATCCAAGTCAGCTCAATGTATTTGAGGCTAGACATCCAATGACGTGAAAACTCATTTTCGACATTTGGAGGACGAAAGATGATAAGTCAACCTGTTAAAATCGGTGACGATACCGCCGTAGTCATTCCAAGCGCAATCCTGGCTCAGCTCGGGATAAGGGAAGGAGATACCCTAGAAATCGCACTGAATAAAGACAAAATGGAAATTAAGAAGATGGTGTTGAAAACCAGCACTCCAACTTACTCTGAAGATATTGAGGAGAATTGAGTTAGAGAATCTTGGTTTGTCGGATACACTACTGGTTTCGCAAAACTGGCGCTTGCCGCTGTCTTTGAACTATCGATAACAACAATAAGAGGTAAGGTACTATGCAAGGTATCCTCTCTATACAATCTCATGTTTCTTTTGGTCATGCTGGTAACAGCAGTGCCGTTTTCCCAATGCAACGCATGGGTTTCGAAGTATGGCCGATTCATACCGTTCAATTTTCTAACCATACGCAGTATCAAGAAGGCTGGACTGGGCGAGCGTTTGCGGCTGAAGACATCAGCGAGTTAGTTCGTGGTCTAGGTAACATCGGTGCATTGGAAAAATGCCAAGCGGTGTTGACCGGCTACCAAGGCAGCGCAGAGCAATGCCTTGCTGTTGAAGATACCGTGACGAAAGTGAAGCAAGCGAATCCGAACGCACTTTATGTTTGCGACCCTGTGATGGGCGCGCCAGACAAAGGCTGCATTGTGGCTCCGGGTATTGCTGAAAATCTTCTGACTCGTTTGATGCCAATGGCGGACGTGATCGTTCCGAACCAATTCGAGCTGAGTCAATTTGCTGAGATGGAAATCCACTCACTAGACGATGCGATCACCGCATGCCAGCGTGCGCTAGCGAAAGGTCCAAAAGTTGTGCTAGTTAAGCACCTTTACTGCCTAGAAAATGGCAGCTTTAACATGCTACTGGCTACGCAAGAAGGCATTTACCTTGCGAAGCGCCCTCAATTTGAGTTTGCTAAACAACCTGTTGGCGTGGGCGACCTTATCTCGGCGATCTTCACTTCAGGATTGCTGAAAGGTTGGTCTCCTAAACAAGCTTTCCAACATTGTCACGACGCGTGTTACGGAGTGTTAAGCGCCACTTACCATGCAGGCGAATGGGAACTGCAAACCATCGCAGCGCAGCAAGAGTTTGTTGAACCAAGCAAACATTTCCCAATTGAAGAAGTGGAACTAGAAATGGCGTAACGCTATTTTCGAACACAAAAAGGAGCCCGGCGGCTCCTTTTTTGATCGCTAACATTGGGACGTATCGACTTTAAAACTGTGTCCGTCTTTTCCTGCGCCTTCCAACCGGTAATAGGCGTAGCATTTGCCTTGCATCAAGGCTTCTGGTGAGTCACTACGGCCGTAGCCGACTATCGAATAAGTGTTGTTTTCAATGAACACCAAGTTTGCTTGCTTCATTTCGTCTGAGATCGTCATGTTGTCGAAAAAGCTAAGGTGTTTGCCACATTCGCTTTGCGTTTCTGGATAGCCGTTGTAAAACTCTTGATAGCCCACAGCCGTCAGGACACATTGGTTTGCGCCATTCTCTTGGTTGAACGCTTTCGCATTGGCGTTGAGAATGGAGACGTAGTACTGCATGTCGGCAAACAAAACTTGAATGGCAGCAGAGCGAGCGTCGGACGTGCGCTGGTTCGAATGGTGGAGTGCATAAGCAGAGATTCCGCCTAGTAAAACAGCAGCGAACAACCACTCTTTCAATGAGAAACTAGACAGCCATCTCATTCGTTTACCCTCAAATTAAATCGACCATTCATACAATGGGGCGGCATTCTACGCATCGAATCTTGAAAATTTAAGGGTAAATCCCGTGTTTCAGAAAAAACTGACAGAAAGTTTATTAGTGATCAACAAGTGATACCGAATGCATATTCTATCGACAATAAATTATCGACAACGAAAAAAGGGGAGCCAACAGGCTCCCCTTTCTATTATTCAATGTTTATCTTACTGGCTTTTTTGCTGTTCTGAACGGCAAACAGCAGCGGTAAAGATAACGTCTGTTGAACTGTTTAGCGCTGTTTCAGCAGAGTCTTGAATCACACCGATGATGAAACCAACCGCTACCACCTGCATTGCTACGTCGTTTGATATGCCAAACAAACCACACGCTAGAGGGATGAGCAGTAGAGAACCGCCCGCAACACCAGAAGCGCCACATGCAGAAACCGCAGCGACAACACTTAGAAGTAGCGCTGTCATTAGGTCAACTTCAATACCCATTGTGTGCACTGCAGCTAGCGTTAGCGTTGTGATAGTGATTGCTGCACCAGCCATGTTGATGGTTGCACCCAGAGGGATAGATACTGAGTAAGTGTCTTCGTCTAGGTCTAACTTCTCACATAGCGCCATGTTTACTGGGATGTTCGCTGCACTTGAGCGAGTGAAGAACGCTGTTACGCCACTTTCGCGTAGACATTGGAATACCAATGGGTACGGGTTTTGTTTGGTTTTGAAGAATACGATCGCTGGGTTTACTACTAGCGCGATAATCATCATTGCACCAAGTAGAACCGCAAGAAGGTGAGCGTAGCTTGCTAGCGCGCTGAAACCCGTTGTCGCGAAAGTTGAAGCAACCAGACCAAAGATACCAAATGGTGCAAGACGGATGATGAAGCGAACAATGTGAGAAACACTGTGGCTTAGGTCTTCAAATACCGCTTTCGTTGTTGCTGATGCGTGGTGAAGTGCAAGGCCAAGACCCACACCCCAAGCAAGAATACCGATGTAGTTCGCTTCTACTAGTGCGTTTACTGGGTTATCAACCAGTTTAAACAGCAATGTTCGTAGGATTTCTGCAATACCTTGAGGAGGCGTTGCACCTTCAGCGCCGGTTACAAGCGTTAGATGGGTCGGGAAAAGGAAGCTTAGAACCACGGCTGCAAGCGCTGCGAAGAACGTACCCATTAGGTACAAAACAACGATTGGGCGCATGTAAGTGTGTTGGTTTTTCTTTTGGTTCGCGATTGAAGCGGCAACCAAAATAAACACTAGGATCGGTGCGATGGCTTTAAGAGCGCCTACAAAAAGGCTACCAATCAGTCCAACGCTTTCAGCATGGCTTGGTGAAACTGTTGCGAGCAAAATACCAAAGACAATACCGACAAGGATCTGGAGAACGAGGTTACCGCGAGCATATCGGGCAACGAGGCTGTTGTGTTGCATACGTCATTCCTGCAATTTTATGTCAGAGCGGCAGGGCAATAGCCAAACATTACACGGCGATAATGCCCTTGATGAACAAGGAATGAGCATTGCTTCTGTGCGCTAAGAACATGATTATCAATTATCCTGTTTTTATAAATTCAGCCATTTTCTTGCTGAATATCACATATCTTAGCTTGGTAATATTTTGTGTCTAGTTTTAGTTTGTTTTTGGATTAAATGTTTGCTCGATGTTATCTAAACGAGATTTTTATGTTGAAAAATCTCGTTGGTTATGAGTAATGGTTTTTAATAAAGTTATTAAAAAGGAGACGAAAGTCTCCTTTGAATTTATTGACAACTCAAATCTAACAACTCAGTAACTTTGCTGACGTTTGCGTTTATCACTCATCACATTGCGAGTGAGCTTGCCAAATTGTCGACTCTGAGCTCGTTGCTCTGCCAAGGTCGCACCATTAAAGGCTTGTTCTCGCAGCAGCTTTTGATAATTGTTGAAACGGCGAACTTCAAGAGAGCCATTTTCAATGGCCGCTTGAACGGCGCAACCTGGCTCGGTTTGGTGTTTACAGTCACCAAATCGACAATGCTCGGCAAGCGCTTCAACGTCAGCAAAGGCTTCGCTGACACCAGCTTCGCAATCGACGAGTTGGATTTCTCGCATTCCTGGAGTATCGATCAAAATCCCGCCCGCAGGTAATAGGTGAATCGAGCGCGAGGTCGTCGTATGGCGTCCTTTGCTGTCGTCTTCACGGATATGCCCTGTCGATTGTTCTTGTTGACCAAGTAACGCGTTGACCAGCGTTGACTTACCCACCCCTGATGAACCGATAAAAGCAACGGTTTGCCCTTCATTACACCAGCTTATGAGCTTAGAAGTACTTTCTGCATCTAAGCCGTTGACCGTCTCAATGACTAGCAGAGGGTCTAGCTTCTGTACTTGGCTTTTGAGTTCATCGACGTCGTCGCACAAATCGGCTTTGGAAAGCACGATAACGGGCTCGACGTCAGCTTCGTGAACTAAGGCTAAGTAACGTTCAATACGGCTTAAGTTGAAATCGTGATTGAGTGAGCAGACGATAAACACCGTATCGACATTGGCCGCGATGAGTTGCTCTGCCACTTTGCTGCCCGCCGCTTTACGGCTAAAGAGGCTCAAGCGATCCAGTAAGCGAACAAATTGCTGATCTTCATTTAAGATTACCCAGTCTCCGACGGTCATATTGGGCAGAGAGTGGTGGGCATTAAGGTGAACTTGCCCTGCTTCTGTTGCCAATAAATAACCACTTCGGTGATGCGCGATCACGCGTGCAAAGATCGTATTGTCGTAGTCGTCTAGTGTCAGTTGTTGCTGAAAAAATGGTTTCCAACCCAATCGCTTTAATGGGTTTGAAGTAGAAATTAATGTATCACAAAAAGTATGTGTTTGATTCATTGTTGAATTATCCCAGACGCAACAAAGCGCCTTAATACAAATCGCATTAGGGTCTAATTCGGATAGAGTTGACCCCGGTGAAGACCGGGCAGAGAAGGGGAGTTGTGGCTATGCCACAGAGTTGGTGCGGTTAGGTTTACCCTTGTGATGCCCAGTTAGTGCTATTCAATACAATCATCATGTGTCCTCTTTGTTAGTTGATACGTTGGTGAGTTCATTCTTTGGTTAATGAAACGAGGAGAGTATAGCTGCCCTTTTTATTTGTGGGTAGCAAAATCACCGCTTAGTTTGCTAGGAGAGTTGCTACGAGCGCCTAGCTTGTCATTCGTTCTTCCATGATCTGCGAATACGTGTTGGCTTTCAAACCGTATATGATTTGGATATGACGTTCATCCAACACAACAACACCATGAGCGCCATGTTTCTTTAAAGCCTCTTTATCTACGACAGCAGTAGAGCGCAGCGTGAGTCTTAGCCGCGTTGCACACGCCCCGGTTTCCACTACGTTATCGAGGCCACCAATTGCGGCAATAATGGTGTCCACGTCTTGCTCGACATTTGGATTGGTTTGAGTCAAAAAACTAAAAACGCGTTTGAGAGCTTGAAACATAAAGAGTTATCTCGGGAACAGGGTTAGATGCGGAAACAAGGAAATAGAGTTATAGCGAAGAGGGAGGTGTGTTGTATGGGGCATAAAGCACAGATTTACATTTTTAAATAAAATCGCCATTGCGCCGCGAGAGAGCGAATAAAACAAAGGCTCCTAATCAGGAGCCTAATTCGATTTTAGTGGGCTGTATGTTTCATCCCAGCCATCACTTTTTTCACTGGCGCGTTAAAGCTCTGCTTTTGGCCGTTATCGTAAGTCACGGTTACTTCGATTTCATCCCCTTCATTGAGCGGCGTTTTCAAATCAAACAGCATGATGTGTAGGCTGCCCGGTTTTAGCTCGGTGGTCTCTGTTGCGCCTAGCGTGATGCGGTCGATTTGGCGCATTTTCATCACATCGCCATCTTTAATGACATCGTGTAATTCGACTTTGCCCGCTGCTGGTGTTTCTGCGGCAACGATATTGATGTCGTCTTGGCTGCGGTTGGCAAAGGTTACGAAGACGGCGCTGGTGGTTGCACCCGGAGCCATAGCACGCGCATACGGTTCGTGCGCCATGACATCGAGCTTAGCCTGAGCTAAAGGGCTGAGCAGTAATGCACCCAAAGCCAATGTTTTAAACAGTTGATTAGCCTTCATTCGAGCCTTCCTTAGTGGTGAGTTTTGAAATTGCCTCAACAATCGGCGCAGGCGTTAGCGTGTGTGGCACTTTGGTGATCAACGTGCCGTCCGGTTTGAGGAAGTAGAAGTAAGAGCTGTGGTCAAGGGTGTACTTCAGCTCCGAGCCTTCTAATTCGGTTTTACGGAAAATAACGCCGTAGCGGTGAGCAAGTGGCGTCGTGATGTCCAACGGCGCAGATAGGCCTTCAATCATAGGGTGGAAGTAGTGCGCATATTTTGCGGACGCGTCCGCTTCATCACGTTCTGGATCGAGAGAGATAAACATCGGGCGCAGCTGCGCTTTTTGCTCATCGCTGATTTGATTTAGTGCACCTGCCAGCATCGCGAGCGACGTTGGGCAGACATCAGGGCAACGAGTAAAACCGAAATACACGATACGAATACGAGGGTCGTTCACATCAAAGACGTTGACTGGTTGATTGTTTTCGCCAAACAACACGCTTTGTTCTGACGAGGCTGCTTTTGAAACGTCTGCGGGTTTATCTAGGCTATCTAAATAGGTTTTAGTACCGAAACCCAGTACGAATGCGACTACGAGAAAGAGAGACCAATTGCGGCTCATAATGATTCCTTATCTTTGCATTTTGATGGCGGGATAGATGGTGGACTGTCCGTCGGTCAGTTCTCCGACCCACGTCATCGATTCTTGAGTGCAAACGGGCAACACGACTTCGCCAGAGTATTTTCCAGGTGCTATTTTCTTGAGGAGAAACTTCGGCTCGCCCATTTCCATTTCTCTTCCAGAAAGGCTCAGAACCAATTGCTCTGCGTCACTTTTGTTCCACTCGACATCGAATTTAGCAGGAATAAGGGGCTGAGCATTATCGACATTGAGTGTCATAGTGACACCTTGTTGGACACATGCCGTTGTCGAGAGCAGGCAGTACTCATCAAGTGGTTTGACTATCGAGGAAGAAGAGAAACTCTTGAGCAGCGTCGGGGCGTAGAATCCCGCAACGAGTGCGACCGCAATGGCGGCAATTTTTAACACTTTCATTAAGGTTCAGCATTTATCACTTAACATTAACCGCATCGTAGCACATATGTGTAACTCGCCAAGGCGTCTCCTCGACAATTTGTGCGTTATACCTAAATGATTTTGAGATGAATGAGTTAACGACTCATTGTGAGTCGGACTTGGGTTGAGAGCGCGTGCCGAACCACCGGATTGTCGGGTTTTTCTACGCCCTAAAAACAAAAACGGAGCCAATGGCTCCGTTTTCTATGAATGTGCTTCGCGGTTTATTTGTCAGAGTCTGCGAACTTTTCGAGACCTAAAACTAACGCGATAGCAACCAGCATCATTACGACTGCAATCACTAACTGCGATGGTTGAGAGGTAATGTGTTCAAATTCAAATGGAGACAAGTTGTGTTGTAGCAACGGTACTTGTTCGCCTTTCGAGTTCGTACGCCATGTTAGGGTTTCTTTCCAAGGCCAGATTTTAGGTAGCGTACCGATCATCAAACCAGTTAAGAACATCAGCGTGAAGTCGCGGAACTTGCGTAGTAACCACGAGAGCAGATGAGAGAAAGAAAGTAGGCCAATCACGCAGCCCGATAAAAATAGCGCCAACGTATCCACTTGGAAGCCTTTTACGGCCGCAAGTACCGGAGTATACATACCGATCAGTAGCAGGATGAAGCTGCCTGAGATACCAGGGAGGATCATCGCACAAATTGCTATCGCACCTGCAATCAGCGTATTAATAGCGGTAGGTTCAAGATGCAGTGGTTTCAGCACCGTAATGCTATACGCAAAGCCGACGCCCAGTAGAAGAGTCACGAAACGAACCGCATCGCGTTTCTCTACCTGACGGAGGATGTGATACACAGAGACCAAAATGAGGCCGAAGAAGAACGACCAAATAGGGATCGGATGAGTGTCTAGCAGCCATGTGATCAGCTTCGCTAAGGTTGCAATGCTCGACAAGATGCCAGCAAACAGAGCGATAAGGAAAAAGCCATTAATATGATTGAATGCGGCTTTAAAACCGTCTTTTCGCCAGATAGAGAAAAGAGACGGGTTAATACGACGAATGCTTTCAAGCAGTGTGTCGTAAATGCCTGTTATGAATGCGATAGTACCGCCCGACACGCCAGGGACAACGTCGGCTGCACCCATGGCTATTCCTTTGAAGAAAGTAATTAGATAGTTCATTTCTTTAGTGCTAAGTCATGTAGTTGGCACAGAGTATACAAAGATTGTTGCGAAAAAAGTATGAAATAGTGTCGTAGTTAATATTTGAGTGGTTGCTTATGAATCAATCCCAGAAAAAGGCGAGAACAGCTAACTTTCAACTCGTTAACATTTTATTTTCATTTACATTTTGACTAACTCAATTGTTAATAAATTACCTAAATTGCATTTTGAAATTGCAGAATGCAATTAAGTTTTGTTTTTTGCAAAAATTTATATAGGCAATATCAGTTTATATGAGATCTTGTGCCCAAAAATAAAGCTTTGAAAACTGGCATGATTAATGCATAATACTTCTCGACCCTTCTTAAGCCGAGGGTCACCTAGCCAACTGACGTTGTTAGTGAATATAGATTGTTCACAATAAATATGAGCCAATCGCGATTATTGCGGTTGGCTATTTTTTTGCCTGTCGTATATGAACAACGTTACTTACATGCTTTGCAAATTGCACTTCCCTCACCGGCGGCTTATAAAAAAGGGCTGACGCATAACGCCAACCCATTTTTGTTTTCAATTAAAATCCCATTTCTTTACTAAGGTTATTTGATTTAGTAACCCATCAATTGCAGTAAATTCTCCGCAGTTACAATGGCTTCTTTACGATTCGCGATGTTGAGCTTTTGATACAAGTTGCGAATGTGGGTTTTGATTGTCGTACCTGCCACATCCAATTCTTGTGCGATTTGCTCGTTACTAAAGCCAGAATAAATCAAACCTAGAACCTGCCATTCGCGCTGTGTTAACGGGCTCGTGCGTACAAGCTCCGGCACATTCGGGTGATTTACCAACTTTTCAATAAAGTCTTCATCAAAGTGGATCGAGCGGCTGCGCTGATTCGATGAAATGTCTTTCATTAGCTGTTGAGCGCGGTGACGTTCTAGATCGCCCAGCTCATGACGCAGGCTGAGTTTCTCTAGCAGGCCACCAATCGTAGCACCATCAATTAGGAAGTTTCCGACCATACCGGTTTGGTTCGTCATTACTAACGCTTCTTTTAACAGTGCTTTGGCTTGCTCTTCGTCTTTTTGGCGTGCGGCCAAGACTGCTTCAACAACGAGGTTGCGATTGGTATCGGTAATGAGGTTGGTACGGCGCGCTTCACTTTGCAGGAAGTTTAGCGCTTGGCGTGCTTCTTCATACTGACCCAAATTGATGTGTGCACGCACTATATTGCGCCATTGCAGTTGTAAGAAGTGGTTACATGCCGATTCTGGACGAACCGCCGTGTTCAACCATTCTTGCATGGCTTCTGTATTGCCACGCGCTTGCCAGAATAAGATCAACGATAAAGAGGCGTTGGCCGTCCAATCTACGTGGTACGTAGACTGCTTCATTAAATGTTGAATGTGCTCGATGAATTTACCGGCTTTGTCTAGCTCGCCACGGCCAATCGCAATGCGCGCCAACATTGAGTAGCTATGTAAGTGCTTACTCGGCGAATGGTTTTCGAGAATTTGTAGGCCTCGGTACGCACACTCTTCGGCTTCATCTAGGCGGTTCCAGCACCACAAGACTTGCGCGCGGATACGCAATAAAAACTCGTGCAGAGGAACGTGCTGTAATTGCTGATCTTCAATCAGACGGAAGCCCGAATCTTGCAGCTCAAAGGCCGCTTGCACGTAACCTTGAGCAATCAATATTTCGCTTTGTTGTAAAATCGCCCACAGTGCTTGATGGTAAACCTGATACTGGCGCGCCAATTTTTCGGTTTGCTGCATCATCGGCAACGCGCGGTCGAGTTTACCCAGCACGTGGTTCACTTCGCCTACGACTGAGGTCGCGACAATTCGGCTACGGTAAATGGTGTTGTCTAGTTGGCTGAGAGCCAGCTCCGCAAGTTCAAGCGCTTTCTCGGGTTGGTTGCTGTTAATCGCGACCTGAGCAAGCAGCGCGTTAGCTTGGCCTTGGTAATGGATATCTAGCTCGATATTACGCTTTTTATGCTCTTCTTCGGCTTCTTCAAGCAATTGGCCAACTTGATTGTATCGGTGTTGGCTCTGCGCTAACCATGCACGTAACATCGTCAATTTAGGGTGGCTAAATAGCAGCTCTGCATCCAGCTTATTGATGGCATGCTCGAGTGTGCTTAATTCGCCTTGGTTGAACATCTTCCAACCGAATTCATTCAAAATCTCAACGACTAAGTCTTTATCGTTGGACTTTTGCGCGTGATGAATGGCTTGGTGTGGCGATTTTTGTTGTAACCAAGCGACCGCAGCATTGCGGTGAAGATCTTTTTCTTGTTGAGGAATACGTGCTTGACGCTCGTGAGACAAGAACTCGCCAAACAAGTTGTGGAAGCGGAACCAGTTATGCTCGCCTTCAAGTGGGTAAATGAACAAGCCGTAACGGTTAAGCGATTCAATCAGACCCAGCGCGTCTTCGCGTTGAGTGAGGGCAAATACCAGTTCATCGTTAAAGTGATCCAGCACAGAAACTTGCATCAAGAAGTGACGAGTTTCGTGATCGAGCAGGTCAAATACTTCTTCGACCAGATAATCCCACAAATGCGCGTGATTGAACTGCGATACCGACTCGACGGTTTGCGCTAATGTGCGGTTTTGATGTTGGGCTTGCAGCGCGATCAACTGCATGGCAGATGGCCAACCTTCCACGTAGGTTCTTAGGCTGTTCGCCATGTCTTCATCAATGCCATCGGCGATGCGTTGGTTAAAGAAACGGGTGGTTTCTTCAGTATCAAACGCCAACATTTCGTTGCCGATTTCGATCATTAAATCGCGCACACGCAAGTTTGCCGTGCCCAGAGGTGGCGCTGCACGGCTGGTGACGACAACCGTTAAGTTGTCTGGCATGTGCTTGAGGAAGAAACGCATGGATTCATGAATTTCATCATTGGTGATCAAGTGGTAGTCGTCGAGAACCACGTAGCACTCTTGATGAAAATCTGCCATTTCGGCAAATACTTCGCTAAACAGCGAGCGTAAAGAGGAAATCTGGCGCTTTTCGGCCAGTTTTTGCGCATTCGAGCAGCTGAAGTTGGTCGCTTTGTTGAGCGCTTGGAGTAAATAGTTGACGAAACGAAATCCATCATTGTCACTGTCGTCAATGCTGTACCAACCGACGTTTGGCTTATCGGATAACCACTGAGCGGCCATCGTTGTTTTTCCGTAACCTGCTGGAGAACGGAACAAAACCAATTTGTAGTAAGGCGCTTGTTGTAGTAAGTCCAACACTCGTGGGCGCACAATGGCATTGTGTAGTCGGCCGGGACGAGTAAGTTTAGATGGAATCCACATTAGTAATTATGTCCTTATTTATGATACCCAAGTGACTTCAACGCACTGTTTTTAACAAGAGACCCTCTCGAAGTCTTCCTCTCGTCCAGCGACACCGTTAAACAACCATCAATGTTTCGGCAATTAAGCGTGATTTTCACTTTGCGCTACCCTGTTTTGGGTTTGGCAATATCCACACAAAATGCCATCTCCCGAGGTCACTTAGGTATAAAAGCTAGCAAAACTAGAAATAACTCACACCGCACAATTCTAGCTTGTATAAAAAATGCTCAATCTTGTAAGCCGAGAGGGATGGTACGACATCAGAAATGCTCGTTACTTTGATCCACTTCCTAATTCTCAAGAGTTGATGGATTTGGCATCAACTACGCCCTTGTTTTGTGATTTTTGTCACTTAAATGTCTTTGGTGTTGGTGCTATTAAGATTGTGTTGCACATCTCTTGCGAAAAATTTCTCGATGTTAACGAAGCTAATGTGATCGGTAAGACACTTTTTGCATGATAGGTGAAAAGGGCAATAAAAAGCGTCATGAACAATCTTTAACCTTTCTCATATTTGGTTGTGATCAAAATCACTAAGAATAGGAGCCAAGGACGTCGTGTTGAGATTTGGATCACTAACTTCCTTATGGTCCCCCCTCTACGCCCTCACCCCTCCTCCTGCAAAGGATGAGAATTAGGAGGATGTTTATTCACAGAGGTAAATGCACGATGTATGGCAGATGAATTACTAAAAGACGTGAGAATTTCGTAATGAAACCTACTCAACAGAAACAATTTGACAAGAAGTCCTTCCAAGACAGCGTTAAGAAACACCTTTCCGTAACTTACGCTCACACGGTTGAAAATGCAGACAGCCGCGCATGGTACCTAGCAATGGGGCGCGCACTGGCTGAGTTCACTACTTTTGATTTGCTTGCTACTGAAACCGATCCTCGCATCCAACAAGCGAAGAGCGTTAACTACCTTTCACTAGAGTTCCTTATTGGCCGTTTAACGGGCAACAACTTAATCAGCATGGGTCTGTACGAACAAGTAACAGAAGCAATGGATGAATTAGGTCATAACCTAACTGACCTTCTAGAAGAAGAGCGCGATCCATCACTTGGTAACGGTGGTCTTGGTCGTCTGGCTGCATGTTTCATGGATTCATGTGCTGCTCAAGAGTTCCCAACTGTGGGCTACGGCCTTCACTACGAATACGGCCTGTTTAAGCAGTCGTTCAAAGACGGTCGCCAACAAGAAGCACCAGACGCATGGCGTGGTGTGGAAGGCTACCCTTGGGAAGTGGCTCGTCCTGAGCTGGCGCAAGAAATCGGTTTTTACGGTCACGTTGAAGTTGTTAATGTAGACGGTAACGAAGTTCGCAAATGGGTTCCTGGCATGTCTGTAAAAGCAATGCCTTGGGATCTGCCTATCGTAGGTTACGAATCAGACACAGTTTACCCGCTACGTCTTTGGGAATGTCAGGCGATTGCACCATTCTCACTAGCAAGCTTTAACAACGGTGATTACTTCGAAGCGCAACACGCACTGATCGACGCAGGTAACATCACCAAAGTGCTTTACCCGAACGACAACCACGAGAAAGGTAAAACACTGCGTCTGATGCAGCAGTACTTCCACTCAGCAGCGTCTGTACGCGACATCCTACGTCGCCACGAAGCAGCAGGCTACTCGCTAGCGGATCTACCTAAGCAAGAGACTATCCAGCTTAACGATACGCACCCAACGATTGCGATTCCTGAACTAATGCGCATCCTGATGGACGAAAAAGGTCTAACTTGGGAAGCGGCTTGGGAAATCAGCTCTAAGACATTCGCGTACACCAACCATACGCTACTTCCTGAAGCGCTAGAGACATGGCCAGAGTCGCTAATCCAGCACCTACTACCACGTCACATGGAGATCATTTACGAGATCAACCATCGCTTCCTACAAGACGTACGTGCAATGTGGCCGGGTGATGTCGCGAAGCAACAGAAGCTTTCTATCATCGAAGAAGGTTTCCACCGTATGGTTCGTATGGCAAACCTATGTGTAATCGGCTCTTACGCAGTAAACGGCGTGGCGGCACTTCACTCTGAATTGGTTAAGAAAGACCTATTCCCAGAGTTCCATGAAATGTACCCAACACGTCTACACAATGTAACAAACGGCATCACGCCACGTCGTTGGTTGAAATTCTGTAACCCAGGTCTGTCTCAGCTTATCACTGAGAAAGTAGGCGCAGAATGGCCAGCGAAACTTGAGCAGCTAGAAGGCATTGCTAAGTACGCGACTGACGCGAAATTCCAAAAAGAATTCATGGCAGTGAAGAAAGAGAACAAAGAGCGCCTAGCAAACTGGGTGAAAGAGCACATGGGTATCGAGCTCGATACTAATGCTATCTTCGATGTTCAAATCAAGCGTCTGCACGAGTACAAACGTCAGCACCTAGATTTGCTACACGTACTGTCTTTGTACCACCGTATTCTTAACGAACCAGGTTTTGAGTGCACGCCACGCGTAGTGTTCTTCGCAGCGAAAGCCGCACCGGGTTACCACCTAGCGAAAGAAATCATCTTCGCAATCAACAAGATTGCAGACAAGGTGAACAACGACCCTCGCATCGGTAACAAGCTGAAAGTGGTATTCATTCCTGACTACCGCGTGAGCATGGCTGAAATCATCATCCCTGCGGCTGACGTTTCTCAACAAATCTCGTTAGCGGGTAAAGAAGCATCAGGTACGGGTAACATGAAGATGGCGCTAAACGGTGCCCTAACTATCGGTACGATGGATGGTGCGAACGTTGAAATTCGTGAAGAAGTGGGCGATGAAAACATCTACATCTTCGGTCTAGATGTTGAAGGTGTGAAAGCGCTGAAAGCTCAAGGTTACAACCCATTTGATTACTACAATGCGGATCACTTACTCAAAGCGTCCATGGACCTACTACTGGGTGAAGAATTCACTCCAGGTCAACCGGGCCTACTACGTGCAACGTACGATAGCCTACTGGATGGCGGTGACCCATACCTATGTCTTGCGGACTTCGCATCGTATGTGAAAGCGCACGAAGAGATGGGCAAACAATATAAAGACCAAGCTGGCTGGGCGAAGAAAGCCATTCTTAATACCGCCCTTGTTGGTAAGTTCACCTCAGACCGCTCAATTCGCGACTACGTGAACAATATCTGGAAACTAGAAGCGGTTCACCGTTAATAGAACAGAGTTAAGACCAAGGTAGCCAAGCGCTACCTTTGGTCATTTGCAAACTTACGTTATTGATAACAATAAAACCCTACATGGAAGGTGTTGGTATTACCTTCGGAGAAAGCGATGAAAGAACAAACAGCATTAAAGAAAGTCGCGGAAATGGCGAGATTGGCTGATAGCTATGTCAGCGCGTGGGGAGACGAGGCAAAAGTTTCTGACGAGACTCTACGCCGCTTGCTCACTTCACTAGGCTACGATACTAGCAGCGATGAAAAACTATTGGCTTCTGCTGAAAAGAAACATAAGAAAGACGTACTAGCCCCTGTTCTTGTTTTACGCGACGGCGAACCAGTCGAAGTGGAACTAAACCTAGGTACGAGTGCTCGTGAGAGTGAATTCAGCTGGCGTTTAGAAACAGAACAAGGAGAGGTACTTGAAGGCTATCTTCAGTCTCAAATTGTTCGTGATGAGCGTGCTGAGGGTGGCCCTCTAGTGTTTGCATTGCCAAAGAACTTGGCATGGGGTTACCACAAACTGATCATCAGTCGTAAGCGTCGTAAAACGCCTTACGAGATGTCATTGATCATCACACCGAAAGCGTGTTTCAAACAAGAAGACCTAAACCAACACAAAAAACTGTGGGGTCCAAGCATTCAGCTTTACACACTGCGTACTCAGCATAACTGGGGCATCGGTGATTTTGGTGACCTAAAACAGTTGGTGAGTGACATTGCCTCTCGTGGTGGTGACTTCATTGGCTTGAACCCAATTCACTCACTTTTCCCAGCAAACCCAGAAGGTGCGAGCCCATACAGCCCGTCTTCTCGTCGCTGGCTGAACATCATGTACATCGACGTAAGCTCTGTACCTGAGTTTGCGCTAAGTGCAGAAGCACAACAGCGAGTGGGCAGCGCAGAGTTCCAACAACGTCTACAAAAAGCGCGTGACTCACATTGGGTGAACTACACCGAAGTTTCTCAACTAAAAATGAGCGTATTGCCGCTGCTGTTTAGTGAGTTCAAGGCTCGTCATCTCGATAAAAACACGGACCGCGCTCGCGCATTCTTAGATTTCGTAGAGAAGGGCGGCGAAAGTTTATTGCACCAAGCGGCATTTGATGCGCTTCACGCAGATTTGCACGCTGAAGATTCTGGCGTTTGGGGTTGGCCTGTATTCCCTGAGAAATACCGCACATTCGACGCGGCTGGCACTCAGAAATACATCAAAGACAACCAAGATCGCGTTCACTTGTACATGTACCTACAATGGATCGCAGACGATCAAATCAAAGAAGCGCAAGCCCTAGCTGAAGAAAAAGGCATGGCTGTGGGTCTGTACCGCGACCTTGCTGTAGGTGTTGCAGATTCTGGCAGTGAAACATGGGCGGATGAAGGCAACCTAGTGCTGGATGCAAGCATCGGTGCGCCACCAGATATTCTTGGCCCTCTAGGTCAAAACTGGGGTCTGCCACCGCTTAACCCTCAAGTGTTGGAAGCGACAGGCTACGATGCGTATATCAAGTTGCTACGTGCCAACATGAAGCATTGTGGCGCACTGCGTATCGACCACGTACTTGGCCTATTGCGTCTATGGTGGATTCCAAAAGGCGAGAAAGCGACAGAAGGCGCGTACTTGTACTACCCAGTGGAAGACATGCTCGCAATCCTAGCGCTTGAGTCGCACCGTCATCAGTGCTCTGTGATTGGTGAAGACTTAGGTACTGTACCAGATGAAATCGTTGATATCCTACGTGATGCGGGCGTGCATTCGTACAAAGTCTTCTTCTTCGAAACCTCAAAAGAGGACGGCGGCTTTATTTCTCCGAAGCATTACGCAGAGCAGTCTATGGCGGCATTGTGTACGCACGACATGCCAACCCTACGCGGTTTCTGGCACTGCGATGACTTGAAAATGGGTCGTGAGATTGGTTTGTACCCAGATGAAAAACAGTTGGAAGGCTTATTCGCTGACCGTTTGAAGTGCAAACAAGGCATCCTAGACAGCGTTCGTTGGCACGGTTACTTGCCAGAAGGCATTGGCCATGATGCGCAGTTCGTACCAATGGATTCATACCTAAGCGAAGCGCTTCAATTGCACGTTGCTGCGGGTGATTCTGCACTGCTTAGCGTTCAGCTTGAAGACTGGCTAGAAATGGATCAACCGGTCAACATTCCTGGCACGGTTGATGAGTATCCAAACTGGCGTCGTAAGCTGTCGATGAACCTAGATGAAATCTTCAGTCGTGAAGACGTGAATCGCATTTCTAAACGCCTTACAGAAGTTCGCGCACAGGCGAGCAAATAAGATGCGTAGAGTGACGTAGATGAATGAGCGGATTACTAATTTTGTTAGCTCAGAGGTACGAAAGTTCCGTCTAGGTCACTCATTCAACCCACACAATCCGTTAGGATGAAGTACCGTTATTATGCCCGCGACAATAGCGGGCATTTTTGTATTTTGACGCCGTTTACGCGACGAACGTGAGAAGCGGAGTCTTTTGTGAGTTCACAACGTTGGCTGTGGAGAAACCAACATTCGGTTCAAACGAATATTGGCTCTAGGGAGAAAGATTTGAAAATCACCAAAACAAAGAAAATAAAGAAAAAACACGAACGCGCGTACGAACTGCTTGCTGAGGCGGCTTACTCAGATCCATTTGCGGCGTTGGGCCCATTCATTGATGACGGCGAAGGTTCGCTGCGAGTGTGGATGCCGGGCGCAAACAAGGTTGAACTGCTTGTTAATGGTGAACCTCGCGTGGCGCTTGAACGCGATGGCGACAGCGGTTTTATCTTAAAAGAGCAACGCGATTTACACCTGACCCACTACCGTTTAGCGGTCGATTGGAATGGTGTTGAACAAATTATTGATGACCCGTACCAGTACCACAATATCTACCAAGAGTACGAGCATCTGCATACGCCAAAAGACATGTATCACTACATGGGCGCACACTTTGTCACGCTAGAACGTGGCGGTGAAAGCATTTCCGGTGTTCGTTTCCTTGTCTACGCTCCGCATGCATCGGCTGTTAGCCTTGTGGGTTGCTTTAACCAATGGGATGGTCGTCGTCACCCAATGCAACGTTTAGATTATGGCATTTGGGGTTTGTTCATTCCTGGCTTAGAAGAAGGCGTTCAGTACAAATTTGAGCTCAAAGGGCCAAATGGGGAAGGGCTGCCACACAAACAAGACCCTTGGGGTTTCTATTCTGAGCAATACCCATCGTTCGCATCCATCACTTACGATCACAAGCGTTACCAATGGCAAGATGCGAAATGGCAAAACCGCGCAGTGACACAAAAGCGTGATGAAGCGTTATCGTTTTATGAGCTGCATGCTGGATCATGGAAGCGCGACGGGAAAGGTGATTTCCTCAACTACCGCGAACTCGCGGAGCAGTTGGTGCCATACCTTGTGGATATGGGCTACACCCATGTTGAGCTGATGCCTGTGTCTGAGCATCCATTCTATGGTTCATGGGGCTATCAACCCGTTGGCTTATTTGCTCCAACTAGCCGTTACGGCTCTCCGGATGATTTCAAATTCTTCGTGGATGCGTGTCACCAAGCAGGTATCGGTGTGGTGCTGGATTGGGTTCCGGCGCATTTCCCATCGGATGACCACGGTTTAGCAAACTTTGACGGCACACCGTTGTTCCACGACCCGGACCCGCGTCGCGGTTGGCACCAAGATTGGAACTCATACATCTATGATTTAGGCCGTGAACATGTGCGTCGCTTCCTTGTATCGAATGCGCTGTACTGGTTTGAACAATTCCATATTGATGGCATTCGCGTGGACGCAGTCGCATCGATGCTTTACCTCGACTACTCACGTAGCCACGATCAGTGGGTACCGAACGTCGACGGTGGCAATGAAAACTACGACGCAATCGCAACCTTAAAATGGATGAACGAAGAAGTGTACAAGCACTTCCCGAATGCGATGACGATTGCGGAAGAGTCAACGGCGTTTCCGGGGGTGTCTGCGCCAACCTTTATGGGTGGTTTAGGTTTTGGCTTCAAGTGGAATATGGGGTGGATGCACGACAGTCTTTCATACATCAAAGAAGATCCTGTTCACCGCAAATACCACCACAATACCATCACATTCCCGCTGGTTTATGCGCACAGCGAGAACTACGTCTTGTCTCTCTCTCACGATGAGGTGGTGTACGGCAAAGGCTCTATCCATAACAAGATGCCGGGTGATGAATGGCAGCAAACCGCAAACCTACGTGCATACTACGGTTACATGTATGGTCAACCGGGCAAAAAGCTGAACTTCATGGGCGCGGAAATCGGCCAAACGGCGGAGTGGAACCACGATGATCAGTTGCAATGGTTCTTGCTGGAATATGAGCGTCATCAAGGTGTCCAAAAGCTGATGCGAGATTTGAACCATTTGTACCGAAATGAAGCGGCGATGCACGATCAAGATTGTGTTCCTGCTGGTTTTGAGTGGCGTCTACAAGACGAAGCGGATGCGAGTATCCTAGCGCACGAGCGTATCAGTAAAGAAGGTGAGCGTATTCTCATCATCACCAACTTTACGCCCGTACCACACGAGCGTTTCCGTTTAGGCGTTCCAAATGCAGGTCAATACGAACTGCTGCTGAACACGGACGACAGCAAATACGGCGGCAGCGATTTTAAAGTGCTGACCAGTGTGAAAACGGAAAAAGTCGAAAGTGAAGCACTGCCTCAATCACTTGAGCTTCGTTTACCACCACTTTCAACCGTGTTCTACAAGCTGAATAAATAATTCAGTCTAATCAAATTCTAAGCCCGTTTTACATTGTAAATCGGGCTTTTTTTGACCTGTTTTTTACCTCAAAAACTTGTTGTTCCTGATTGAATCAGGCAAGCTCGCTGGTTTGTTTATCATCAATCGCTAATGCATTGGGGAACCACTCATGTTGAAAAGGCTTAAGTCATTTCTATTTAAAATGGTGTTGATATTACTGACCGCCCCAGTCGTTTTGGTGGGTGTGGTGAAATATGTCGATCCTCCAATATGGGGATGGAAGTTAAGCCGCATGGTTGCGCCACCAAAGAACTATCCAGACAGCAGTCAACACGAATGGGTATCCTTGTCGCGTATTTCAAAAAATATGCAGTTAGCGGTGATTGCGACCGAAGACCAAAAATTCCCTCATCATTATGGTGTCGATTTCGAGTCGCTATTCGACGTGATTTCCGAGGCTGGTGATAATGGTCCGTCGAGAGGCGCGAGCACCATTACCCAACAAGCCGCGAAAAATGTGTTTTTGTTTCCTTCTCACTCCTACGTTCGCAAGGCTTATGAGCTTTACTTTGCCTTGCTGATGGAGCTGATGTGGAGTAAAGAGCGCATTCTCGAAGTGTATCTAAATGTGGTTGAATTTGGTCCCGGTATTTACGGCGCTGAAGCGGCGGCGCAGAATTATTTTGGTGTCAGTGCAAAGCAACTCTCGAAGTGGCAAGCAGCGCGTTTAGCCGTGGTGTTGCCAAACCCATATCGAATCAAAGTCTACCCACAAAGTGAGTACACTGCTCGCCGCACAAGATGGGCGATGAATCAAATGAGCAATCTTGGCAGCGTGCAACTTTAACTCCCTCAATCTATTGCGCTTAAATAGAACTACGCCCCTATATCAATAAAATGTGAAGCGTCACGACCTTTGGGGCGTAGGCAGTTAGAATGATGTGTTCAGTTTCTTATCTAGGCACAATTAGTGTGAATAAAACTAATAAATGTGCATGGTTACCATGTGCTGCCAATGGACTGAACGATGAAACTGAACCTGATTACCACTACTTTATTGCTTGCGTCGGCAAGTGCCATCGCCGAGCCTAACATCACCATTTCTACCACGACCAACAGCCGTGACTTCCCGCTAAGTGCAGAGCAGCCTTTGGTTGTGCCTCTAACCAAAGACGGATATACGCTTAAAATCACGGGCGTTGAAGGCGACTGCGTTGCACCCGATGGTCAGAAAGTGAAGTTCAACAAACCTATCGCGCTAAATTGTGGCAAGCCGACCGAACTGCCACTCAAAGTTCGCTTTACTGGCGACTATTCCTTCGCGTATGACGACGCGGCTAAGACGTTGCTGTTTAAGCGAGAGCCAAAAAAAGCAGCAAAAACCGAATTTAAACGCCCGATCCCGCAAGTGCAATGTGAGGTTTACCAAGGCGGAGAAGTGACGATCGCTCTGGGGGATAGCTTTCCTGAAGGCACCAAGTTACGCGATGCTTATTCAGGTCAAATGGTTGAAGTGAAAGAGCAGAAAGTATCACTGACGCCAAGTAAAGACTCAGGCGGCCTAGTGCTGCTAGAGCCTGTGCAGAAAACCAAAGAGGCGGTGCCATTTGATTACCGAAACGCGAACATTTACTTCGTGATGGTTGACCGTTTCAACAACGCAGACGCAAGTAACGACAACAGTTATGGTCGTAAAAAAGACGGCAAAGATGAAGTTGGCACGTTCCATGGCGGTGACCTTAAAGGTGTAATTGAGAAATTGGATTATATCAAGAGCCTAGGTACAGACGCGATTTGGTTGTCGCCAATCGTTGAACAAGTGCACGGCTTTGTCGGTGGTGGCGATAGTGGCTCATTCCCGTTTTATGCTTACCATGGCTACTGGACGCGCGATTTCACCAAGATTGATGAGAACTTCGGTAACGAAGAAGATTTAAAAACGCTGGTGGAAGAGGCGCACAAGCGTGGCCTCAAAGTCTTGATGGATGCGGTTATCAACCATTCTGGTTACTCAACATTGGCGGATCTACAGTTTGATGGTATCGATGTGTTAAAGCCTAATGCCGAACTGCCCAAGAAATGGGGCGACTGGCAACCAAAAGCAGGCGAAAATTGGCATAGCTACCACCAGAACATTGATTATCAGAGTCCGAACTGGGCGAAGTGGTGGGGCGGCGATTGGGTAAGAACCGGCTTGCCGGGTTACCCAGCTCCGGGCAGTAGCGACATTACGATGTCTCTTGCTGGCTTGCCAGATTTCATCACTGAATCAGACAAAGCAGTGAAGCCCGCGCAGTGGCTATTGGATAACCCTGGTACTCGCGTTGAGGCGCGTGACAATTACACCGTCTCGGATTACTTGATTGAATGGCAAACTGACTGGGTGAAACGCTTCGGCATTGATGGTTATCGCGTCGACACGGTGAAACACGTCGAAGGTGAAGTTTGGAAGCGTCTAAAAGAGGAAGCATCGAACAGCCTAGAACAGTGGCGTAAAGAAAATGGCAAATCAGGCCAGCCGTTCTGGATGATGGGCGAAGTCTGGGGACACACCGCGTATCGCAGCCCTTATTTCGATGATGGTTTTGACGCGTTGATCAACTTCGATATGCAGAAGAAGCTAGACAAAGGCGCGGCTTGCTTTAGCCAAATGGCAGACACTTACCAAAGCTATGCGGACACTATCGCGAACGAGAAAGACTTCAACCCAGTCAGTTACATGTCTTCTCACGATACGGAGTTGTTCTTCTCACGTTTTAAAGATTACGGCATGCAACGTAACGCCGCGAACGCATTGCTCCTTAGCCCAGGAGCGGTTCAGGTTTATTATGGCGATGAAGTAGGCCGTAACATTGGCCCTTACGCGGATGATTTCCACCAAGGCACACGTTCAGACATGGTTTGGAAGCTATCGGATGACAAACAAGCTTTGCTGAAACACTGGCAAACCCTTGGTCAGTTCCGTCAAGCACACCCTGCCATTGGCGCAGGTCAGCATCAAGTGATTGAACAGGAAGGCGCGTACGTTTTCTCCCGTTCGCTTGGCAATGACAAAGTCGTCGTGGCGTTTGTAGGACGTGATAAGTAACTAAACGCTCTTTATATCGACAAATATAAAGCCCTTCCTTGAGTTATCAGGGAAGGGCTTTATTGTTTTAGTTCGCCAGTTCTTGGTCGATGACTTTTTCTAGCTCGTCAAACGGCACATAGCCAGGAATGACCTGATCATTAATGATCAACGCGGGCGTACCGCGTAAACCAAGTTGCGTGAAATACTGATAGTTTTTATCAAGCAGCGCTTTGGTCTCTTTGTCGTCGACAAGCTGCGCTTCTGTCCCCGTTTTCTTCGCGATCTGTTTTAACGAACGTGCATCATGTGCGCCCGGTTTTTTCACCAATAACTCATGCACTTGTTCGTACTTATCTCGCTGGTTTTGCCAAACATTTAATGCGTAACTTGCCGAGTTGTAGCCGTTTTTCTCGTATTGTTCTTTAAAAGAGACATTGAGGTTAAGCACTTTTATCTGCGGATATTCCTTACCAACTTTGACCAGTTCGCCTTCTAAACGTTTACAAAAAGGGCAACTGTAGTCCGTTACGTTAATAATGGTTAACTCAGGGGTTTCAGCACCAAAAGAGGAATGTTTACCATCATTTAGATAGTGACGAACCTCCTTCAAGGTGTCGCCAAATGACTGTTGATACGCAATGTACTCTTGCAGGTTTTGGTGCAATGAATCAAGAATTTGAGGGTTCTCTTTTAGTATCTGAGTAATTTCCTCTAGCTTTTGTTCTGAGGTCTTTTCTGATGCGAAAGATACGGCAGGTACGATAGCCATCGTTAACGCCAAAAGTGTACGAGTGAATGTCATAATATTTCCTAAAACTTTTAGATTTCGTTGTTTGTTATGTGAAGTGAATAAAATACGTACAAAAGTCAGGCGAGCGGGTTTCTCGCCTTGCTGGGTTTATTCTCTAAACACGCAAAGTTTTAGGTGAACCCGATACTTTTCCCGTATCGGTTCTGTGTATTCCAGATAACGAATTGCTGTGGATGCCATCGGCAGCGCCACAATCAAAGCAAACAGAAAAAATGGAATAAGAATATGATCAAACTGGTGTTGGTACGCTTGAACCAGCTTCTCTGAAAGGTCGCAAGATGGTGATAAATTCACGCTTTCATCTTGCTGACTCTGTATTTGGTGAGCCTTAGGGCAGCTTTTCGAGAAGCCGGAGTTTTGGCTTAAACATACCATCACCACCCAAAACACGAGGGCGAGTGTCCACTTGGCTATTTTAGGTTGTGAGCGTAACAATGGGCTGCCTAGTCCTGTCGATTCTGGTTTATGCCGTTTGCATATGACCGGACAATCCTAACCTAAATTTCATTATGGAATGTTACTTTCGAGTTAATCGATATCGCCTCAATGCCAAAGTATGAAGTACGTCATAAATGTTGTAGAAAGCAATATTCGTTGGAATCATTGGTCGGATTGATGAAGAAGTCCTGAGGTATCGATATAGATTAATATACCTAATTGTTAGCGCAAATTTTTATTATCTTTCAAATGTGATTAAAATCATAAAACAAAACTTCATAACTGAGTCGCCAGAATGTTCGGCAGGCGGATTGATTTTGATCATCTCTCTAGCACATTATTCGGGTGAACATATGTGTCCTGTCCCACATGTGTAGGTAATGTTATGAAAAATCCTGTTCAAACCGAGCGCAAGGTTACGCTGGGGTGCTACGTTGCACTGGCGTTTGCGGTCGTCTTCTTTTCTGGTCTCATGCAATCGAACGAATGGTATGGCGTATTTGATTTCACCACGTTGAATGGCTCTTTTGGCAAGGTGGCTTATGGTGTCACCGAAACGGCTGACGGTGTGCAAGTTGCAACAACGTCGCTTCGTGGTACTGGTGGTAGCGGTGCACGTGACGGTTTCATTTTTGCACTTACTTTGATTCCTACCGTTATGTTCGCACTGGGTATGATCAATGTACTTGAGCACTATGGCGCACTAGAAGCAGCACGCAAACTGTTAACGCCGCTTCTTCGTCCAATTATGGGTATTCCGGGTAACTCTGGTTTGGCTCTTATCGCTTCGCTGCAAAGTACCGACGCGGGCGCTGCGATGACTCGTCAGCTTAAAGATGAAGGCCATCTTACCAAACGCGAAACCGATGTGTTCACTATGTTCCAGTTCACCGCTGGTGCCACCATTGTTAACTTTTTCTCCTCAGGGGCGGTGCTGTTTACGTTGACGATGGCGGATGGCTCGCTTGCCGTAACGTCTTCTATTGGTTTGGCGGTTGTGGTGATGTTCTTGTTTAAAATCGTGGGTGCGAACTTATTCCGTATCTATCTAAACATCACAGAAGGTAAAGAAGACAAGCAAGAGCAAAGCAAATCTGAGAACTTAAAAGAGGAGACGGCGTAATGAGTGACGTAAAAGTAAGTAAGCCGATGGTGACGGATATTTTCGTTGAAGGCGCTAAAAAAGGCTGGGTTATTGCGACAACATCAACCGTGCCTAACGTTCTTATGGCGTTTGTCATCATTAAGGCGTTGCAGATCACTGGCACGTTGGATTTGATGGGCTCGGTGTTTTCTCCAGTAATGGCGGTTTTTGGTTTGCCAGGTGAAGCAGCTGCGGTGTTGATTGGTGCTTGGATGTCGATGGGCGGCGCAGTTGGCGTGGTTATCACATTGTTTGACCAAGGCATCTTGAATGGTACGCACATCGCGATTCTTGCACCTGCAATTTACCTAATGGGCTCACAGGTTCAGTACATGGGGCGAATTATGGGACCTATCGGTACTGAAGGTCGTTACATCCCAATCATGATTGCGATTTCCGTATTGAACGCATTTGGCGCAATGCTAGTCATGAACTTATTTGTTTAGGGGGCAATCATGCAGTTTTCTCTCAATGAATATCTCGAAGAACTTCGTCCTCTCATCAATGTCGATTGTGGCACGTACACCACTGATGGCATTGAGTTCATCGCTTCTCAATTTGAAGAGAAGTACCAAGCGATGTCTGGTTGGAGCGTAAAACGCATCGACTGTGGCAGAGCGGGCATCGGTCTTGAAGTTCGAAACAAGCCTGAGGCTGAGCAAGTTGACGTGATGCTGATTGGTCACATGGATACAGTGTTCCCTGTCGGCACCGCTGGATTACGTCCTATGTCTCAAGACGCTGAAAAAGCGTACGGTCCGGGTGTCTCGGACATGAAATCTGGCTTGCTGAATATTGTGTACGCGATGCGTAACCTCGACCAAGCGGTGTTGGATAAACTGTCAATTTGTATCTGCATGAACCCAGACGAAGAAACCGGATCGTTAGATTCGGTCGACTGGATTCAATCTGTTGCAAAAAACGCGAAAAACGTATTGGTGGCAGAAGCAGCACGTGCAGACGGTGGTTTAGTCAAAGCGCGCAAAGGCATGGCGCGTTATAAAATCACGTTTAATGGCATTGCAGCTCACGCTGGCAACGAGCCAGAAAATGGCCGCAGTGCAATTACCGAGATGGCGAACTGGATTCTCGCAATCAATGCTATGACGAACTTCGAATCTGGCACCACATTAAACGTGGGTATTGTGTCTGGCGGTAACGGCGCAAACATCGTCCCTGAGCACGCTGAAGCGATCGTGGATGTGCGTTTCTGGAGTAATGAAGAATACGATGATGTCGATAGCAAGCTAAACGGCATGCTGGAAACACCATTCGTTGATGGCGTTAGCATCGAGTTGGTTCGTGAAGCTTACAAACCTTCTATGGTGCCAAGCGCGCAAACTGAAAGCTTGATGGCATTAGTTGAAGAAGCAGCAAGTGAACTGTCTATCGACATCAACTGGAAAGAAGTAGGTGGCGGCTCTGATGCAAACAATACGGCAATTCTTGGAGTTCCAACTTTGGATGGTCTAGGACCTATCGGTGCAGGTTTCCACAGTGACCAAGAGTACTTGTTGCTTGAATCTATCGAACCACGTATCAAAATGCTGATGCGTGTACTGGAGAAGATAGCTCAGTAGCGCACTCGACAACTTAGTTCCCAACATCACGATCCCCAGACTTCGGTTTGGGGATTTTTCTATCTGTGTTTTTGTTTCACTTTACTATCATTTCTTGTTATTAATCTTGCGTTCAGGTTCGATTTATTAATATGTTGGCCACAGTCATAAATTTCGGAGGCAACGATGACCACAACAATGTCTGTAAAATCGGCGCCGAAAGACGCCAAAGATCAAACGATGCAAGCGCCAGATGAGAAAACCTTCTGGCGCAAAATGAAAGGGTCGGTTAAGAAAGCGGGTGAAGAAATTGCCGTTATGGGCATCAAATCATGGCTCGCGATGACAGATTCCAACACCGCCATTCGGCATAAGGCGATTTTAGGTGGCGCGTTGGCTTACTTCGTATTACCAACTGATATGGTGCCTGACGTACTAGCAGGCGTCGGCTTTACCGATGACATGGCAGCGCTTACCTTAGCCGCTAACTCTGTCGGCAATGCCATCACTAAAGAACACGAAGCACAAGCTAGAGAAAAACTGAATTCGATGGCGGATTAGAAAGAGCATTTCTAGACGCGGAGAAAACAAAAGCCCCGATGTTTCCATCGGGGCTTTCTTTTAGACAGGACTATATAATTTCAGAATGGTAATCGTAGAACGATTTAGGCGTCAGCGCGTTTAAGATGCACTTCTTCTTCGGCAACGCCTGCCATTGGGTCGTTGAAGCGAGCTTCATCCAATGCACCTTCTGATTTCGCAACGATGACGGTTACTGCACTGTCACCAGTGATGTTTACCGCGGTACGAATCATATCAAGAAGACGGTCAACACCCATGATGAGCGCGATACCTTCAAGCGGCAGACCAACTTGGTTCAATACCATAGCAAGCATGACAAGACCTACCCCAGGAACACCCGCAGTACCAATAGACGCAAGTGTTGCGGTCATGATAACCATCATGTAATCGCCCATGCTCAAATCAATATTGAATGCTTGAGCAATAAATGCGGTTGCGACACCTTGCATGATGGCTGTGCCGTCCATATTCACGGTTGCACCTAGAGGAACAGTGAATGATGAAATACGGTTATCTACGCCCATGCGGTGTTTTGCTGTTTCCATTGTCACTGGAATGGTCGCGTTTGATGATGCCGTTGAGAAGGCAAACATGATTGCGTCTTCCATCTTACGTAGGAACGTAATTGGGCTAAGGCCAGTAAAGCCTTTTAGCATTAGACTGTAAGTCACTAGGCCGTGAAGCAATAGTGTGCCCGCTAACACAACAAAGTACTCGGCTAGGTTGACGATGGCACTTAAGCCAAGACCAGTAAACAACTTCGCCATCAAGAAGAACACGCCATATGGAGCTAGGTTCATCAAAATTGCTACAAGCTTCATGATCACTTCGTTTAGATCAGAGAAGAATGCAGCAATTCGTTCACCAGGCTTACCTGCTGCGCTGATCGCGACACCAAACAGAACCGCAAACACGATCACTTGCAGGGTTTTACCTTCTGCCATCGCGCTGATTGGGTTGGTTGGGAACATATCGATGATCACTTGACCCAAAGAAGGCGCCTCTGCCGACTTAAATGAGCTTGCTGCTGTCAGATCAGCGCCAGCTCCCGGTTGGAATAGCGTGCCCATTGTAAGCGCAAGTGTGATAGCGATAGCGGTCGTTGCTATATAGAAAGCAAGGGTTTTACCACCCATGCGACCCAATGTAGAAAGGTCTTTTAGAGAGCTCGTGCCGCAAACCAGTGAAACAAACACTAGTGGTACGACAAGCATTTTTAAGCTGGCGACGAAGATCTGCCCACCAACTTCAAATAATCCATTAACGATGTATGCGTCGACAAATCCGTTGTAGGCAAAAAGTGTGCGAATTGCAAATCCTGTCAAGATACCCGCTACCATACCTAAAATTACTCGGCTGGTGAGCGACATCGGTTTCTTGGTATTCATGAGAACACTCCTTATAGTTATGCACCTTGAGTTCACTTCAAAGCGGCGAGCAGAGTAGCAGTGGAGTGAGAAAATACGAAAGAATAATCCTCTGATTGATTAATAGATGTGAACCTTGTCACTATAAAAAATAGAACTTTAACTAAATTGCAACGAAATGGCTGGTTGAAAACTTCAAGTTTTAACACTTTTATCGAACATACAACCGATAGAAATGAATTCTTACATTTCGGTTAAATAAGGAATGATGTGCATATCTTCGAGGCGGAAACTGATTTTTGCATAAATAGTTACGGTTTATGCAGTGTGAAATAGGTGATAGGTCGTAATAGGATTTGGATCCAGACGGCGATGCTAATGCTCAATACAGTCAATAGCATCACAGCTCAAGGTTGCGTAATTACGATTTTTTGTAGTGAGATAGTGAGGAGATGCGTTGGTGATCCCAACGCCAATGATTATGTTCGTTTATTCGCATTCCGCCCACCCAGTAACATTGCTTTGCTCGCTTTTGGCCTGCTAAACACGCTTTGCCAAATTCGGTCAGCGTAACTTTTTGTTCCCACCAATTTTTCTCTAATGAGTCGATAGCGAAAAGCGGCACTTCGGATTGAGTAAGTGGTAACAGTAGGGCGTAAAACATGACATCACCTAAAAAAGGTAGCGGTTCAATTTGCTGATACCGCTTGAACCACTCTGTGACAGAGATGGGTGAACGCTGTGAACTCAATACATTTAAAGCAAGCTGTTGAGTCATGCTCAAACCGCTATTGGTATGAGGCAGTTCTTGCAAGAGACGCCTAAGCACATCGGACATGTTCGGTAAGCAATCCAGTTGATGTTGCTCTATCAAACTGACGATAGCTTTTGGTGAGGAACATGACACTGCTTGCCAACACTGCTTTGCTTGGCTCAATAACTTAGCAGATACGGGTTTACGGTATCGCCAGCAAGAACGAATAGCTTCTTCAGGCAACTGCCCAAAACCAATAAAACGCTCAGTGCCCGGGAACTGGTTCAACTCAATGATCTCTATCACTTTATTCTCTACATTCTCTAACTGTGTTAGAGCACGAATTAGCATCAATTGATCATAGCTGTCATGTTCGACCCAAAAGACGATTCGTTCAAATACATCACTTTGCAACAGATCGAGGTTTGATTGTTCCAATGTGACTATATCTTGCACCGAGTCTTCACGCTTCATCACGGGCAGCAGAGTCTCTACGACATATTGGGCACGAATGGCAAGGAAGTTCTGCGGTGTTGCTGGTATGGGGCCAATACAAAGCGGATCGATCAGGGCTAAAAATGTCCCTTCAAATCCGCTGGCTTTAAGTTGTTGTTGAATGTCGTGGCCACAACGAACGTGTAGCGTTTTTACTTTCGCATCTAGGGGCGGTTTTTGTTCTTTGATGGCTCGTTTGTGCGCTTCTAGCTCTTCGACATGAGCTTTTAGTTTACTCCAACTGGATAAGCCCAGTTCTCTTGCGAGTGCATGTTGAACGTCAGCCAATTGAATTGTATTGGGAGTCAATGACTCTGGTTTGGAGTGACATCGCTTAACTAACTCCAACGTAGCGTCATCGTATAGGCGGATAGCTTTGAGCCTTTTTTTAGCAATGGATTTTTGCTGATTGATATTGATCGAGAAGCTATTTGTAGAGTTCATATTTCACCTTTCTTATTTCTTCCACACTCGCCTAAATAGAAGCTAAAAAGAAGGTAAAAACAGATTGTGCCTGCTAAACCAAGCAGGTGAGGATATTGCCGTGAACCGAGTTCTTTCCGCGAGTGTTGGGTGCTTTAGGCATGAGCAGAGTGATAGTAGGTGGTCGCTATCCTTCGTGCAACCTTTTGTGAGAGTGTAGCGTCACAAAATGGCCGTTTCTCTATACTTAGGGAGAATCAATAGGCGATAACACTAGCGATTCAACTCAATACCACTGTCGCTAGGCTCGAGTTTCTACACTTTTGAGTAAAGTACGATAAAGCGCTTGAGTCGCAGGACCACTTTTGGCTCCTTTGGGCAAAGTGAGGTGCAGCGCAACTTGATATTGATGGGAGTGTTCGATCTCCAATACTTTAATTTTATCGCTCTTGCGGGCTGCGACTAAGTGCGCTGGTAGCCGACAAAATCCAGCGCCTTGCTCTACGGCGTGAAAAGCGTGGTCGAAGTTATCGACGGTAATACGCTGACGTGCGCGTAACCAACCCACATCTCTTTTCGTTTTGTCTGAATTGCCTAAGTCACGGATGACAATTTGGCTGGTGGTTGCAAAATCGTCGATGGAAACATGCGGCTTTTTAGCGAGTGGATGGTGTGCTGCTATTACAGGCAGCATGGTTGTTACGCCAAACGCTTCGGCAGGGTAGTTGGTTATCGGTAAGTTGATGATTGCGATGTCAGCAATCTCATTTACGACCATTTCGGTTGTTTTGCTCAGTGACGTTTCAACCACTTGAACGGAGGTCGTGTTGTTGTCCTCCAAAAATTGACTGAGTGGTGCATAAAGCCAACAAGGGTCACAAAGATGATCTACTGCGACCGTGATTTGAGATTCCACCCCACTTTTTAACTGCTCGCTGATGACTTCCAGTTCCCGCGCTTGTTCAAGCATGGATTGTGCACGACGCAGTATGGTTTTGCCGTGCTCAGTCAAACCTGCTTTGCGCCCTCGTACTTCGATAAGTTGAATACCAAGTTGGTCTTCTAACTTCCTCACCGAGTAGATCAATGTGGTATGGCTCTTGTTGAGCAGCAAAGCTGCAGATTGAATGCTGCCTTCTTGATCAATCGCTTGTAGCGTTTGCCATTGTTCTAAGGTCGTTTTTAGTCTCATGAGTCAATTTTTTAAACAGTTAATGGCAAAATTATGAACTTTTTTGTCAGTTTTATAAAGGCAATAATCTTGTCATCGAAAGCGAGTCAATTAAGAAGAGGAGACTCAAGATGGCGAAATTATTGCAAGTTGATTTTGAATTTCATGGTCCGTTTGGTGAAGAGATGTCGAATACTTTGGTCGACTTAGCTAAGTCAATTAATCAAGAGCCGGGCATGATTTGGAAAATTTGGACGGAAAGCGAACAAGACAAACTTGGCGGTGGCATCTATCTTTTTGAAGATGAAGCAACGGCGCAAGATTATCTCAAAATGCATGCCGCACGCTTACGAAAAATGGGCGTAGTCGAAGTACGAGGTCAAATCTTCGATATCAATGTGCCGTTAACGACGATCAATCAAGGGCCTATTAGAGGATAAGGAGATGATGACCAACCGCACTTTTCTAACCGTTCATGGTGTCATATATACGGTATTCGCTTTTGCGTTGTTTTTTGTACCAACCATGATGTGGCCGATGTATGGCGTACAAATTAACGACCAATACGCGCTGTTTTTATCGCAACATACGTCGATCTTTTTAGGTGGAATCGCTGCGGTGAGTTTGATGCTACGTGATGTGGAATCTGGTAAGACTGCGAAACAGCTGTTTAAGGCATTATTGATTACTAATGGGTTAGGGGCAGTGATTACTACCTATGCCAGCATTACAGGAGTATTTTTCGGTTTTGGTTGGAGTGACCCAATATTCTTTGTCTCGCTCAGTTTGTTGACGTACAAGCAATTAAGAATGCAATAGAAAAAGCCCTGCTGTTTCTAGCAGGGCTTTGTAATATTTGGTCAAATTAGCGATCTAGATTAATTCATGATTCGCTTTTGTACGCGTAGTTGTAGTAGCCGTATCCATAGCCGTATGAGTTAGATGCTTTTTTCTCAACCGCATTGAGAATCACACCTTTAACTTCTACACCTGATTGCTCGAAGCGACCACGTGCTACCTCAATTTCTTTCAATGTCGTTTGGTCGAAGCGAGCTACCATCAATGTGGTGCCAGCAAGTGCACCAACGATGCTTGGATCCGTTACTGCAAGTACAGGCGGTGTATCGATGATGACTAGATCGTACTCAGCGGACATATCATCAATAAAGCTCTTAAAGCGAGGGTGCATAAGAAGCTCGGAAGGGTTTGGTGGAACCTGACCGCGAGTAACTACATTTAGATTGTCTATTGACGTCGATTTAATGATGTTGCTAGGTGCTACTTTACCGCTCAGGTATTCTGAAAGACCATTATCCCAACGTAGGCCGAAGCATTGTTGTAGGTAACCCTTACGCATATCTGCATCAATAAGAAGCACTTTTTGACCTGTTTTCGCAGCAACGGCTGCAAAGTTGGTCGAGACAAATGTCTTACCAATAGAAGGCGCTGGACCGGAAATCATAAGCACGTTGTTTTTCGCTTCCATCATTGCGAAGTGCAAACTGGTACGTAGGCTTCGAAGAGCTTCGATAGATAAATCTGCAGGGTTCGCTTCAGCAAGTAAAACCAACTCATTGTTGCCTTTACTTTTATTGCGCTTCAGTTTGCTTGCAAACTCTAGCTGCTGAATAGATTTAGGGACGCTTGCATATACCGGAATGCCCATTTGCTCGATTTGGTCAGGCGTTTCTACACCACGGTGGAAGGCTGCGCGAATCAATACGAATGCAACGCCAGCCATACCGCCTAGCAACGTCGCCAAAACAACGATGAGTGCTTTTTTCGGTTTTATTGGTTTAGAAAATGACTGAGCACTATCAAGAATACGAACGTTACCAACGGTTCCTGCTTTGATAATGTTGAGTTCTTGCACCTTGTTCAATAGCTGGATGTAGATTTGTTGGTTAACTTCTACATCACGTGTCATACGCAATACTTCACGTTGAGTTTTAGGTAGTTTTTGAACTTGTTTGTTTAGGCGCTCTTTTTCTTTAAGCAAGGTTTGACGCTTATCAAGCAGCGATTTGTATGCCGGGTGATCCTGAGTGAAGCGTTGGCTGATCTCACTTTCTTTGAATGTCAGCTCGTTCAACTGCGCTTCTAATTCAACCATCACTTTCAATGTTGATTGAGCTTCTAAGCCTAAATCGATGGATTCATTTTCTTGACGGAATCGATTAAGTACATCTTCAGATGCCGTCAGTTTAATTTTGATATCTGGTAGATGGCCTTTCAAAAACTCAAGACTTTGTTCTGCTTCTGCGGAATTACGTTGTACATTTTGTAAGAAGTAGTTTTGGCTAATATCGTTCAGGATGGCTTGAATTTTAGTACGATCTTCGCCAGAGAAGCTTAAAGAGATAATTCCCGTTTGCTTGCCACGCTCGCTGATTGAAAGGTTTTCTTGAAGTTTGTTAATTGCATCTAGTTTGCTGATTTTGCTGACCGTGAATGAGTCACCAGTTTGAGCCACTAATTCAGTTGCTAAAAATTGGTATCCATTCTTCTCAAGCAGTTCACCAACTTTTCCTTCAAGTACGACACTGCCATTATCCTCAGTTAGCTTGAATGCTTTCTGCTCTGCATCTACAACTTCTAATGTTAGAGGAATTCCGACCGCATAGGATGGAGCGTTAAAACGAGTAACGTTAATGCTAATTTGCTCGCCTTGGATTCGTGCTAAGCCTTTGCCAATGATAGGCATATAGTTAGGAGATGCAACGGTTGTTAAGTTGAACTTATCTACAGTGCCACCCAAGATCATACGAGATTTAATGATTTCAATTTCAGTAGTGGCAGATGATTCGGCGGAGAACAATTCTCCCATATCACCAACCATTGCAGAAATACCACCTGAACTCTTACTTTCAATTTGAATCAGAGCATCAGCTTTGTAGATAGGTGTAGATAGAATGGCAACACCGACACCTACAATAGAAAATAGGACGACGGTACATAAAATGAGCCACTTAGCATCAAGAATGATACCAAAGAGCTTCCCCAAATCGATTTCATCGTCGACTTGACGTGATTGTTTAATAGTTTGTGTTGTCATTACTTTAACTTCTTGAATACCTTGCCATTAGCGTTTGTGTATAGTCTTTCGACTTATAGTTTTTTTGACCATGCCAATGCCGCTTTTTCTATCAGCGCATAAGCATGCTCGAATGCTTCCCTGCTTTGTCTGTATGGGTCAGGGATATTTTTTTCTTCGATCCATTGTCCAAATAGCATGGTTTTACCACGAGCCTCCGGAGCAATTTTTGTTAAGGCTTCTACATGGCCTTTTTCCATTACCAGTATAAGATCGTACTGAGCACAGAGCTCTGGTGTTAATTGCTGTGCTTCATGCCCGTCTAAACTAATACCGTGTTCACTGGCGAGGTTTGCAGCCATTTGATCTGCGGGCTTTCCTGATAGATGACTTTTGTGGACAGCTAAGCCTGCTGAAGCCACTTGCTTATTAGGAAGCAAAGATTGTAAAAGTCTTTCCCCGGTCGGGGAGCGGCAAATATTGCCTACACAGACAACGAGAATATTAGAAAACAAGTTCTCACCCTATTTAAGCTATTGCTAAATAATCGAATCTACATGCTCTATCTTGTTCTGAAGAGCAACAACGGTTCTTTTGGTATTAGAAAAGAGCACAAGGTTCAACTCTTGTGCTCATGTTAATTCTATGGCCAAGTGCGAATGCGTAGCACACCTTCTGTTAGCTCATTAAAGCCTGAAATCGTAGGCACTAGCTGTGTAATTACACGATTCCAACGGCTAATCGGAGCGGTGGTAACATACACAATATCATATGGATTTAGATCAAACTCGGTACCAATAACGAGTGCAGACGCATCAGACACATCTAACTGGTAGATGTCTGCCATTTTAGATTCTTCTTTTGAACGTCTAATGACAAAAACACCCGTGGCGTCTGCCGAAATTTGATTAATACCACCGACGTTACTCAGTGCTTCAGTAAGGCTCATGCCACTGCGATCAATTTTCAGCAGTTTTGGATCATTGACTTCACCCATCACGAATACCTTTTGTGCGTCATTACGTGGGATGTGGACAATGTCCCCCGGTTTTAGAAGACGGTTTTGAGTGAGATCACCTTGTTGCATTAGTGCATAAAGCGAGATGTTTTCAACCACCCCATTGCGTGTAAGAGTTGCATTGCGCCAGTCTGCCTCTTGAGCAAGTCCACCTGCGCGGTTTACTGCGTCTAGAAGTGTTAGTGGAATGTTAGTGATCGCTTGTTGGCCTGGCTTGTTCACTTCACCTGTAACATAGGTTTTTTTAGAGCGAAAAGCTGCGACGCTAACGTCTACTTGAGGACTTTCGATGTATTTTGCTAAACGGCTTGCTATATCAGAACGAATTTGTCGAACGTTTTTGCCTTCCACTTTTACAACGCCAATGTATGGGTAAAAAATGGTGCCGTCAGAATGCACCCAGTTCCCAGCTTCCGCAGAACTACGGTACGAACCCGCAGGAATAGTGAGCTCTGGATGATCCCAAATCGTGATGTTCAGAATATCACCGGGGCCAACCTCATACTCATATTTGGCTATTTCCACATCTAGCTCTGGGTTTGGTTTCGAGAAAGGCTCAATAGAGTTTAAAGAAGTGACTCGCTCCAAAGTTAGGGGATAAACGGTAACTTGAGACTCTATGTCACTGGATTCGGTAGTCATTACCGTTTTATCGCTGATAGAAAGATGGCTACCAGGAAGTGTACAGCCTGAAAGGACGATAGGAAGTACAGTTATCCCCAAAAATTTATTAAGTGTATTCATTGGTTTATAGCTACCGAAAGAAATTTGCCGACTGAAATTGAATCATTCTAGTTGAGCTGCATGTCATCAATATTGATGTTTTACTGCAGTTTAAGCCTGTAGAAAACGAGTCCATTCAGAATTATTTATGTAATAAGCACTCCAAATGGCTGCTTGCGACTTAGAGCTTTAGTTTTATTAATGAAGGTTGAAAACTGACCCACAAAAAATAGACAACTATTATCCATCTGGTTGCAATAAAGGCAACTAGATACTTAAAAAAATACTGACAAATATATGACAAAAATGTGTCTATCTAGAGTTATTGAGACGAATGCATGATTTTGCACAGGTAAGCAGAGATTAATGTGAAAAAACTCATGCCAAAGTTGTATGCATCCTATTTACACCATATGCAACTGCCGTTATGCTTCCTGTTGCGGTCGGATATAACAACAAATTATTGGAGCTAATTTTGAAAATCAAACTTTTAACGGCAAGTGTGGCTGCGGTTCTGCTGGCAGGTTGTGGTAGTGACAGTGACCCAGTAGTGAAAACTTACTCAGTTCAGGCTTATGATCCAGCTGTTATTGGCATGAAAGTTACCTACACGTGTGGTGACTTGACAGGTGAAGCTGACGAGTTAACAACTAATTACGAGACGATGGTTGGTTATGCTCGTATTAGTCATATTGATGTGGTTAGTGCACCACAAGATTGTGAGTTTGTACTAAGCCCAACAGCAACAAGTCGTGATGCATCTAATAGTAAACCTATTACAACGACGTACAAAATCCCTAAAGGCCTTGCACAGGCAGATTCTCGTGTAACAGGTTCTCCGTTCACGACTCTTGTGGCGGATTCTTTGGAAGAAGGTGGGGTTTACTCTCCGGAAGTTGCAGAGCAAGTTTTTGCTGACTTGGGTATTGATATTAATGCGATCGGTGTATCAGTAGACGATTTACTACGTAATACTGAAAATGTCGTAAAAGAGCTAGATAAGAGCACTGATGCTGCGACTAAAGCGTTGGCCACTAAGCTTGTGGCAACTGCAAACGTAGTTTCTGATGTAATCAAAGCGAACCCAACAGCGACGCCTAAGTCGATTTCAGTAGCTGCTAAAGCGATCACTGAAGAAGTCATTGTGAAAAACCCGCACTACCCGAAAGCGGGTGCTGATTCTGAAGATGTTATCTATGTAGAGATCTCTGCTGAAGATACGAAGAATGTTGTTGACCAAGTTGAGAAAGACGTTGCAGCAGGTAAGCCTGTTGACGAAATCAAACCAACTGTTCCAACAATTCCTGATGCAAAACCTGGCAAACCAGTCAAGCCTGATCCACTTCCGGGTGGCGGTACTGGTGCTACGGGCGGTAACTAGTAGTTAAGTTATCTCTGTATAGTTTATAAGGCCTCTAATGAGGCCTTTTTTGATCCAGTTGATGACAACTGGATTTTATCTTCGCGCTAACCCTTTCCCATTCAAATACGGAAGAATATGCGGACGAGACTCACCAGCTAGCTTGCTCGTAACTTCTTGTGACCACGTACTTTGTTTTTTATTGCTTGAGCGGTTTGCATAGTAGTTCTGCATCGTTTGGTCGTATGCTTGAATGTCATCTAAGTTGAGATCTTGGTACTGGTTCTCGTGCACCACCACGTGCGCAGGTAGGCGAGGCTTAACTTCTGGGTTTTGATCTGGGTGGCCCAAACACATACCAAATAGGATGGCGGTATTCTGGGGTAGCCCCAGTAGCTCATCCACTTGCTGAGCATTATTTCTTAAACCGCCAATGTATACGCCTCCCAAGCCCATCGATTCTGCTGCCAATAAGCAGTTTTGAGCCATGATTCCAGAGTCTACGGCACCTATTAGCGTTAACTCTGTGAAATCGGCTTGAACATCAGGATTAATACTGGTGTGACGCTGGTAGTCGATACAGAACACCAAGAACTCTGCCGCGCTTTCAACGTATGCTTGATTCCCTGCAAATTTCGCTAGTTGTGATCTCTTCTCTGTGTCCGTGACTCTAACAATTGATACTACCTGCAACATACTAGATGAGGATGCGGCAAGACCCGCTTGAAGGATGGTTTCCAGTTGCTCTTTATCGATAGGCTGTGAGGTAAATTTACGAATGGAACGGTGGCCAAGAATGGTTTGGATCGTACTGTTCATGATGACTTAACATCCTTTGTTCTATTTTTAGGCTGAGCGTTCACCTTAGCGGTATTTAATGAATGGGTAAACTATCGCGAAAGAAAAACTGTGCCTTAGAGCATAAGTTTGAGTTCAGACTGGGGAAACGGCGCGCATTCTGTTTGTGAAGGTATATACTGTTTTTAGAATCAATAGTTTATCTACGTTGGAAAGATGAAAGAGCTGATACTTCATACCGTCACAGTGTTCATGGGGTTCTTTGCGATCATGAATCCCATTGCCAATATTCCTATCTTTTTGAGCCTCACGGCGGATGAAGATAAAGAGACCGTTAGATCAATAGCACTTCGCTCGGTGTTTATTGCTTTTGTCATCGTGGCTATTTTTGCCATCGCAGGAAAAGTGATTTTCGACCTCTTTGGTATCACCCTTTATGCGCTGCGCATTACTGGGGGGATCTTAGTCTTCATGATTGGTTTTAATATGTTGCAAGGAGATTCCACGCATCAAAAAACCAAGGAAAAAGCGTATTCGCCTGCGCAGCAACAGGCAGCCTTGAGTATTGCCGTATCACCGTTGGCGATGCCAATACTCGCGGGGCCGGGTACGATTGCGACAGCGATGAACTTTGCGACCACAGGTGGTTTTGACCAAACCATTATTACCATCGTTTCATTTGCGGTTCTTTGTATCATCACCTACATATTGTTCCTGTTTGGGGACAAACTGGTCAAAGCGGTAGGGCCTAGTGCTTTGAATGTGGTGACAAAAATGATGGGCCTGATTTTGGCAGTTATCGGCACCCAAATGTTCATCGATGGTGCTGGCGAAGCCTACAAAACCGTATTTGCCTAACCCTTCCTATATTTCCCAAATCCACACTTGTGTTGCGTCACAAGTGTGGATTTTTTGATCTTTAGTTTTCATTTTCTAAGCTCGAAATACATAGACTTCACCTATCTCAATAATAAGAATAACCAATTGTTGCTAATGCACGAATTTCATTACTCTTTTCCGAGAAATTAATGGGGGAAACATGGCAACGAAAGCAATTGTAGTGGAAGGTGGAGCGATGCGCGGCGTCTTTGCCAGTGGCGTGTTAGACGCATTTCTAGAGCGAGATTATAAGCCATTTGATTTTGCGATTGGCGTATCGGCAGGCGCATCTAATTTGATTGGTTATCTGACCGATTACCCGCACCGCAGTATAAATGTGATTACAAAGCTCGCGACCAGCAAGCGCTTTTTCGACCCGACCCGTTTCCTCAAAGGTGGCGATTTGATTGATGTAAAATGGCTGTTTGAAGAGTCCAACCGTTTGTATCCCGTCGATGAGAAAAAGCTTTTTGAAGGCATTCCTTTTTTTGCGGCCACCACTAATGTGGACACAGGTAAAGCGGACTACTATCGAGTGACGCGAGAAAATTTCCCTCATGCGATAGAAGCGACAACAGCATTGCCGATTGCTTACAAACATACTCCGTGTTTTTCTGGTGGTTGTTATACCGATGGTGGTGTGGCGGATTCTATTCCGGTTCGAGAAGCTTACCGAAGAGGAGCGCGAGACATCACGGTTGTGCTATCACACCCGCTGAATTACTCCAAAAAACCAGTAAAAAATACTTGGTTAATGAACAAGTTGTTTGCTGAACATCCCAAAATGGCAGAAGCGATGTTGCATCGTTCAGAGAACTACAATGAGTCCTTGGAATTTATCCGCAATCCACCACAAGGAACCCGCGTGAGAGTGATTGCACCGCCGGATGAATTTCATGTGCAACGCTTGTCGATGCGCCAATCCGTTCTACTCGAAGGGTATGAAATGGGGCTTCAAGAAGGCAGAACTCATATCACCAATCTGTCTGGTGGTCATGGTTTAAGTCGAGAAAACTGCCACTTTTGTCTTTAACTCGCAGTGATTGATAAAGTAAAAAGAACCCCGCGATTTGCGGGGTTCTTTACGTCTATCGTCTGCGAGATTAGTTCAGTTTATCCCAAGCCATTTCCCAGTGTGAGCCTGTCGCTGGCTCAAATTGTGTTGCACTCTCACTCCACTGTACGCAGTAGCCAGAGTAAGGGAATGGTTTACATTGATAAATCGCGCCGTCGCTTGCTAACACTTTTGTACCTGCTGTGTAGCTAGAAAGCCCCTCAGGGAATACAAAGTCGTATTCGCCTGATGGTGGTGGGGTGACTTCCTCACTTTTTAGATGGAAATCCAGAGTTTGCTGATCGACAAGGTTGCCATCGGTATCTTTAATGCGGGTCACTAACATGTGGTGCCCCGGTTCTGATTTGCTCAGCGTGAGTTCTACTTGTTCGCTTGCACCATCTTGAATTGAACCCGTCCAACTTGCTAGTGGTTCGCGATGATGATTGTAAACCGTTAACTCGGCGGTTAAGTCGCCCTCTGCGGTAAGAGTGAGGTCTAAAGAGGTTGGTTCTGTAGCAATTATGTACTCACTGGCAAGACCATCAACCGTGAGTGAATAGTCAGGTACTGGCGTTTCAATATTGTAGCCAATTTCAACACGCTCAAGGCCACTGTTTGATTGCAGGTAAATTGGGTTCGTGCCGTACACTGGCGTGAACTTGTCTTCCGAATATTGACCAGCTTGAAGCTTAGTTTGCTCTTGGTTGACTTTACTCGCCAAGGCGTAAGACCAGTTTTTCGCTTGAGTGAGTGCGTCGTTACTAATTGCTAGTTCAGTGCGGTATGCAACGTTCTCTCCAGATTGATCAAACACGCGAGTGTAAACCGAATCGCCAACCTTTAGATTCATAGTAGGGATGATTTGGCCACCTTGAGTCCACTCAGGAATCACAGGGTCGTCACCATCAAATTTGACATCGATAACGTTGTAGAATGATGCTGCGGTATCACCCACATCCCATACCGCAAGGATGACATGGTGCCCTTCGCGTTCAGGCACGTTACATTGGTGGCTCATCTGTTTTGGTGGTTGAACCATATTGCCGTCAACTACACAGAAAGGGTTGAGATCGAACGAGTCGCGTGACAATGAAGCGTTCGGGTTCCAATTCGGTTTTGTGATGTAGTATTTCCAATCACGAGTCACGTGGTTTGCTGTAAAAGTCCATTCAAACGTTTGTGTACCAGATTTTATCGGACGTTTTACCCAGCGGTCGGCGGTTTGTTCGTCTAGTGCAGCTGCTAGAGCCGTTTCTGCGCTGGCAATTTTACCGTCGCGAGGGCCAGTCTCTGGGAAGCCATCAGGGCCTTCGACGCTTTGTGGTTCATATTGAATTGCGCCGCAGTTAGTGTTTCTTTCATTGGTATCCGATGTTGGGTACTTACACAGCGCTGCACGACTTGCTGCGACGCCATCGTTGGATTCCGATACGTAACCGTGTGCTAAGACACCAGAGCTCATGCTTGCGATAGCAAGGGCAACGAGCGATTTATTAGGGAATGATTTCATTACACGTCCTCTTGTTTGGCTGACAAATGAATGCCACAACTCGGCGCATGCAGAGCACTCTCATCCATATCTGATTGGAACTCATTAGATACAGATAGAAAGTGGCAACCCCGCTATCTTAAGCACTAGTGTTGACTAGTTAAGCAGTGCTGGAAGACCGGAAGCTTTGCGTCCCATCCTTTCGAATGGTTTGCCGAAATGTGATTGAGCACTCGGAATGTAGCGTATGAATATGCGCAAATAAAAATAATTCATCTCCTTGTGGAATCGTTCTCGCAATTTAATATCTATTTGCTAAATAAACGAATGACCTTTGTAATTGTGTGTAATTTAACTATCTGAAAATATTTGTTTTTAGGTGTTTTTGATTGATTTTGTGAATGAAATTCTGGGCGTTCTATTGGTATGATTTTTGAGTTTTTTTGCTGCTAACACTGATGAGGGGGGAGTGCTCAGGGCTATGTGCGACTGTGCTCTTGGTGAGGTTTTTTAGGTGCGTTTACTGTTGTCGAGTTCGATTTGAAACGTAAATGTTTTGCTTGAATGTTAGTGGGGAAGTGAATAAATAGTGATTGTAAAAAAAAGAGGGCGAGCCGTATGGGTTACGGCCCGCCGAAAGCCTATTGAGTCACTTAAGCTTGTTTACGTTGAGCTGCTTTTTTCGCTAGCTTTGCTTCGCGTCGCTGCGCACGTTGCTTAGCACTTTCACCACCAACGTGCTGCTCGCCTCGTTGATCGGCTAATGAAACTTGCTTTTCGCGCTCGCGGAATCGCGCAACTTGCTCTTCTGAATGTTTGCCGTGACATTTCGGGCAGCTCACGCCTTGCTCAAACAATTCAGACTGCTTGTCTTCTTCTGTGATCGGTAATCGACAAGCGTTACACAAATCGTAATCGGCTTTCTCAAGCTGGTGGTTGACAGCCACACGACCGTCAAACACGTAACAATCGCCTTCCCACATGCTCTCTTCTTGTGGAACTTCTTCAAGGTATTTAAGAATGCCGCCTTCTAGGTGGTAAACTTCTTCAAAGCCTTGCTCTTTCATGTAAGCGGTTGATTTCTCACATCGGATACCACCTGTACAGAACATCGCAACTTTCTTGTGTTTTGCCGGATCCATGTTTTCTTTCACATAGTCTGGGAACTCTCGGAACGTTTCAGTATTTGGGTTTACAGCCCCTTTGAAGGTGCCGATTTCGATTTCGTAATCGTTGCGAGTATCCACCACAAACACTTCTGGATCGGCGATCAAATCGTTCCAATCTTGAGGTTTCACATACGTACCCACCACATGGCGAGGGTCGATGCCTTCAACACCCAATGTCACGATCTCTTTTTTCAGTTTCACTTTGGTGCGGTTGAATGGTTGCGTTTCAGAGTAAGATTCTTTGTAGACCGTGCCCGTTAAACGAGGCTCAGTATTTAGCCACTCAAGCAGCGTATCAATACCCGCGCGGTCAGAGGCGACCGTACCATTAATACCTTCCCCAGCCAGCAGTAACGTGCCGCGAATATGGTGTTTTTCCATCAACGCAAGTAATGGCTCGCGTAGCTCTTGATAGTTATTCAGCTCCACAAACTTGTACAGCGCACAGACTACATACTGACTCATGAGATTTCCTTTATAAAAACAGGTGGTCGATGACCTTTAAATTTTAGCGGCTCGGAGTATACCTGAGTAAATTAGTCGGAAATACGGACAAAATTTACGGATATTCTTGTCAGAAGAGAGGCGATGCTGGATGGGTAATCGCTCGGCAGCGAGACAAATCCGGTATGTGTTCAAACTCTTGGCAAAAACAAAAGGAGGAAAGGGAAATCAAACTCGACATGGTTGGTTGAAATTTGTACTGTGGCTAGGCTTTATATTTCTACCTAAATAGGTGATGAGCGAAAGCCAAAATGACAATAAAACCATCAGTTAGCAGGAAAAGGACATGCAGCAGTTTCACATCAGAAGGCTGAGAGAAGAAGATATCCCTTTACTCAAAGGATTATTGGTAGAGCTCGATACCTCTCACTATGAAGCCGAGCCTAACTTCTACCGATCACCCGAGGAAATGGCGCAGCTAAGGGAAGAACGTGGCGTCTTTGACAAGTATTTCGATGACAGCATGATCGCCTTTATCGCTTGCTCACATCGACAAGTCGTTGGATTTATCTCTGGTACCGTTCGAGATATTGACTCGATGGTTTCTGTTGCAAAGCGCGTTGGCTTCGTTAACGAGTTGGTGGTCTCGGAAAGTCACCGCAACTTAGGAATAGGCTTGTCGCTCATGGATAAAATCGAAAGCGATTTGTGCAATCAAGGTATTGAAGAAATTGGTTTAACCGTCGCATCGTTTAATCATGAAGGTGAAGATTTCTATCATAAGATGGGTTATCGCGTGATGACCAAAATGATGAGCAAAAGAGTGAAAGACTGATCGCTATAGTTCATAAGCCTCTATAAACGCCTTTTCACCAAATACTGAAAAGGCGCATTTCTAACGTCTGCCGTGCTTACTTCAACGTAGCTGCGGTCTGTTTACCCATGGCAATGAGTCTGTCGAGAATGCGTTCACCGTCGGCACGCAAACCGTTGTGCTCGTACTCGTTGGTGATCCACGCTTTTGAATTTGGGATTAACGCGAGCGTCTCTCGGCTGATATCCATTTCAACAAACATATCATCGGCGTAAACGGCGCAACTGACAGGCACTTTATTTTGAGCCAGTTGAGTTTGATCGTACAGCGCAGCCCAATCGTCTTTCGCGGCCAATATTTCTGCGGCGTCTTTTAGTGGTTTAAGGTTGACGTATTGGTCGAACATCCACGGGAAGACCATTTCCCCCGTAAAGTAAAATGGCTGGTCAGGTTCATAATTAAACTCTGGTCGGGTTTGGCGAACACGGTGTGCACTCCAATTCGACGCAAAGCCTTGGCAGTAAATCGATTCATGCAAAATGGCGTAGATCGGGTTGGTTTGGAAGTTTTGCTGCGCCAACATATCGTTCAAGAACTCATAACGAAGTTGTGGTTTGCCGTTCACTTCAATCAACGCGCTTTCTAGCCAATAGTAAGTTGGCAAGAAAGTATCACTCACACCAAAGTTGATGCCGATTTGTTGAAATTGCTCCACCGTGAAGCGTTGACCATTTGGTAGGTACTCTTCGTTTTCCAGCAAGTGATTCGCAATGTTTTGGCAAAGTTGTTGCGCACTTGGAAATTGTTGGAAGAACGCTTGGTTTTTCTCCATGGTGCGTTTGAAGGTGGCTTCATACACATCGTCGGCATGACGCGAGACTGATGGCACGCCACCTGTGATGTAGCTTTGTAGCAAGCTGTCTGGGAACAAAGACAAATAGGTGAGGGAGCAAAAACCACCAAAGCTTTGACCTAAGATCGCCCATTTTTCGACGCCAAATTGCTTACGAATGTATTCCGCGTCGCGCACGATGTTATCCGCTCGGAAGTGGCTCAAGTAGTCTGCTTGTTGCTGCGGTGTGAAATGAGCCAGAGTCTGATGATTAATCACCGAACTATTGCCCGTACCGCGCTGGTCGAGGAGCAAAACTCGGTACTCTTGCAGCGCGCGCTTTACCCAGCCGCTATTGCCGTTTTGACGCGGAGAGGGAAAGCCCGGCCCGCCCTGAAAGTAAACCAACCAAGGTTTGGTCGATTCTTCATCGCCGACTAGGCAAACCGCACGGGCGAAGACTTCAATGGTGCCTTTACTCGCGTCTTGGTAATCCAGAGGAACGGTAAAGCTGTGGGGAGTGTAATGCAATCCTGCGTCGATAAATGATTGAGCGTTCATTGTTATCTTTATTTCCTTATTGAGGGGTAGCGCTACTTTACTGCGAATGGCATGAAGAACCAATGCTATTTCCCAATCGCCTCTTCAGTTCTATACCTTGGTCAAATCAATGTAAGTTCAAGAAAATGAAACGATTAGCGACTGGTGCAACTGGTTGAGTGAGCTATGCTCAATAGAGTTGCGACAAAGTGAGAGCATGGAGGAAGTCGGATGAAAGTGTCACTGGCTCGATGGATTATTGTGACTTGTTTAATAAGCGTACCTACTTTTGCCGTTGTTACGCCCAACCCACCTCAATTAAAGGCGAAAGGTTACGTATTAATGGACTTTCAATCCGGTGCCATTATTGCCGAGCATAACGGGCGAGCAGGCCTTGCTCCGGCGAGTTTAACCAAGTTGATGACCGCTTATGTAGTTGGACAAGAAATCAAAGCGGGGCGTTTGAAATGGGATGACGTTGTCACCGTGAGCGAAAACGCGTGGTCGGCCAAGTTTCCCGGTTCTTCTAAAATGTTCATCAAACCGAAAGATGAAATTAGTGTTGCGAACTTAATGCGCGGCGTGATCATCCAATCAGGAAATGACGCGTGCGTTGCACTGGCTGAGCACGTTGCAGGCAGTGAACGCGGCTTTGTCGCCTTGATGAATGGTTGGGCGGAGAAATTAGGACTGCAAGACACCTATTTTGTGAACTCCCATGGTCTTGATAGTGATGGCATCCAAACCTCACCAACCGATATGGCAAAACTCATGCAGTCGATCATCAGCGATGTTCCTGATGTGTACGCGCTATACAGTGAGAAAGTCTTCAAGTGGAACGACATTACGCAGTACAACCGCAATAAGTTGTTGTGGGACAATTCCATTGATGTCGACGGGGGAAAAACCGGCTACACCAGCAATGCCGGATACAGCTTGGTGAGCTCGGCCAAAGAAGGAAGAATGCGACTTATCTCGGTGGTGATGGGTACGCCAAGTAAACAGGCTCGGATCAGCCAATCGAAGAATCTACTCAGCTATGGTTTTCGCTTTTATGACACCAAGCAAGTTGCTAAGCAAGGCCAAGTTGAGTCTAAAGTTCGCGTTTGGAAGGGAAATACCAATCAAGTTGAGGCGATCTTTGCTAAAGATGCCTATCTCACTCTGCCTCGTTCAATGACGGCTGGGCTTGAAAAGAGTGTGGTGTTAAATGAACCGTTGATTGCGCCGATCGCGCAAGGGGATGAGATTGGCAAGGTCGTTTGGAAAAGCGATGACAGTACCGTGGCGAGTTATCCCTTGGTCAGCAGCCAAGCGGTAGAAGAGGGCTCGTGGTTCGGTCAGCTTTGGGACAGTCTGGTGCTGTGGGTGAAATCGTTCTTTAACTAGAATAAAAACGAGCAGAAGTGTCTTTCTGCATTCTTTTGTTGATGGCCGCCCAGCTAAACGCTGGGCGGTGTCTTATTTTACGGTTTATTCCGACAAGGTGATGATTGGTAAATCGTCCCAAATCTTACTTTCATCCGATGCGCCACCGGAGAAGTTCCAAGGGCCTTTGTCTTGTTCTAGCGGACGGTAAGTTGCCGAAAGGCCGTCTAAGTCCCAAGTCGTGACATAGAATCGGATTCCATCGAGCGACTCTGGGTGGCCTAGTGCATCGCTAGCAAAGTCCATCGAAATGGTGTTGCTGGCTTTGTCTACCGTGACCATTGGTGCTGGTGTTACGGCTTCTCCCCATGTCGTCGCATTTGCTCCTTTGGTGTTGTAAATCGAGCTTTGCCAGCCAAAAACAACCGCATTGCGACTCCAGGTTCCGCTTGGCATAGAAGCGTTGATCTTCGGTAGCTCAGACAAGTTGGTTGCGGCTTCTTCCGGTAAATCAATAAAGATAGTGAAACCCACGTGGTCGAAGCCGTTTGGTGGCAACCAAGTGTCGGTGATTTTGTCCATGGTGAAGGTCAAGCGTACGTTACTGCCAACGGTAAACACTTCTGCTTTATTGATTGCGAGTTGGCTGCTGTCTTTGTCGAACGTTGGATCAGTTGGTAGCGAGTAATTACCGTTAGGACCGCCTGTGCCGTCTTGCGCATCACCTGTATCATCAATGGTGTCATCCGGCGTGTTTGACCAGCTTAGGTTCGAGACAAAATTCACGTCCTCGATGCCTGCTTTTTTCTCGGTGGAATAAATCGCGAAGCGGTGCTGTTGTTCGCCAATAGCAAAGTGACGAGTCGACAGCGTGACGCTAAACTGACCATCAGCGCCTACATTAATGGCTTGCGCTGTTTCCAAGTTACCATCGACGACGAGGTTCAACTTCTCGTTGGCGTTCGCACTACCCGCGATAACAATATCACCAGTGATGGTTTGTCCTTCCCAATCTTGCGCCAATTGGATGTTGAGGTCTGGGGTATCTACAGATTGATTGCTGCTTGTTTTTGAGTAAATCACTGCAGACTTGGCTGGTAGCTCAAGGGTTACGTGACCGTTTTCATCGGCGATTAACTGTTCTGGAGCGTCTGCCCAGTTCGACATGATTTGTTGTTGGAAGACGGTGCCGCCAACTTGTTCTACATCGAGTTGGTTCATCAACATCGGCGAGTTGGATGTGTTCATCACGACCAAGACTTCGTCGTTATCCAACGTTCGAGTAAAGGCGAAGACGCCCGCGCCCGCTTTATCGCTGCCAATCACTTTCATTTCGCCACGTGTCATGACTTTGTTTTCGGTACGTAACTTAGCAAGCTCTTGGATGAACAAGTACATCTCGCTGTTTTGGTCGAACGAGTCTACGTAGTTGCCGTCTTCACGGTAACCGCCAGCAAACATCGCATCACGCGCCGCTGACATCGCCTGTTCAGTACCTTGGTAAATCACAGGAATACCCGGCACGCTCATCATGGTGATCAGTGCTTGTTTCATGTCATTCACGCTACCTTGCGACAGAAAACGCGGCATGTCGTGATTATCAATGAAGTTCGGCATGATGTATGGATTTGGGAACATCTCCATCATTTTCTCAAGACGGAAACGTAAATAGTCGGTCGGTTGCCCTGATGCAAATACGCGCGTCATGGTCGCTTGCAATGGGAAGTTCAGTACCGAGGTTAGCTGTTTCGGCGAGCCACTTTCACCGATGTAAGTCAGCATCTTCTCTTCGCCTTCGGTGTGGTAAGGCGTAGATGTTTCGAATACTTCACCAAAAGTGAGGAAGTTGTCACGACCGGTATCAACCGCTTGCGTCATCACACCATCGTCGGCGTGTAGGAAGTCGTTCCAGAAATCGTGTTCAACAAACTTCACTGTATCGATACGGAATCCGTCGACGCCGACTTCGCGAATCCATTTTCGGTAGCTCTCTTTTAGATAAGCGCGTACTTCAGGATCGGACGTATTAAGGTCATCCAAATCAGAGAGTTGCCAGGTTTTTTCTTGTACCAGATCGTTGTGGTCGGTGATGGTTGGCGTCCAGTGGTAACTACCTGTGCCGTCTGTTTTACACTCGTTCATGTTGAGCGGGTATGGCAGTTCTTGCCCGGCGGGTAGTGCATTTTTAATCAAACGGAAGCCTTGGCAAGGCAGGCTTGGATCATAACTGTAAGGATCATCGTAGGTAAAGAAGTTGCCTACATGGTTGGTCACGATGTCCTGAATTAAGAACATGTTACGCGCATGCACTTCGCGTGCTAAGGCTTGGTAGCTTTCCATGTCACCAAAGTGTTCATCCACTTTTTGGAAATCGCGCGCCCAGTACCCGTGGTAGCCGCCGTAGTTTTGCTCTGCATCCCACCATTGGTTAGCAACTGGCGGAGTAATCCAGATCGATGTGGCACCGAGATCTTCGATGTAGCTTAACTTATCACTCACACCAACGAGGTCGCCGCCGCTGAATTTTTTATCCGAAGTCGGATCAAATTCGTTTTGCCCTTGATCATTAAGAGCACTGTCGCCGTCGTTAAAACGGTCGATCATTAGGAAGTAAATGATCTGGTCTTGCCAATCAGGAGATGCCACGTGGCTGCCTGTATCGACTGGTGTGGTTTCGTCGCTTCCACAGCCAGAAAGAGCAAGAGCGATCGCTAAAGGAAGTATTTTTATTTTATTCATTGGGTTAGATAGAGTTTCAAACACGGTTTTTGCCTCCGTTATGCAGCAATGCAGAAACGATAAAGCAAAGGTTTGAAATTGAGAGTGTCATTTCACGCCAAAAAAGACGTGAAATGATGTCACGAAGAGATGATTTTGATCTGACCGACAGTTTTAATTGAGCGGTTGCACAATAGGATATTGTATCGGGTAATGCTCTTTCGCGAGCTCGTTGTCGGATTCATCATAAAGACGGAAACGGCACTGTTTTGCAGTTTGAGTGAGCGATAATTGTAGCACCCAACAAGCATAATGTAGCGAGTGTTTGGTTAAGCGCATTGCGTGAGGTGTGGGGTCATCATCGACGTAACAGTCAATCCTCACAACGTTTTCAAGTCGGCATGCCAGTTCGACAAAGAGCGTGTATTGCGCCCCGATATTAATCAGCTGCCGAGTCGGGACAATGTATTCCGTTGCGCCAATTAAAAGCCCCTTAGAAACCACATAATCACGCTGGTGGTTATTATCAATGTAACGCTCCCCATCGACTTCATAACACAGGCGAAAGGTCAGGGGATGCGCCACCGGAAGTTCGGTCGTTGCCCAGAGTTCGGTGCCATGACTTAAAAAACGCTCGAAGAAGGCGGGGTAGCGCCGCCATGCGCCATCACGGTCACGGCATTCTACTGAGACCACTTTTTCAAACGCAATATTGTCCACTTCCATCCAGATTTTGCCGACAGGTTGGTCGATGTGATTATCGTCGAAGGTATTGGCTTTGGCGTAGTACAAGCGGATCGGTTGCTGATTTAGCTGAGTTCGGTTATCCAAACATTGTTGGCGATACTGCATGGGTGAAAACGGATACCAACGACGAAAAGTGCGGTGAAAGTTCGATGGTTCTTCATAACCGAGTTGATAGGCGATTTGCTGCGTTGTGAGTTGGGTGTCGGCAAGCAAAGTGAGTGCTTGCTTTCTTTTAGCGAAATCAACGCATTGAGAGTAGCTCATTTGCTTTTCTTGCAGTCGACGTTGCAAGGTGCGTTTGGAGACGCCCAGTTGCCTTGCCGCTTGCTCTAATTTGAGCGCGTAATTACTGTTTTTGATGAACAAGGCGTTCAAAACACTCAGCAATTCGGGTTGCTCAATGGGCTGGTGAGAAAGCAGCAAATAAACATGTTTCACCAGTTCAAACACGCTTGAACTCGTTTTAGAATCTCGCGTTTCCCCTAGAAAAATATCGGCCGCGAGTGGATTGCTGGCTTGAATTTGTACCTGTATTGATTCGCTTAGCTCAAGCATTTCCAATTGCATTTTGAGCAAGCCAAACACCGACTCCGCCCAATTTGGCATATCGGCCGTTCTGCATTCGACTTGCAGATGGATTTGGGCATCACCATGTTGCAATGTGACGTACAAACGGCGGTCGAATAATGAAACACTTTTACTCCACCAAAGCAGCCCTTCTTGGAGGTTAGGCGCTTCTTTCAACATCATGCATTGCAAGGCCACCAACTTCTCAATGTGCCAATATTCGCCGGCAATTCTCAGATGATTGTGATCGAGCTTTTTGCACAGAAAGGATGTAATAACGTTATCTTGAGGCAGCATGAGTTGAGTTTGGTTGCGAGCAAACATGCATTATTGCTGAAAAGATGAAGAAGTTCAGTGAGAACGCTCAAAGCCTTTCTTATCGTTTTATTTTCAAATTTATTTTGAAAATGTTTTTAATCGAAATCGGTTTTTCCCTTTATCTCATGAGGTTATGCTGTTACACAGCTTAAATTCATTAATTGGAGAACCTCTTGGATATCGTACAAGCTGCAAAATCTCGTTACTCAACGAAAGTGTTTGACCCAACGCGCAAGCTACCTCAAGAAAAAATCGACGCAGTTAAAGAGCTGATTCGTTTTAGTCCATCGAGTGTGAACTCCCAGCCTTGGCATTTCATTCTGGCAAGCACAGAAGAAGGCAAACAGCGCATCGCTAAAGCGGCGCAAGAGAACTACGCGTTTAACGCGGCGAAGATTCTCAACGCTTCTCACGTATTGGTGTTTTGTGCAAAAACAGGCATCGATAACGACTACATTGAAGCGCTAATGGTGCAAGAAGAAAAAGATGGTCGATTCCCAACTGAAGAAGCGAAAGCGGCTGTGCGCGGTGGTCGTAGCTACTTTGTAAACATGCACCGTTTTGATCTGAAAGATGCGAACCATTGGATGGAGAAACAAGTTTACCTCAACGTGGGTACGTTGCTGCTGGGAGCTTCGACGCTAGAAATTGATGCAGTGCCAATTGAAGGGTTTGATCCCAAAGTACTGGATGAAGAATTTGGCTTGCGTGAAAAAGGTTACACCAGCGTTGTGATCGTGCCGCTTGGCTACCACGCGGAAGATGACTTCAACGCGAAAACGCCAAAGTCTCGCTGGGACGCAGAAACCGTATTCACCGAGATCTAATTCGAGCTTACTTGCAGGTTACGTAGAACCTCGCAATCAATATATAAATCGCAAAAGAGTGATAAAACGATGATCCACTTAGTTGCAGAAGTGAAAGCCTACCCAGACAGCAAGGATCAGGTGGTGAATTTGCTTGCTGGTTTACTAGAGCCAACTCGTCAAGAAGAAGGCTGTTGCCAATACGAGTTGTATCTCGACGAAAAAGTTGAAGGCCTATTCATGTTCCAAGAGATTTGGGCATCGCAAGAGGCCTTGGATAAGCATTTGCAAAGCCCGCACATGGCGACGTTTCTTGAAACATTGGAAGAGAACGACTGGGTTGAATATACCCAGATTCGTCCTCTTCGATTTATCGCCTAATGACAGAAGGTTGCCAGCACGTTGGCGCGTTGTTGGCAGCATTTTTGTTGGATAAAGTCGCGGAAAGTCCGAATCGTTGGCGTTAGTAAGCGACGATCGGCGCACACCATGTAAAGCGGTACTGGGCCGCAATCCCACTCTGGTAACACTCGCACCAATCTTCCCTCGATTAAGTCTCGGCTGATGTCCATCAACGATTTATTCGCAATGCCTTTGCCTTTGATCGCTAACCGGTGTGGCAAGTCACTATCGTTGCTCATCAAGTTACCGCTGACCACGATTTGTTCTTTCTCGCCGTCACGCGTGAGCGTCCATTTGTTGTAGACCGAATCCGCGACCATGTAGCACAAACAGTTGTGTTGCGTTAAATCGGCAGGAGAGGTGAGTTCTGGATGTGTGGCTACGTACTCTGGCGATGCACATAAGATCCGTTCGTTTGCCCCACACAAAGCCAACACGACCAGATTGGAGTCGGCCGGCTCGCCGTAGCGAATCGCAATATCGACAGGCTTGGTGTACATATCCGTCAAGCTATCGGACAGCTCTAGTTTTATGGAAACATTTGGGTAGAGATCGATGAACTCATCCACCCAATCGAGCAACATATTGCGACCAAAATCGGAGGGCGCAGTAATGTGCAGTTGACCAGATAACTCGCCACGTGCACTTGAGATCTGATCCAACCCCTCTTGCAATGTTGCCAACGCTTGCGTGGTTTTGTCTAAAAACAGTTCGCCCTCTGAGGTTAAACGCAGGCTTCGGGTGGAACGCACAAACAGCGGGAAACCGATTTGCCCTTCAAGACGCTTAATCGATGCGCTAATGGCGGCAGGTGTCATGTCCATGCTGTTAGCGGCTTTTGAAAAGCTGCCTTGGCGCGCGGTTTCGACAAAAATATTGAGGTCGTTGAGGGCTTTCATCGTGAAAAGGATGTTTGTGAAGTTTGAGCTACTATAGGGGAGATGAGCAAAGTAATTCAAGCTAAACGCCTTTGAAGGTGAAAACATTAGGTTAAGTGGTCACTTTGAGTTAGATTAGCCCGCCACTTACATCGTTACTGGATCAACAACATGAGCAACGAACAGCCGAATAACCCTCTGCATGGGTTGAGTTTAGAAAAAATCGTCACCCGACTAGTTGAACACTTTGGTTGGAATGGCCTGTATGAGCGCGTTCGAGTGAACTGTTTTAAGAAAGATCCGTCGATCAAATCTTCTCTGAAGTTTTTGCGTAAAACGCAATGGGCGCGAGACAAAGTCGAAGCGCTGTATATCGAGACGTTTTGCTAAGCGTTACGCTTTCAGCTAAAAAATCCGAATCAAAAAAGGTGGCCATGAGCCACCTTTTTGTTTTCTTACTGTACTTGTTTCTTCGCTGACTTTTTACTGTCCGCTGCCGATTTATTCCAAATGATGCGTACTGCCAACCGTGCTTTCTAACTCAAGAATGGATTGGCGCACATGGTCAGGAATAGCCGCTTTCTCGTTGTTTTTAAAATCGAACATCACGCCTGTCGCGGTTGAGACCGTCGTAATCTTGCCCCATTTTTTACTCAATACTTGATATTCCATAGTGATGCGATCTTCTTGCATGTCGATCACGCGCGAGCCGACCAGCAACGTGTCTGGGTAAGTTACAGGCAGTTTGTAGCGACATTGCGTCTCGCTGAGTACTGGCCCAATTTGCGAGGTTTGCAGGTCGACCAGCAGATTAATTTTGTTGAAGTAATCTAAACGCGCCGTCTCAAAGTAGCGAAAATAGACCACGTTATTGACGTGTTACAGAGCATCCATTTCACCCCATGCGACTTTGATCTCTGTGATAACGGGAAAGTCTTTTAACAGTGTGTCCATTTTTAGTGCTCCTTTTTTATCTGCATTGCCACAAATTGCGACGCGACTTATCACTTTGAGCATTTATTCTAGATGTAAGCATTTAATGTGTAATAAAATTGTTTTTAAAATGTGAAATAAAATGGCAATATTATTATGTAAACTAGAAACTTTACATAATCGAGCTGAAGGCGTAAGTTTAACTAAGAGTAACCAAATAGGAGGTGTCTCATGACTGAGCTGAAAGGTTTCAATCTAGCCAAGGTGGAAAAACGCATTGACTGGACTGGCGAACTGTTCAGTTTAAGGGTTTCAGGCGCGCCTCTTTCCTTCAAAGCTGGTCAGTTCACCAAGCTTGCTTTGCTTGATGATGAGGGCAAGTCTATCAGCCGTGCTTACTCTGTGGTTAATGCGCCAAGCGAGCAACACGAGTGGCTCGAATTCCTCATTGTGGCAGATCCTCAAGGGCAACTTTCTCCAAGGTTGCAAAAGCTAAAAGCGGGTGACCCGATTTATGTGGGTGAAACCGCGCATGGCGATCTCATTCACGACACTATTCCTAAGCAAGCGAGTGATCTATGGTTGCTTTCGACGGGGACTGGCATTGGCCCGTTTTTATCTTTGCTGGATGACATTAACCTGCTTCCTCACAATGATCGTATCGTGCTGGTGCATGGTGTTCGCTACGAAAAAGATTTGGTCTACAAATACCTGATTGAGCATCTTCAATTCCGATATGAAGGACGCTTAAAGTACGTGCCAATCGTGAGTCGTGAATTGTCACTCGGAAAACTGCAAGGTCGAATCCCAGAATTGATTGCGTCTGGTGAGCTTGCCAATAAAGTGGATGTGCCTTTCTCTCCGCAAAGCAGCTTTGTGATGCTGTGTGGTAACCCAGAGATGATTAAAGATACCTTGCCTGTGCTGCAAGAATTAGGGTTAGAAAAGTATCGAACTCGAACAGGCGGTCACGTTATCTATGAGCGTTATTGGTAAGTATCCACCCATCGCTGAAACCGAGATAACTAAGTTATATCGGTGTAAATTAAAAATCACTTTTGAGACATGATACGAATTTATAGACTTATCAATTGAGCACATATACAACAATGCCTAGACTGCGTTCACTGTTGTTGTAGGTGGTTATATGTACTCTTCAATTGCGAGCAAAATGCAGCGGCTTATAGGCGGTTTCGTTGATCTGTTCGTCGTCATTAGCGTTGTCGTTGTTATCGCGTTGGGTATCAATTTTTGGCTCTATGACTTCCGTTTATCCCTGCAAGAAAACTTCACGCTTGTTTACGACACCCACGCGGTGTACCTCCTCACTGTTCCCATTCTTCTCGTGATTAACTGGTATTGGTTGAAGGAAGGGCAAACCATCGGCATGCGTTTTGTTGGTATCAAAGTGGTGATGAAAAATGGTCGTGCCGCGACCAAAGTGACGGTTTCCATCCGGCTTGGCATTAGCTATCTACTCGAAATGTTTATTCCTGGCGTTCCGTTGGTGAACCTTGTGCTGCTTGTTTTTCATCCAGAGCGACGTTTGTTGCATGATTTCCTTACCAAGACCAAAGTCGTGCAAGCACCTGACTTGCTACTGTCTATTTTGCATGATCAAAAAAAGCCACATTAAGTGGCTTTTTAAATCAGGTCAGTCAATCAATGGTTATTGCTGATTGATGTACGCTTTAAAGCGCGCTTTTGTTTCTGCGTCTGCTTTTTGATACCAGAAGTGCAGCATTTCTTCTGCCGTAGAATCTGCTTTCACTGCGGTTGCACGCGCTTGTTTCATGTCTTCAGGAATCTTTGCAGGAAGCGTGACTGGTTGCATGGTCGCTGCGCCAGCAAAAGCGACGGCTGCTGTACCGCCAGCGCGGTTGTAATCTTCGATTTCACGCACGTAATCACGGCCGATTTGCATACCCGGTTTGATCAGCTTGTCTTGGTCAACTGCGACTGCTTTGCCTGAACCATCAACCAGTTTCCAATCGAGATCTTTGATGTTTTCTTCCGCGTCACGCATGTTGCGGTATTTTGGAACTTCAATCGTCAACTCTGCATTTGCAGTATCGAAGCGTGCCACGATAGCGTCACTTTCTACGCTTAGACGGTCATTACCTTGGTTGAAGTAAGGTGCGTAGCGGAAAACGACTTGGTTTACGCCATCGGGTAGCGTCAATGTTTTTTCAGAAGCAAAAAAGCCGCCAGAAAGTTTCGCTTTTTCACCGTTTGCTGCCAATACTGAAACGTCGTCAGGAACGCTAACCGTAACGTCTGCGAATGCCATGCCACTCATTGCTAGAGCAAGCGCGCAAGTTAAAGGCTTGATCAATTTCATTGTTTTTATCCTAAGCTTTGTAATTGTCCCAATTAGTCAAGATCGGTCGCTCAAATGTAGGGGGATCTTGGAATTCTTTGGGTATAGCGATCAACGAGATTGCATCGTTAAGTGCTTGATTGCAACTCTCAAGTGTAAGAAGTATGAAAATTTAACAAGAACGTCATTTTTATCTCATCCGTTGCGATGAAACTGTGAGCTAAGGTTAAATAGAAACAAACCGCTGCAGGGCAACGGTTTGTTTTATTCGGTCAATGAGAAGGTATTACCTTGGTAATTTAAATACCGGCACCATGTCCAGATTCTGTTTGTTCCTCTTCTTCTTTGAGTTCAGCCATTTCTTCTTGCTGCTGTGCTTTCTCGATGCTCAACCACCAAACGAACAACTCATACCAAATCGCCAGAATAACCGCACCTAGGAACAGGCCAACGATGCCGTAGAAAAGCATACCGCCGATGGCCCCAAGCAGAATCACAGGCATTGGTACGTCTACACCACGGCCCATGAACATTGGTTTTAGTAAGTTCTCAGACAGCGCACCGACAACCGCCCACACGGTAAACATGGTCGCGGTTGTGCTGTCTTGCGTCATGTACATGTAGCCAATCACCGGCAATACGGCAAGCAGCGCAGGAAGCTGAGCGATACACAAAATCATCAGAATCAGAGTGAGCAAACCAGCAGCAGGAACGCCAAACACAAAGAAGCCAGCACCGATCAATAGCGCTTGAATCGCAGCCACACCAACTACGCCCAGCAGCACGCTTTTAATGGTCGCGGCGATAAGCGTTGTCCAGCTTTTCGCGTTTTCGCCAGCGGTACGGATCGCGATAGTTTGCAGGCCTGATGCCAACGACTCTGAATACGTCATAAAGCCAGCAGCGATAGCCAGTGACAAGATAGACAGCAACAAGCTACCTAACACGCCGCCAACCATGCCAAGCAAAGAGGTTAATGCTGACTTGATTTGTGGCATAAAGGTTTGTATTGCTTGCTCTAAGTTAGTCGCAAAGAGCGTCCATACTTCATAAAGTTTGTCACCCACAAGAGGCCAATCAGCAACAGAAGCTTTAGGTCCAGGGATTTTCACCTGACCATTTTGCAGTACGTCCAACGCGTGTGTTGCACCATCCACGATAGAGCCCGACACCATCACTAGTGGCGTTACCAGCAGTGCGATACCCAGCAGTGCGATTGTCGTGGCAGCCAAGCCGCGTCTGCCGCCGTAAGCGCGTTGCAGTTTTTTGGTCAGTGGTAGTAGCGCTACCGCGATGATGGCACCCCAAATCACTGGAAGGATGAAAGGCCTGATGATGTCGTACGTAAACATCAGCAATACGAAGATCAAGCCAATACGTATCGCTGATTCCACCATGTTACTGATGAAAAGCTTACTTTCATTTCTTTCCGATTGTTTATCCATTTTTGTTTACCTGATGATCAATGTTGGAACTGACGAGACTTGAAACAACAATCGCCATATAAAACACACCTGTAATGGCCTCTAAATACACCACGACTTGAGCCAGTGGCGTTAGAGGGCTGATGTCGCCATAACCGAGCGTGGTTAAGGTGACGAAACTGAAATACGCCGCATTGGAGAAGTTCTGCCCCCAAGAAATCGCTTCCATACCGGTAAAGGCTTCAGGCGAGAACTCAAGCAGAATGAGGTAGGCAATCGCCCACATCAGACCAAGCAGCAAGAAAAGCGCGACCGAGCCAATCACTTTGTTGCTGTTGACGTGGCCAGTGAAAAGAATCTGTCTTGCGATGGATTTAAAAGTGCCGAAAAAGAATGCGAAGGTGAGGGCAAGCATCACCACATTCATCTCGCGGATGTTAAAAACGGTCTTGATCACAATCACCAGTACCCAAACACCAAACAGGGTATAGAGGAATCGAGACCACGTTTTGTCAAAGCGAAGGCTGGCAAAACAGACAATGAACGTGAGAACTGTGAACGCCTGCAGTATGTGTTCAATTGTCCCTTCACCCACCACTTGTGCCATCGCACTCCCTAGCAACAAAATCACCAGCGCTAAGGTTAGATAGAAGAAGTTGTTTTCTTCATTAATGTTTTTGAGTTTTTTACCAATGACCATGGTTCTTCTCACTTAGTTACTGTTCATTTTCTGCCGATGAATCTTTCATCACCATAATGGACGCAGAAAGCCCGAATCGAAGATCAACATCTTCAGGAAGCTCTTGGATGGAGATTCGTACCGGAATACGTTGTGCTAAGCGAATCCACTGAAAAACAGGGTTCACGTTTGGAAGAAGGTTGTAACCGACCGTGCCGTCTTTTGGCGCAATACCCCAACCGATAGAGTCAACGGTTGCGTCGATAGGCGTGTCTGGGTGAGACATCAAGGTGACACGTGCTTGGCTACCCGGTTCGATTTGCGCGAGTTGGTTTTCGCGGAAGAAGCCAAATACCCAGAAACTGTTTTTGTCGATCAGTGCTAGCAGCGGTTGGTTTGCGACCGCTTGTGTACCGTTTCGAATATCGAGGTTAGACACAAAACCATCGACGGTCGCATAAACTTTGGTGAAACTGAGGTTAAGGCGCGCTGACTTTAATTGCTCTTCTGCAGATTTGATTTGCAGTAGCGATTCCTCGTAAGCGATTTCACGACGAATCAGATCCTTGTGAGAAACAGCGCCGCGGTCTTTCGCGCGAATGTCTTTAAGGCGATCGTATTCGATTTTTTTACCGCGAGAGCTCACGATGGATTTTTCCAACGCCACTTCGGCTTGAGATAGTGCGACTTCGTAAGTGGTTGGGTCGATTTCAAACAGTAAATCGCCCGTTTTCACTTCTTGGTTGTCTTGCACCGAAACATTCACAATTGGGCCAGACACTCGCGGTGCTACCTTGATGACGTTCGCGCGTACTTGGCCATCGCGTGTCCATGGGTTATTAAAATACTCTTCAAATTTTTGATAGCCGAGCCAAGCTGCGCCACCAAGAATGACAAGATTGAGTGCGATTACGAATAGTTTTTTCATCTTGTTTGGCACCTAAAATTGAATATAAAAGCTGTCGATGGCCACCACATAACCGACCATGATGGCAATAAACGTCAGGGACGGAAAAGCGATGAAGCGAGACAAACGTGTCTTGTTCAATATCATCACCGTTATCCACGTTGCCGTGACGGCGAGAAAGAGCACCAGTAGTGTGGGAGAAAAGTAAATGTCTCCCCAAGAGAGTTCATGAGGCATTAGAGATCCTCCGTTTTGTTCTTATCGCCGTTTTCCGTCGGTGTTTCGATAGGCAAAGGTGGCAACGTGCGGTTTTCTTCATCCAGATAACCGTCCCAATCGGTACGATCTTGCATCTGCTTGGCGATGGATTCTTCAAGGAATGGTTTCCCCGTTTGTGCCTGCCAGCCGCCACCCAACGCTTTGTACAGCGCGATTACTTGGTTCGCGACATTGCCTTTAATTTGCGCGTAACTGTCTTCCGCGCGGGTCATTTTTTCGACTGAGTTGAGCAGTCGCTCAAAAGAAATTTGGCCGTTTTCGTATTGCGTCATGGAGATGTTGAACGCACGAATGGAAGAGTTGACCGATTGCAAACGTAAATCTTTTTGCTGCAAATACAGGTCATACGCTTCGATCGCATTGGTCACTTCGTTCACGGCTTGTAGCACTTTTTTGTTGTAGTTGGTCAGCGTTTCTTGGAAGCGAGCATCTTCGAAGCGAATGTTATTTTTCACGCGTCCATATTGGAAAATGTTCCAACTGAACGTTGGGCCAACCACCATGGTGAGCGAATCACTAAAACTGAAACTGCTGCCATCGGGAACTGTACTGTCGATACCGATGGAACCGAACAGCGAAAAGCTTGGGTACAGAGCGGTTTCCGCCACGCCAATTTGCGCACTCTGCGCGCGAGCTTGCATCTCAGAGACTTGCAAATCCGGACGTCGCATCACTAAGTTTGCGTCCACTTGGGTATCCAACAGAGGTGGACGCGGCACAATGGAGCGCTCGTCGGTGCCCGATAACGCCGATTTTCTGCCTGTCGATTTGAACTGCGCTTCATAATCAGCAATTTTCTGCGTCAAACCGTCCGATTGCAGCAATTTCTCTACTTCTTCAGGCAGTACGCCCAGTAACAAAGCTAGTGCTGTGCGCGATTGCTTCATCGCGACTTCGAGGCTTGGTTGCGCGGCTTTTGTGGTGTAAAGCTGGTTTTTCGCTTGCTGTACGTCTAGCTCTGTTACGTTGCCGGAATCAAACTGAACTTGGGTGATGTGCACAACGCGTTCTTGAATCTCGATATTGCGGCGAGACAGCAAAATACGTTCTTGGAATGTGCGATAGTTGATGTAATTGCGTGCTACTTCGGCGGTGATGGTGACCATGATGTCGTGATACGACGCGATGGATGCGTAATAACCAGCTTCTGCAGATTCGATACCACGAGCGTATTTGCCCCAAATATCCATTTCCCACGCAGCATCAAACGACAGAGCGGCGTTGTTTACACCCTGATCGTTCACGTAGGCACGCGCTAGATTTCCTGATAAGGTTTGAACTTGCGGGTATTGCAAGCCGGTCGAAATGCCAAGTAATGAACGAGCTTGGACAATGCGCAGCCCCGCGGCTTCTATGTCTAGGTTTTGCTCATTCGCCAACTCGACTAATCGATTGAGCGTCGGGTCGTTAAACTGCTGCCACCACTGTTGTAATTGTTGCTCGGATTGCTGCGTATCTTTGGCTGCTTTTTGCACCGACCAATCGCTTGGCAATGACGCTTGCGGTGGGTGGACATAGTCTGGCCCCACAGTGGTACACGCACTGAGCCCGAGCAGGGAAAGTATGGCGAGGCTTGGTTTGGTTAGTTTTGGAAGCATCATATCCCCACCTTTAAAACCGCTTCTGTTGTAAGTTCACCCAATCGATATCCTCGTAGGTTTGCTTGCAATGCTTGATTGCTTCGAACACGTTCCGTTTTAAATTCAGCAAGATATAAAAACCGGCTATCTCAGAATAAGCGTAGTCAGATAAATCCAACTCACTAAAAAAATCTTCCAGTTTATCTTCGAATGTTTGGTAATCCTGACTGTATTGGTCGAATACGGAGTCGAGTTCTTGTGTTGCTTGGTGGCTGGCTAAAGCGCCCGCCATCAAAGGAATGATGGAATCGCGGTGTTGTTGGCGAAGCTGAGTGATCAGCGGATTGGTCATCAACTTTTTCTCGGCGGCCATTAAGATGTTGATGTGATTACTGAGTACATCACACGCTTTGCTAAACGCGCCAATCGCTTCTGGCGTGGTTTTGTCAAAGTGTTTGTGGTTGATTTTCGAACCCCACACCTTGAGCTTTGTCGATGAAACGTTGAGCGTCACCAAATGCAAGGCCCGTTTGAGCGGCGTAATAATAGAGCTGGATTGCTTCTGATAGGAGTCAAACAGCTCTCGAGTGTGCCTAAAATAGCGCTCTTTTATGGTCAAAAAGAGGTGTTCTGGTCGTGAGCTAAACGGGAAGTAGTGCGCGAAAATGATCATGAACACCACCATGTAGAACAGCAGCATGATCGTCATGAGGATCCCGAAGTGATAGAACATGTTGTTGTCTAAACCGAGAACAAACAAGCCCACCATGTAGAAAATCGTCACTGGCCCGTTAAACAGATAAAAGCCGATAAAGGTGTAGATAAAGATGAACAGGCCAAGTTCTAACCCGAGATCCAATTGCGGCAGAATAAAAACGTAAGAAGGCACCGCGAACAAGAAGCCGAAAGTGAACAGCACTAGCAACAAAATCGGGTGCACAGGCACGAACGACAGCAAAGACATAAACATGGTCGAGAAGACCACGAACGAGTAGCCGCCTGGCGGATTGAAATAAATCCAAATAAGTCCTGCAACCCAATAAGTGACAAAAGTTTTGACCGCGGTTTTAAAGTTTTCTGCGTCCCACCATAGAAACTTGCCTTTCGGTTTCGGCAGCGGCACGTCAAAGGAGACATTGTTCGTCACAGAGTCAATGCAGCTAATGCTCTCCGCTAAACGCGACAAGTTTTGATGCATGAGCCCCAAGAGGTGCCCAAGCATAAGCGCAGAGCCTTTCTCTAGGTGCGCTGCGTCTTCAAGCAACGCTTGGTTGTATTCGACTTTGAACTCTTGAGCACGAAAAGCAGGCTCCTTTTCGTCCCAGACTTGTTGACAGGTATCAAATAGCGCGTCAATTTCCGCAACGGCTTGATCAAAGTTGCTTATGCTTTCACGGTCTTGCTGGTGGCTAAAGTGGCTGTGCGCCGCAACGGTCAATTGTTGCGTTACCTGCTTGTTCAAATGAACCGCCAAGCGCCACTCTTTCATGTAGGCCGACACGTCGCTGCATTCCACACTGACTGTGGCAAAACGCTGTTCGAGCGCATTTTGGGCGGCAAACATCTGTTCGATAAGAGAATCCACGCTAGGTTGTGGCTCTTCAGCTTCTGGATTTTCTACTCCCTCTTCTTGAGGAGAGACTTGCCCTGCCGATTTTTGCTCGAAATTTTGCAAGATAGTGGTGAACAACGCGCGTTGTGCTTGGTTGAGTTGTTCGATGAGCTGTCTTAGGTTTTGTTCTGTTTTGGTCGGGAATAAGAAAGTCCCCACGAGTGTGTAAACCACCACCCCAAACACCGTCATATAAGCGCGGTCAACGCCATAAAGAAACGCACCTTCTGCGTCACCGCCATTGGACATCATCAGCGTCATGACGCCGGTCAGCATGAGTAGCGTTGGATCTTTTTGGTAGGCATTACGGAAGTAAAAAATGAAAGAGACCACAACCGACACGCTCAGCATGTACAGCAAGCGGTCTTGAGCAAATAATCCCACCAGTAACAAGCCAACGACGGCGCCAACCAACGTACCGAACACACGTAAGGTACCTTTGGCGAGGGATTCACGACGACTGCCTGTGGATGCAATCAGCATCACTGTGGTTGCGGCCGTCGATGCTTGCGGCCAACCCATGGCAAACGGGATTAGATAAGCCAGAGTCAGGCTAAGCGATACTTTAATAGCGAATTTTATTTTGTCGTTCATAGTGTCAAAGTTTGCTCAGGCTTATCGTTATAAGTTGATGAATTTCTTATGTGAATAATCAGAATCTTGTTCTGAATAAATTCGGGGGGCGGAATATAGCGGATAAAAAAGTGTGCTTTGTAAACCCTTTGTCAAAACACAAAGTGCGTATTTGGCTCGATCTCGCGCTTGCCCTTGGCGTTATTGACGAAACGCCTAAAACGAGCAAAATCGCGATCTGTGATGATTCTTACTTTTGAAACAAAATCGTCGTGTTGTGTGAGCCAATTCTCACCTTATATCCTTCGCCTAATACTAAAGCAGGTCACTCGTACCATCTGCGATGAGCTTTGCTGCTTTAAAAAGCATAGATGATGAATGGGTATTTGAGAGGGAAAGTTATTATTTTTTATCAGCTTGCCGATTGTTCGCTTGTTTTTTTGGATCGAGATAAAAAAACCAAAGCGATACCACCAAGAATGATGCCACTGGTTAAAAGTGTATGCAGTGAAAGAGACTCGTGAAGTACGACGGTACCTAGTAGCAAAGCAATGGCTGGCACGGAAAGTTGGCTGACGGCGGCTTGAAGTAAAGAGAGCTTACGCATGACTTGATACCAAAGCGTATACCCAAGGCCAGATGCAATGGCGCCAGACGTGATAGCGAGCAAAATTCCGCTCAGAGAGAGATGGATTGAGGACAGCATCAACGGCGATAGCAGTATGCCAATTATAGATGCAGCGATAAAACCCCATGTGATGCCACTACTTGGAGAAGGCGCTTGTTTGCCGAGCGCAGTAAACGCAGCCCAACAAACGCCAGAAATCAACATGAGAAGTGCAGAACTGATGTCGGGGCGAGTGGCTGATGGCAACATTAACCAAACAAAGCCAACAATTGAAAGGCCGATACCGATGATTTCGAGAAATTGAAAGCGCTCACCTTGCCACCAATAGATGGCCAGTAACGTCAGTTGCACGGCACCAAACAAAAGCAAAGCACCGGTTCCTGTCGCCAGTTGTAAGTACGCGAAAGAGAAAAGGGCAGCGTAACCAAATAAAGCCACGCCAGCAAAAAAGCGAAAGCGAGAAGTTGGCCGATCGGTTTTCCACTGACCTCTCACGACAAGCAATGCGATTAAGGTAATCGCGCCAGATATCAATCGGACGAGAGTGAAGCTTCCTGCATCAATTAACCCTTCGGCCAATGCAAGTCGGCACAATAATGAATTGGCGGCGAACGCCAGCATCGTAATAGCAGTGAGTAAAAAGGTCGACATCCTTGGCCCTTAACGCAGAAATATGGATTGAGTGTAGCGTCAAACGACCTTTTTCATTAGTTGATAAAGTGATTAGTTATAGCTGTCAGAGCGAGAAAATCATCAAAAATCACCAGAGAAAACCTGACCTTAGCCTAAGTGTTACTGTGGTAGGGAAGGTTGTTCATACAATGACTTGATGGTGTTTTTCAACCATAGCAATTTGGGATTGTACGCATTGCGTTTATGCCAAATCATGGTAAATGGAATCAGTAACTTGTCTTGTTGAGTTTGGTCTAACGGAATTGGCAAGCACACCAAATCGAGATGCAGCTTTTCTGTGTAGCTTTTGCAATAGTGCGGCGCGGTGGTGATCATGCCATGCGTCGGCTGCGCTGCCATAAAAAGGGATTGCTCAAAGTTGGACATCGTCAGCCCGATAGAGCGCTGTAGGCCTAGTTCCGTTAACACTTCATCCAACGCCCAAGTTTCACTTTTTTCCCAAACAATATTGATGTGTTGGTAGCTCAGAAAGGTCTCGAGATTCCACTCTTGCTGTAACGCCGGATGATTTTTATGCAAATACACCATTGGCAGGTCATAAAATAGAATCTCAAAATCCAAGAAATACGGCAGAAGATCCAACGACTCTTTCGATCTCGGGTGACTTTCTCGGCCGGTAAAACCGATATCCGCCTCGCCTCGAATGATGGCGTCGAGTGAATCGTAATCCCAGTTACTGGTTTTTACTTTCGCTTCAGGGTATCGCTGGTGGATAGCGACGATGAGTCTGTCCAGCACCGTGAGTACTAATGGCGACTCAATCGTGATATCAAAACGCACTCCTTTCGGCGTAATATCGCTGCGTTTTTCTGCAATTTGGCTGCCAATTTGCAGCCATTCTGCAAGATCTTGCTCCATGCTTTGTGCCAAAGGCGTTGGCGCAAGACCTTTAGGTGTTTTGACGAACAAAGGATCATCGAACCAATGACGAAGTTTGTTGAGCGACTTACTTACGGTAGAGGGCGTAACGTTCAGCTTTTTCGAGGCTTTCGAGACGCTTTGCTCTTGCAGCAATAATTGCAGAGTGAACAGTAAGTTTAAATCAAGTCGCGCTAGGGATTTCTTCATAATGGGTATCGTGAACAGGCTTTGGAATCAATAGTATTAGAGCAAGGCTGATTACGCTACCTAACACTAAGATAAACACCAACATATTCAGTGCACTAACGCCGATGAAACCCATAAACCAAATATAGAACGCTGAACTACAAACTTGAGCAATGCCCAGTAGTGAGCTCGCCACGCCAGCTTGTTGAGAGAATGGGCTGAGCGCTTGGCTCATGGCCACGCCAAAGCCACAAGCGAAGCCAGCGCAAATCAGCCCAAGTCCGAACACATAGTAATGAGATTGTCCATCATGGAAATGGGCAGCACTGAGCACGATGGCTGCACAAGCGAGCAATACTTGAGAGGTCATCATTAAGGTTCGCTGCTTAAAAATCCCCAATGCCAATGGCGCCGAGAACGAAATCAACATACTGATCGTCGCAGTCCCAGCCATGATGGAAGAATAGCCACCGCGATCAAAACCAAGCATGCCCATCACGACAATTGGTGAAGCGTTAACAAAGGTCAGAATGGTGGTCACTCCAAGTGCAGTAATGATCAGCCTACTGATAAAAAATCGCTCGAAGAAAGTCTCTTGATGGCTCTCTGGCGCTGTCTGCTCTTCACCTTGTTGGCTGGGTAGTGATTCCTTGAGAACAAAAATGGCCAATACACTGACGAGAATGCCCATTCCTGCCATTGTGGTAAACAAACTCGGCCAAGGAAATTTCAGCATAATCAAGTGACCAATCACGGGTGCGATCACTGGAATGATACAGGTGATGCCATTGAGCATCGACAATACTTTCGCGCGGCGTTCATCGTCTAACGTGTCGCGTAAAATCGCGAACGCGACGACATAGCAAGATCCAGCCCCGATGCCTTGGCAAAAGCGAGCAATCAAAAAAGTGTTTGGTTGCTCAGCCATCCCGCCGAGAAAAGACGCGAGCACGAAGATCATCGCGCCGACGACGGCAACAGGCTTTCGTCCCACAGAGTCTGCAATTTTCCCCGCGAATAACATGGTGGTAGCCATGCCAGCTAAATAGATCGAAAACGCAATATGCAACTGAGATTCACTGGCGTTGAGATCTGACGCAATTTGAGGCAAACCAACAAGATACAAATCAATGGCAGTAGGGTAGAGTAAAACGAGTGCAAAACTACAAAGTAAAAAACGGGACATGGAAACCTCTCTATCGAATGGCGAGGATAATAGAGTGCTAAACGTTTGCCTGCGAGTGGGAAATACGACACTAGGTATTTCTATTTACGACATACCCTGTATGAATTGAGCATAAAAACAACAAGGAAGATTATGATTACCATTGAAAAGTATTCGCCTGAGCGACATGAACAAACTTGCGAACTTAGCGTGCTAGAAGAGCAATCGCAGTTTACGGTCGCGGATGTGGGTGAAATGCTGACACGTCTTAAACCTACAGAACTTCCGCATCTGATTTTGGCAGACGATGACGTTGTTGGTTTTTTTCTGTTCGATGCTGCTTACAGCGAGAAATACGATTTTTGCCCGAAAAACAGCTTAGGCGTACGTGCTTTGCTGGTGGATCACCGTCATCAAGGCAAAGGCATCGCCAAGCAAGCCATTCAACAGTTTGCCGATTTCGCCAAACGCCATTATCCCGAGTTTGATGCGCTTTATCTCACCGTGAATTGCCGCAACATACCTGCTTATCAGTGCTATTTAAAATCAGGGTTTGAAGATACCAATGAGCTTTACCACGGCGGCCCCGTTGGACCGCAGCACATTATGAAACAGCCGCTTTAAGTTCGCTGTTGGGTGAGTGTTTGCATATGGCATTCAAACTTTTAACTACACAACATTTTAAGATACCAGTGTCATATATACTTTAAGTGTTTAAATGAACAATATGATGGAGTGTCTTATGGATTTTATAGAACGAGTTCAAGCTCTTTCCAAAAAAATTCCCCAAGTATCAGCGAGTTTAGCTACAGAAGAAGCAACAAAAAACGCATTAGTAATGCCATTTTTGCACTCTGTATTAGGTTATGATGTCTTTAATCCAAATGAGGTTATCCCTGAGTTTACTGCTGACATTGCTACGAAGAAGGGAGAAAAAGTAGATTACGCACTCATTAAAGATGGGGTTGTACAAATTCTTATCGAGTGTAAAAAATTTGGTGAGCCATTGGCCACTAAACATGCTAATCAATTGTTTCGGTATTTTTCAGTAACCAATGCTCGTATTGCGATTTTAACTAATGGATCTGAATATCAGTTTTTTACGGACTTAGACGCTCCAAATAAAATGGATGAAAAGCCGTTTTTGACTTTGGATCTTGCCAATCTTGATGAGCACGTAATTCCCGAAGTGAAAAAGCTTACCAAGTCTTCTTTTGATGTTGATTCTGTAGTTGATGCTGCCGGCGAGCTCAAGTACCTCAATCAAATTAAAAAAGCACTTCATGAACAGTTTCAGAACCCTGAAGAGGAGTTTGTAAAATTCTTTACTTCAAAAGTGTACGATGGCGTCCAAACCGCAAAAGTCAAAGCACAGTTCATGGATATTACAACGAAGGCTCTAAAACAATTCTTGAACGACAGCATTAATGCTCGATTGAAATCTGCAATTGGTGGAGATGATAAAGCACCGATCAAGGTTGACGATAGCGTTAACACCTTTGAAGAATCTGTTGAACCCGTTCAAGATAAACCCAAAGTTCAAACGACAGATGAAGAGATCGAGGGTTTTAATGTCGTTAAAGCGATATTACGACAACAAGTTGATGTACAGCGAGTGTGTGCCCGTGATACGCAAAGTTATTTTGGTATCCTGCTTGATGACAACAATAGGAAGCCATTATGTCGCCTTTGGTTCAATACCAAACAAAAGTACATTGGCCTCTTTGATGAAGCTAAAACAGAAACCCGTCATCCAATCGACTCGATTGATGATATTTTCAAATTTAGCGAGCAATTACAAAGTACGCCAGCACTTTACGAATAGACTTACATAGAAATGCAAAGGAAGCTCCAACACATGATTTTTCTGATGTTTGTGTTGGGGCTTTTTTATTATTCAATCATCTTAGTTTCGTGCAAACCTAGGTATCTTTGAGGTTTGGATGGACATTTAACTTTAAAACATATAGTTAAGGTGACTTGGATAGTAAAAACACCAAGGATGGATATATGAGAATTGAAATCGACGATTTAGAACGGCCGCAGGTGCTTGCGTTGTTGGAAGAGCATTTACAGGACATGTACGCTACATCGCCACCAGAGAGCGTGCATGCGTTAGATGTAAGCAAGTTGAAGCTGCCTCCAATCACGTTTTGGACGGGGTGGGATGGTGAGCAGCTATTGGGATGTGTGGCAATGAGCCAACTAGAAGATGGTCACGCAGAGTTGAAATCGATGCGTACGACGCCGTCGGCGAGAAAACAGGGCGTGGCATCCCGCTTACTCAATCACGTGATTGAGCAAGCAAAACATCAGGGGATACAACGTTTAAGTTTGGAAACTGGGTCGATGGCATTTTTTGAACCCGCGCATCGCCTATATGAAAAACATGGCTTCGCGTACTGCGAGCCGTTTGGTGACTATCAACCTGATCCAAACAGCCGCTTTATGACCCTAGCGTTGTAGCCCGTCGCGACTAAAAGTTAAAGTAGTAATTAGCTCCTGGCGAGATGAGTGATGCACGCTCACGCGCCAGTTGTTTTCTTCTCTCTCTAATACGCTTCGCGTTGTCTTTATCTAAGTTTGCATCCAATTGATGATCAAGGCGTGATATCTCCGCATCTAACGCGTTAATGCGTTGTTGACGCTGATATTCTTGATGGCCTAACTGATAGTTTTTAAGGAAAAGATCGTTAGAGCAAACGCCATAGTAGGTTTTTCCTTCTACACCCACCGTGTAACCATTGTCTGGCGAACAGTAAAGAATAGTGCCTTTATCAAAACCGTCTTGCCACTCAACGTGATTTGGCGTTACGCCTGCTTCGCGACAGTCTTTAATGTATTCGTACAAAATGTTTGGGTTGTTGCCTGAGCGGCCATCTTGGTAGCCGACGCGATACCAATCTGCGGTTTGGCATTGTTCTGGCGACATGCTGCTACAACCAGAAAGTAATGCAAACATGGCAAAGAGAAGCGCAATGCGTTTCATGAAGTGGATTCCTTGTTACTGCGTTAGGTTCGCTGATTATAAATGAACAGTGTTCATTTCCAATAGATAAAATTAATAATTACCGACTTATTGATGCGTTGTGCTTGTGAGTTTGTCGGCTTGAAGCAAAATTTTTTGCTTGTGGAACGAGCGTTTTTCGTCAGTAGTGATGTTACGAATAGAGTAGTTTGCGTGAAGGTTGAGGCGAGATTAGTGGGGTGGGAATCTCTTCGTAAGCCGCATCTATAAACAGTTGCCTGCGCGAATGTTACTTTTTCTCAGAGATTCCCATATCAAAAGCCCCTCGATCGAGGAGGAACGGGACTTTCGATAATTTTATGTTTAACTTTCAAATGAAAGCTTGTTGCCAAACGTCGATTTCCAGTCTTTGTCAAATTGATCGACAGCCGGCTGAACTGCTGGATGAGAAAACATCTGCGCGGCCACATCGACAGGTAAGGTGATCGCTTCAATACCTAACTTCATCACTTCCATCGCTTGTTGGGTATTCTTAAAACTCGCTGCCAAAATTTTTGCAGGCAGTTGGTTTTGATCCAGTAGCAATTGTAGGTCTGCGACCACTTCTACACCGTTTCCGTTCATCGCATCAATACGGTTCACATAAGGCGCAAGATAGTCAGCGCCACACAATGCCGCAAGGAAACCTTGCTGAGCAGAGTAAATAGCAGTGGCGAGCACTTGAATTCCCTCTTTTTTCATTAACTTAATTGCCGCTAAGCCCGTTTCGGTTGCTGGCACTTTGACGACCATATCATAGGGTAATTCATGGATTTGGCGCGCTTCTTCTACCATGCCTTCTACAGTTGTGCTCACCACTTGAGCATGGAAACGGGGTGTGCCCCCTAACGCTTCTTGCATGCCAGCTAAGGTTTGGTTCAAGCCTTGTTTTGACTTCGCCAAAATACTTGGATTTGTGGTCACCCCTTTCAGAGGTAGGCATTGGTTAAAGCGTTTTACTTCTGCCACGTCAGCAGTATCTAAATAGAGTTCGATCATGGGTTCTACCTTATACAAAATCTTCGTTTTGATGATGGGATCACTATAGATCTGACAATCCGCCGAGATCTTGATTTTGATCAATTGAAATTTCAATTGAAACTATAATAATTTCACAAAACGAAAGTTAAGTGCCAATATTTCATTATCAAATGAAGTTTTCAGCAAAAGAAAAGCGTGAAAAGTAGAAGAGCAAACCAAGAGGCGGACAGCAATGTATTTCAATATTCAGAGGTTCTCGACCCACGATGGTGATGGTATTCGCACCATTCTGTTTCTGAAGGGATGTAGTCTGTCCTGTCCTTGGTGCCAAAACCCAGAAAGCCGCAGTGAAAAGCACTCTCTGCTGTTTGATGAGCGCAGTTGTATGGCGGGCTGCCAGCTTTGTATATCGGCTTATAAACAAACCGTAAACGGCGACATGGCGAGCGATGGTATCCGACGCATTGACGATCAAATCATCATCAATCGAAAAGCCATGAGCGAAGCGCAGATCATAGCGCTGCGAAACGTATGTCCAACACAAGCGCTCAGCATATGTGGAGAAGCGGCGAAATCGGACGACTTGTTTGAAGTGTTGATGAAAGACAAGCCTTTTTACGATCAAAGCCAAGGTGGCGTGACGTTTTCTGGTGGTGAGCCGCTGATGCAGCCAAATCTTGTGGCAGAACTTGCCGAACGTTTGCATCAAAACCACGTGTCTACGGCGGTGGAGTCGTGCATGCATGTTCCGTGGAAAAACGTAGAAAAAGTCGCGCCATATATTGATTGCTGGTTAGCGGATCTTAAACACACCGACGACGAAAAGTTTCTCTGCTGGGCGAAGGGATCGTTAAAACGCATCAAAGACAATTTTAGAAAATTGGCACCAATTGCCAAATGTATTGTTATTCGCGTGCCGGTTGTGCCGGGCTTCAATGACACCATTGATGAGCTCAAAGCGATCATTGACTTCGCTGCTTCTTTAGAAAGCTGTCAAGAACTTCACTTGCTGCCGTATCACACCCTCGGCATCAATAAATACCGTTTGCTCGATATGCCTTACGAGTGTTCTGACAAACCATTAAATAATCCAGAACTGCTAGAAAACGCAATGCAATACGCAAGCGAACATACTCAACTTAACGTGATTGTTAGAGGTTAACCATGGACCTACATACCCTTCCAGAGCGAATCAAAGCCCACAAATCGGCACTGGTCAACATCGTAACGCCGCCTATCTGTACTGAGCGCGCAGAGGCTTATACTCGAGCGTATCAGGCAAATGAAGACAAACCTGTGATTGTGCAAAGAGCGCTGGCGCTACAAGAGCACTTACGCACTCGTACCATTTGGATTAAGCACGACGAGCTGATTGTAGGCAACCAAGCGAGCAAAGTACGCGCTGCGCCGATCTTCCCTGAATACACGGTGCGTTGGATTGAAGCGGAAATCGACGAACTGGCCGACCGACCTGGGGCTGGTTTTGCGGTAAGTGAAGAGGACAAACAAAGCATTCACGCCATTACGCCATACTGGCGCGGTAAAACGGTTCAAGATCGCTGCTATGGACTTTTTACCGACGAGCAACAAGAGATCCTAGCCAGCACTATCATTAAAGCCGAAGGCAACATGACTTCGGGCGACGCGCACCTTGCAGTGGATAACGAAAAAATCCTGAAGATCGGTATGAACGGTCTGCTGGACGAGGTTCGTCAGCATCGCGCTAATAACGACGTGTCGACGTATGAAGGGTTGAAGAAAGAGCAGTTTTATAAGTCCGTCGAAATTGTCTTGCTTGCGATTCAGGAGCACATGGTGAGTTACGCCGATCTCGCTCTGGAAATGGCACAAAACGAAACGCGACCAGAGAGGAAAGCGGAACTGGAGACAATTGCAGAAAACTGTCGTCATGTGGCTTTCCATGCGCCAACCAACTTCTGGCAAGCTCTGCAACTGAGCTATTTTGTGCAGTTGATGTTGCAAATTGAATCGAATGGCCACTCTGTTTCATTCGGTCGGATGGACCAGTTCCTAAACGACTACTACGTGCGTGATCTTGAAAGTGGCGCGATGAACAAAGCGTTCGCCCTTGAGTTATTGCAAAGCTGTTGGTTGAAATTGCTTGAAGTAAACAAGATTCGCTCTGGCGCGCACTCAAAAGCATCGGCAGGTTCTCCTCTGTATCAAAATGTCTGTATCGGTGGCCAAAAGCTGAATGAGAATGGAGAACCTGAAGACGCCGTAAATCCGCTATCTTGGGCGATTTTAGAGTCTTGTGGTCAGCTACGTTCCACACAACCGAACTTGAGTGTTCGCTATCATGAAGGTCTGAATCAAGAGTTCTTGATGGGCTGTATTGAAGTGATCAAATGCGGATTCGGTATGCCTGCATTCAACAACGATGAAATCGTCATTCCAGAGTTCATCAAGCTAGGCGTCGAGAAAGCAGACGCTTACAACTACGCGTCTATTGGCTGTATTGAAACCGCTGTTCCAGGCAAATGGGGTTACCGTTGCACGGGCATGAGCTTTATTAATTTTGCGCGTATTTTACTGGCTGCGCTTAACGAAGGTGTGGATGCAACGACGGGCAAAGCCTTCTTGCCGCATGATAAGTCGTTGGCAAAAGGCAACTTCGAGAGTTTTGATCAAGTCACCGCTTCTTGGGCGGAGCAAATTCGCTATTACACACGTAAATCGATTGAGATTGATACCGTAGTCGACAGCGTGCTTGAACAGCAAGCGCAAGATATTTTCTGCTCATCGCTGGTGGATGACTGTTTGGCGCGTGGTAAAACCGTAAAAGAAGGCGGAGCGAAATACGATTGGGTATCTGGCCTGCAAGTGGGTATCGCCAATTTGGGTAACAGTTTGGCGGCGATCAAACATTTGGTGTTTGAAGAAGCACAAATCAGCCAAACGGAACTGGCAAAAGCATTAGAAGAAGACTTTGATGGTATTGAGAACGAACAACTTCGCCAACGCTTAATCAACTTCGCGCCAAAATACGGCAATGACGACGATTATGTCGACCAATTGCTGGCTGATGCTTACCAAGTTTATATCGATGAGTTGGCGCAATTTGTCAACACACGTCATGGGCGCGGGCCAATTGGTGGTGGCTACTACGCGGGAACATCAAGCATCTCTGCCAACGTGCCATTTGGCGCATCCACGATGGCAACACCAGATGGTCGAAAAGCGAAAACGCCACTGGCGGAAGGCGCAAGTCCAGCATCGGGCTCTGACCGTTTGGGACCAACGGCGGTGTATAACTCAGTCGGTAAAATTCAAGCCAATAAAATCCTAGGTGGCGTGCTGCTTAACCAGAAGTTAAGCCCAGCGGCTGTCGCTTCAGAAGGGGATAAGCTCAAGCTTTCAATGCTGATTCGCACCTTCTTTAATCACCACAAAGGTTGGCACGTGCAGTACAACATCGTCTCTCGTGAAACCTTGCTGGCAGCGAAGAAGAACCCTGAGCAATATCGTGACCTTGTCGTGCGAGTTGCGGGCTATTCAGCCTTCTTTACCGCGCTATCACCAGACGCGCAGGATGACATCATCGCCCGTACCGAACACGAGTTGTGATGATCTAAACCCCAGTTAATGCAGAAGGCACCGATAGGTGCCTTTTTGTTTGAATACTTAATTAGCTAATTACTACGCCTGAACGCATTACAGCTTGCGCAAAATTTCCACGCATTTCTTTGTGACGTCGTCGTACTCTTTTGTCATGTAAGCGGTAGTGATGGCACCTTCTTTCATGATGCAGATGGCATCGAGTAATGATGTGTTGTCTGATTTGAGATAGCGTTGAATTAGCTCACGAACCTGTTGTTTATGGTGGCGGCAATACGTTGCGATCTCGCCGCTGTCGTCACTGAATTCGGCGGACGTGTTGATGAAGAAACAGCCGCGAAACTCGCCCAATTTTTCCTCAGAACCATGAAACCAGCCGTTAAGCGCGGTAAACAACTGGTCGATCACGTCTGTACTCGATTGTGCTGATGACAGTTTTTCCTCTAGCCACGCCATGAAGATTTGGTGGCGTTGTTCTAGTGCGGCGAGGATGAGCGCTTCTTTGCTCTCAAAATGGCTGTACAGCGTGCGTTTAGCCACGCCAGAAACTTTAAGGACTTCATTGATGCCAATAGAGTTGATGCCCTGTTTGTAAAACAGTGACAACGCGGTGTCGATCAATAACTGTTTCTTTTTGTTCATAACTACGTCCTCAAAAAGTTCTACAAACACATATTGACAAAGGTAGACAGATTTGTCTATTTTAATTTGTAGACAATTCGGTCTACTTTGAGGTGTTTATGAATAATTTAATTTTATCGTTGGTCGCGGGGCTTGGTGCGACATTGGCTATTGGTGTGTTGTCTTACGCCGAGGTATCTCTTACTGAGGTTGTACTTCTCATGGCGCCATTTGGTGCTACGGCGGTGTTGGTGTTTGGGGTGCCTAGCAGCCCTCTCGCTCAACCAAAAAACGTGATCATTGGTCACTTCATTACGGCATCTATCGGTATTGCGTTTAGCCAATACGTTGAGATCACGCCAATCACCCTCGCGATTGCGACTGGGTTAGGTGTGTCAGCTATGCTGATTACGAAGACAACGCATCCACCTGCGGGTGCAAATCCTATCTTGATCATGGCATCTGGGCAGGGGTGGAGCTTTCTGTTCACGCCAGTACTGATCGGCGCGGTGGTGATTGTGCTGGTTGGTAAGGCTTTGCAGTTGCTACAGAGTCAGTACTTAAACCCTCGTTTGAACGGTCAAAAGACCTAAGTGGGTTGTAAGTAAGGCCGCATTGGGAGATGACCTCTTTTGCGGCTTTTCTCTTTCGTGGATGCTTAAAAATAAAATCTGATTCTCTCTTGGTATTCAGTCGTATACATAGAGATGAAAGTTAAATTGGTATACTGCGATGAATAGAATTCACCCAAAGAAACTATTGCACAGCAAATGGACGGCGACGTCACCTAAAAATAAAGAGAAGCACTTTGTCGTAACTGAAATGGAACTGGATGAAGACGGCAATGTTGTGAAATGTGTCATTGAAGCCGTTATGAGTAAACGTGAGCAAGAGATGAACTGGCAAGATCTGAAAGACCCAGAGTTATGGCGGCAGGGTTGGAAGTAATTTGGGTTTTGCAGTAGATGAATCAAGCAAAAACGGTTGAGGTAGATAGGCAAAACCGGTGTGGTCTGATACGTTGAGAAATTCGTTTTTCAGCCTATTTAAAGGACGACTCATGATCGACTTCGATAACTCCTCTGTGTTCAAGCTTAAGCCTATTGACGTTTCCAAAGTCAGAGATGATTTCCACAAATTTTTGATTGATGGTGAGACCATTTTCGCCGCTTTTAAAACCGTTCGTGACCAAGTGGTGTTTACCAACAAACGAGTGATTGCGGCGAATGTGCAAGGGATTACGGGCTCAAAAGTGGATTACACGTCGCTGCCTTACAGTAAGATCAATGCATTCTCTATTGAGACTTCCGGCACGTTTGATCTCGATTGCGAAATTGAGTTTTTCTTAAGTGAAGTGGGACGAGTTCGGTTTGAAATTAAAGGCTCATTTGACCTTGTTGCGTTCAATCGTATGATCAGTGAACGCGTGCTTGATTAGGTTATGGGGCTCTTAAACCAGAAAAAAAAAGTAAAGGAAGCAGACAAAAGCGAGCAACGTTGCTGATAACACTGGGTAGATGATGTATGAGTCTTGCTTGTTGGTTCGTTGAAAACACAACGACACAAGCAGAACATTGTAAACCACGAGGAGCAGGCTGATCATGGTGCCACTGTTTAGGTTGAGGCTAGAGAGTTGGGTAAGAAAAAACGCCAATAATAAATAGTCGAAGATGATTAGCCATAAAAAGGCTTTCTTCAACATATCACGTCTTGTTGTGTCGGGCATTGGCTCGTGCATATTGAACTCTACTAAAAGTCACGGCAATTGGATTAGGGATTAAAAAGGTCACCAGCTGGGCGAGGTGACCTTTGTGGTTTATGGCGTTGACAAGCGTTATAGCGCTTGGATTTTTGCTTCTTGTTTTTCTGAGTCCGCCGAGTAACGGATCACTTCTTGTCGAATAACGGGTTGGTTAAATTCCGCTTTTTGTTTCGCTTTTTGCAGCTCGCTGTCATCTTGATTGCCAAATAGGGTCTCAAGCACTTTTGCTGCTGGTGTTGTCAGAATAAACAGTTCGATTCGACGGTTTTCGCTTGAATCTGGCTCATCTGGGTTCAGCAACGCTCGATCTGACATGCCGGTAACTTGCATGACGCGATCATCGGGCATTCCACCTTCAACCAGCGTTTTTCTCGCCACATCAGCACGCGATGCCGACAGCGCCCAGTTCGACTGACGGCCAAAACGTTTCTTAAACGGAATCGCATCGGTATGACCACTGATGATCAATGGGTTGGTTACTCGCTCGAAAAGAGGGGCAAGTGCCAACAGTAAATCTTCAAAAAATGGCGTAAGCTCGGCTCCACCACGACTGAACATGTGCTGTTTGTAATCGTCTTGCAACACGATACGCAAGCCTTGTGGTGTCACAGTAACGTTGACGTTTCCTTGCGCGTTGATCTGCGCGGTCATCTCTTCGATAACTTTTGCCAGTGCAGCAAGTTGTTCTTGGGTGTCGAAGGTGCCAGGAACTAGAGAGTTAATTTCTGGACCATCACCGTCACCTTGAAAGTAAGAGCTCACAACGTGATTGGAGTTGTGTTTACTTGGCACAGAAGAGTCCTGTGCCAAGTCGATAGGAGAGATACTTTGTGAGGTATCAAATGGGTTGCCGTAACTCTTGTCAAACACGCTTGAGCTATGCAAGTGGGCAACAATCGCTTTACGCTCTTCTTTATCCACCACTTGCATGACCCAAAGCACAAGAAACAGCGCCATTAGGGCGATCATGAAGTCAGCAAACGCGACTTTCCACGCGCCGCCATGAGGTTCGTCATGGCCGTGAGCTTTGGCACGTTTGAACACTACATGCTCTTGTTTTTGCATTATCCCTCCTGTTCAGCTAACCACTTCTCCATTTGGTTGAATGTTGGTTTGATGTCTAGCTGAATGTGTTTACGGCCAGCGTCGATGGCGAGCAATGTTGGCTTTTTAGCGACGTAAGCAACGAGTGTTGCGCGTACGCATTCAAAAGCGGTCATATTACGTTTCACTCGCTGAGCCATGGCATTACTTAGTGGATCTAGACCACAGTAACAACCAAAAATACCAATGAATGTACCTACAAGGGCAGCGGCTACGTGATAGCCAATGAGCGCAATAGAACCATCTATGGCTTGCATAGTGATGATGATGCCACCAACTGCGGCAAGAATACCGAAACCAGGTAGTGCTTCTGCGGTACGCTGTAATGAGCGTGAAGGCAGGAGCAGCTCGTTCTGGATAGCTTCGATTTCTTGTTCTAACAGTCCCTCTAATTCATGAGGCGACATTTGTCCCATCGCCATTAAACGTAAATTATCAGTAATGAACGAAATCAGACGATGATCCTCAGAAACTTGCGGGTACATCAGGAAGATAGAGCTTTGTTCTGGTGCTTCGATATGAGAATCCAAAAACTTGAAACCACGGCTACGCGCTGTTTCTAGCAGGTTGTTTAATAGCGCCATCAGCTCCATGTAGTACTCGTACTCTTCAGTTGGACCTTTGATGGTTGCTGGCACTTGTTGGCGCATCTCTTTCAGCACGTGTGGTGGGTTACCAATAATGAGAGAACCCGCTGCCGCGCCGATGATGATCAGAAATTCTGCTGGTTGCCAAATTGCACCTAGCTTACCGCCAGCCCACATGTATCCGCCGAAGACACACACAAGGATAGTGAGGACTCCTAAAAACTTTTGCATCTTGTGACTCCTAAGAGGACATTAATTGGTTGAGTTGTTTCAGCGCTTGTTTATGAAGCTGACAAATTCGAGGTGGCGTCAGATCCAAGACGAGGGCTATTTCGTGTAAATTGAGTTCGTGTTGATAAAACAGCGTCAGTAGCAATTGATCTCGCTTTGACAGTCGGCCTAGTGCGCTGTCTAAGCTACGACGAATGTGCTCGTGCTCCATGCCGTCGTATTGACCACCAAAGTGGCTGTCGGTGCTGTTTTCCATCAGTTGATCGAGACTTTGCATTTCACCTGCAAGCGCCGCGTTTTGACGGTTGTAATAATCCTGCTCGTTGGTGCCGAGAGCTTTGATGATTTCTGAGTCCGTTGGCATGCGACCTAACGAGCGGGTGAGGTCACGAGTGACGTCGTTAAGCTCATGGGCTTGCTGACGTGTCTTACGTGAGCGCCAGTCTAAACGGCGCAGCTCATCTAAGATCGCGCCACGTACGCGGCAAACCGCAAACGCTGGAAAGTGAGTATCGTCAATGTCTCCATAACGACGTCCTGCTTCAACCAGCGCGATAAGACCAATTTGCTGCATATCTTCGATACTGCAATGGGAAGTGGCATGAACGCGAAGCTGGTTAACTACGCGTTTCACCATCACTTGATGACGTTGCAAAAGTGCGTTTTCATCAATCGGGCGTGATGGTGTGTTCACTTCCTCTGGTGCGGTGTACGTTTCTTGAGGGTTCATGTCTAACATGGTTGTGCTCCGTTATTGCACAACGTATTTCGTCAGCAGTACATCATCGATATCACGCACGATGTCAGTCTTCGCAAAGGCTACCAACAGCGTTTGCTTCACTTCGTTTTGCAGAATATCGATCGCGCCTGTCTGTTGCAGTTCATCGAAAGTTTTGTCGCTAAACAGCTTCAAAAGCGAGTTTTGAACCATTGGCATGTAGTTATCGATGTCTTTAATACGTTCTGGTCGACGCGTCTCAATAGCCAGCTCTAGCATGACAAAGTGCGTCTGTTTCTTGCCTTTAATGCTCAGTACCACTTTGTCTAGAGGGTGAAAGCTTGGGCCTTTGCTAGTTGGCTGTTCAGTCACAAGAAAAGACAAAGGAGAGTTCTCAAGCAGTGAGCTGGTTTCTCCTGAATCTTGTGCCTGTTTATTGAGATACCAAATACCACCCATGATGGTGGCGGCCGAAACGAGGGCGCTGGCGATGATCATGGCGATAAACATGGCGATCATTTGTTGTTTGGTCATAACCTTTTTCCTCGATGACTAACTTAGGCTTGAGTGTTCAGCCAGTGTTCTGAATAGTTTGTTGTTGTATTGGATTGAAATGCGCTGGACTCACGTGCAGCGAAAATTGTGGTGTCTTCGTCATTCATCTGTTGTTGATGGCGCTCTTGACCTTGGTCGGCACCTACATTGACATCAACATGGACGAAGTTTTGTTCTTGTAGTTCAGTGCGTAAGCGTTCCGATACTTGCATCAAGGCTTCACGTGTTGCCGCCGTGTTTGCGTTGATCTGTACGCTCAATCGATCGCCCTCAACACGAACGAGTAAATCCAGTTTGCCTAGATCGGGCGGATCGAGACGTATTTTCGCTTCCTGAACACTTTGCTGTGCTTGCAAGGTGACTCGGTCATGCAGCACTTGCATCATCTGCTCGCCCCATTTGCCTGCACTTGTGTCCACTTTCACTGCTGCCCACTCTGAGCCTTGCGTATGAGCATGAGCTACTGTCGCAGCGCTCACTGCTTGAGCGGACGGAGCAGAAGTTTGAACGTTCAGTGGTGCAGTCGTTGCTTGCCCTTGCGCTGGTTGGTTCAACAAGACTTGAAAGTCTACGGCAGAGGTGTTCACGCGTGCATTCGCAGAAGTCGTTTGGCTAATTTGAATATCTTGCTGTTGCGGTGATGTGTTTAACAAGGCATTAGCTTGCGCTGGGCTTGTTGTTTTTGCTTCACCTTTTACTTCCAACGGATTGACTTTGTTGAACGACGCAACCGATTTCTCAGCCATGTTTAGCATGCCTTGCGTCAAGGTTTGCGCTTGCGCTGCAAGGTCTGATGTTTCAGTTGGCGTTGTTGCACTCAGAAGAACATTCATTCCTGTGGTATCAACCGTAGCATTTTCTTCTGTTGTTGCAGTTGTCGCCTCTTTGCGCTCTTCACTTGAGAAAGTTTGTGCAGCAAGGCGAAAGCTAGGTACTGCTTGCTCTGATAATGCTGCGGATTGATTCAGAGGTGTTTGCCCTGAAGCATTGCGCTGCGAAAAGCCTTGAACGTCTTTTGCTTGCGTGATTCGGCCTTCTGAAGCTGGAGCGGCGTTTGACGATGGCAGTGAAGAAGAAATCATCATTGTGTCATCTCCATTGTCATCGCTAGTTGATATGCCATGGCACGCTCTTGTTGATCGTTCGCCATGTTCATCTCTTTTTTGAGCTCACCAGTGGCTTTCTCTAATGCAGCAAAAGCATCCGCGTGCACGGATTTAGCACGCTGAATCTCAGGTGCTAATTTGGGATCTTTCAAAAACGGCTTATGACTGATAAGCAGCTCTCGAAGCTGCAAATCATGGCGTTTTAGCGCGTGCCAATCCGCCGTCTTAGTGGCGAATTGGATTAGCTGAGATAAGTGACGGAATCGCTCTGGCGACACTTTATGCTTGTTGTCCAAAATTCATCCAACCTTCACGAATATTACCCATTACACGTTCGACGTTCATTAAACGGTCAGCGTCATTTTGTACGCTTGCGTAGTACAGTTCGACTTGACAGAAGTCGTACAGTTGGCGCAAGTTCTCTGCAATTTCGCCACCATTTTCGTCATCAAGGGCACTGGTTAATCCAATTAAAATGTTCATACATTTATTGATGCCAGCGCCTTTCTCTGCCAAGCGATTGGCCAAAAGGTGGCCACGAATACGTTCAACTTCATCGAGTAAGCCATCAATAAGCATGATGACAAGTTGATGAGGGTTTGCTGCTGCTGCTTGAGCGTCAAGGTCGACTTGTTGATATGAGTCGTAACCAGAGTCCATAAGCATGAGATATTCTCCTAAAGCCTTAGCCAAACATTGACATGGTTTGGTTCATTTGAGTCATTAATGTATTCATTTGAGTGAATTGTTTTAGGTAACGCTTGTACGACATGTCGTACTTACGTTCTAAAGTGGTTTGTTTGTCTGAGAGGCGATCGATGTTTGCTTGCAGCGCTTCTTTACGAGATTTGAACGCACCAGAAGAAAATTTGAGGAATGGTTCGACCATGGCGTCCATTGAATCAAGTAGTGCACCATCACCATTGAACATCGCTTCTAAGCCAGCGCTGTTGTTTTTTTGTGCCTCTGCAAATTTTTCTTGGTCCACTTTCAGTTTGCCATGGCGATCCAATGTCACGCCGATTTCGCTTAAGCGCATACCGCCATGCTCGCCTCGAACAAGGTTTGATAGTTGGCTTTCAATTGATCGCATGGTTGGATCACTAGCTAACACGCCGCGTTTTTTATCCTCTCCACCAAGTTGGGTGTGTTGATCAATGGTTGAAACGAGTTTGTTGTATGATTCGACGAACTTGTTTAGTTGCTCTTTTGTCGCTTCGTCATCAGCGCCGATACCTAAACCAATCGCGGTTTCTCCAGAGGTCTGAGCCTTGGTTACGGTAATGTCTACGCCATCAATAACCCCCTCAAACGTATTGCTCGAGTTAGTGAGTTTTAGACCAGTATTCTCTGCACCCAACCAGATCACGGCATCTTGTGGTGCACTGATTTGATTGAGGTTTGTGAATGCATCTTCAAACCATGTTTGACCTGTGCCCGTCGCTGACACGTTGATTTGATTGGCAACGCCGGTTTCAGTGCTTGAAAGCATGAAGTGAGTTTGACCGTTTGAGCGGACTAAGGTTGCGTTTACACCAGGGTTGTCACTGTTGTTATTGATCGCTTTCGTTAAGTCACTCACCGTCGCTACACCATCACCGTCGGTATCGACCGTTGATAGATCAATCGTCATTGTTTTACCGTTGACGGTGAACTCAAGATTTCCCGTTGTTGGGACTTCAGTAGTCGCTTCTAGATTCGCTGGCATACCTGTAGAAACTTGGTGTGATGTTGCTACTTTCTCGACAAAGATCTGGTAGCTACCCGATAGGGCCTTGGCATCTGCATTGGCAGTGAAGTAGCCTTCTTGAGAGATGGAGGCTGAGTTTTTAATGATGCTGCTTGTGCTGCTGTTCATTTCGTTGAGTGCTGTGCGGAATTCACGCATAGCACTCTCAACTTTGCCCAAAGCAGATAGCTGAGCTTGGTATGTATTGGTTTGCAGTTGGTAGCGTTGTTTAAAAGGTTGAACTTCTATCTGCGCCAATTGGGCTGCAAAGGTTGCTGGATCTATTGAACTCACGAGCTTACTCCCTCTCTCATTGGTAATTGGCGTAACTCTATGCCTTGAAAATATGTCTTATCGCAAGATATGTGCCTAACTTAAATGTGCTTGTAAAACAGGGTTTTGCGATATTATTTGAGTTTGAGAGGAAGTAGGTTTTCCACCTTCGGTGTTCCGCCTTCCTCTAGAAAACATCTAGTGTTTCCCTATAAGACAAGGCGACTAAAAAGCTGAAAGTATTTAATCTATTTTAGGCATGAGATGTATTGGTTGAGTTGTCATCGACGCACGGTTTTAGGTGTTTCCTGCTATTTAAATAGGAGTATTCCTACAAAGGGAGTCGCTCAACTTTTGGTATCTTTTAATTAAGCATATTTTGGTGTTTTAGCGCACCTCGCCAACGTCAGGCTATCACTTAGAAAAGAACGAAAGAAATGAATGAATTTGTTTTTCGGCTGATGAAATGCGCTCGATCTTACGAGACGTTTATTAGTGCGAAGTTATTGAGTAAACAAAATATTAATGCGGATGAATTGGCCAGTATTCAGCAGGAAGCGATATCTACTTTCCCTGAGCTAAAAACTTATCAACAAGGGAAGGAAATAGAGACAGTTGAACTGGAGCTATTTAACAAAGTGCTTCACAACATGATGCGAAAAGTGGGCTTCAGGATGCCGGATGAACCGATTGGCAGTGCAAGTTCCATTTACATTCGACGTTAAGAAAGAAAAAGCCTCTATTTTAGAGGCTTTTTCTTTTTAAATAGTGACTTACGATTTCATTTTTGGGGCAATTTCATACATTAATATGTCTGCTAGTGTTGTGAAATCGTGGGCTTCTCGGGCTAGATTGATACGAGACAGCACTTCGAGCAACGCTGTTCTTTCAGCTGACACAGAGAAGAGTTTAGCTAACAGGTTGAGACACTGACCTAGCATCAGATCGCCAGTTAGGTGATCGCCATAGTAATAGACTTCTGCTGTTTTAATAAAAGTATCGTAAACAGAGTTAGCGACGGTTTCCATACAACTCCTCCACGTTAAAATATTCAGCGCCAATGATCTTCGCACCAATACGACTCCAGTTATAGAACTTAGTCTGTGGTGATGCTGCAATAAGGTTCTCTACACCGCTGCCAAACATCCGGTAAGCAGGAGAGGTTTTAATCATCTCGCCAAACCCGTTTTCAACACGAGCTGTCATTGTTGCGTTTGGATCATCTGCTCTGTTCTCTCGCCCTGAATGAATAATGTCTCCAGGGAAACCGAAGTCACAGCCAATCAATGAGATTCTTGAAGCACCTTGCAATAATGTAAAGTGGATCAGAGGGTGGATCACAGAACCAAATGAATATGGTCGATATTTTACTGGTAGTTTGGCCGCAAATCGGTCGTAGGTGAAATCACCCAAATGTAAATAGTACTTTTCACCGTGCCAGTTTTGGAAAATACGACTAGGCATATGGCTAGCAAAAACTAAAATGGTGTTTATAGCGAGCTCAAAAGGAATATGTTCGTCACCTAAATCCATATCCACAGCAAACACGACGTCAGGTTTGATGCCGTTCTCCATTAAGCATTTGCATGCGGTTGACGCGGCAATGAACTTTGGACGATTTGGTTGGCTATAAACGACTTTTAACTCTTCAATATGATGTTGGAGCGATGGGCCTGCACCAATGCAAATAGCGTCATCGACTTGATACATCAGATAATGATCAGAGGATTTAATTCGTTTTAAAAGGGGGGCGTTTTCTTCTTCTCTTGTTACTAGTTCAGCGTCGCTATGTCGGTAGTTTGCGTTCGCAAAGCCAATCAAAACACGATTTTCTAGTCGGAAGTAAAGCCATTGATGTGTATAACGAGAAATCGCTCTGTCAGCATTAATAATTATACAATCATCCCAGCACAGGCTTGATAAGTGTTTTCCGATTTCACAATGATCTTCAGAAACTGCGACTAGTGAGACGCGAGGATCGGATAACCAAGGTTGAGGAACAAGAGATAGTACCAATTTTGCTAGCGAAAGGTTGTAAAGATAAACGCAAATAGATCTGGCGCTTTGATCTTGAGCTAACAGGGATGGGACGTTGCCCATACCAATGCCCCAAATATGATATTCGTTGCTAGACGTTAGGCTTCGGTACTGAAAGGCTTCTTCGAGCGGGTCGTAGGCACTACTAAGCTGCACGCCATTGACTTTAAGCGTCATCGCCGCTTTTTCAACGACTTCGAAATGTAGGTCGCTAAAGTCAGCGTTGTCTAGAGCTTGTGCAACATCGGGCCAACGAGATCGAATGATATCAATATGTTGAGAATAAACTGGTGTCATAATATTCAGATAGTAAAAAACCCCACCGGATGGGTGGGGTTATAAGCTTCAATGATTAGCGTAGTAGAGACATTGCCATGCCAGGAAGCTGGTTAGTCTTAGAAAGAACTGTTGTACCTGCTTGCATAAGCATTTGGTTCTTAGTCATGTTTGAAGACTCTGTAGCGAAGTCTGCATCAGTGATACGGCCTTTTGCTGCAGAAGTGTTTTCAGTCATGTTACCTAGGTTAGTCATTGTGTGTTCTAAACGGTTGATGTTTGCACCGAACTCAGCACGCGCAGTACCAAGTTTCGCTAGCATACCACCAGTGCTTGAAAGCTTGCTAAGTGCAGTAGAAGCAGCTGCTGCAGTGCTGATGCTAGTTAGACCAGCGATAGCTGTTGAAATACCGTTTAGTTCAGTCTTAGCGTTTACAACAAGTTTTTCTGCGCCAGTTGCACCAATTTGGTAGCTCACGCTGCTTGCGCCAAAACCGCCGCCTTCAGCTAGAAGTTTTTGACCACCGAATGAAGTGTTGCCCATGATGTTGCCTAGCTCAGATGCTAGCTGTTTAAACTCTGCATCCATTGCTGCACGGTCTTCTGCGCTGTTTGAGCCGTTCAAAGATTGTGTTGCAAGGTCGTTCATACGGTAAGTGATGTTAGTCATCTCTTCCATAGCGCCTTCAGCAGTTTGCATCATAGAGATGCCGTCTTGAGCGTTACGCATTGCTACGTTCATACCGCGAGTTTGAGCTTCTAGACGAGTCGCAATTTGTAGACCTGCTGCATCGTCTGCTGCTGAGTTGATGCGGTAACCGGTGCTTAGACGCTCCATCGCAGTATTTAAAAGACCACTTGTGCTGTTTAGAGTGTTTTGAGTTACAAGTGATGCGTAGTTAGTGTGCATTGATAAAGCCATCTTAGTCTCCTTAGTTTATCACTATTTCTTTCAGGCCTTGGGATATTCCCTAGTCACTAACTAGAGGCGGTCGCTTGCCACTAATGATTAATTTGAAAATTAAAAATTTTCTAAAAAAGATCAAAATTGATGATTTTTAGTGACTTGCATTCCACTAAGTTGGGGGTTGTTACCGTTTTAGCGTTAGTTTCCGATGTGTTTTGATCGGCATAAGATTAAGGCAAAGAGAAAATCTAAAACGAGAAAAGTAAAAAAGCGCGAATCATTCGCGCTTTTTAGTTTAGCCATGAGGGTTGGGTTTCAGCTATTCCTCATCAAAGGAACGAAAAGACAGGGAAGTAGGGATGTCACTGAAGTAACCAAAGTAATAACTTGCACCGAGCAGTCGATAGCGGTTGAGTTCGACTTGGCTTGCAACGCGACCAGCCACCCACTGGTATTTGTGTTTTCTTAGAAATCGCGCAATGGGTAAAAATGAGTGTTGATCTTGTTTGTTCTCTATCGTTACCGAGAGTTTGATCATATCTGGATCAAATTCAGCAATGCGTTCAAAATGCGTTTGGGATGTGGCTACTTCAAACCACAATGCAAACGCATTTTCCTTTAGTTTTTCGACAAGCGTTTCCATGCGTTCGTGAAGGCACAATGTTTCATCTGCTTGTAAGGATGGGATTACATGCTGGAAAGCGGCTGAGTGAAACTGAACCATCTGCTCAAGAAAATACACGCCCGGATCCCACAGCAGTGCATCGACACGAATGGGTACGACGACGTTGCTGATTAAATCTGGATGAAAAGCTTCTAATTGAAATTGAGTTTGTCGTAAGGCGAGATAAAGGCTGAACAAATCTAAGCAGTATTGCATTTGCTCGGAAAGCTCAAACTGATAAACGCTTTGCTCTCCGCGCAATCCGAATCTCAAAGTGAGGTGTTGATACACCACCTCACCGGATTGAGTTTCACGAATGGCTTGGCAAGCGTGTTGGATGTCATTGTGTTTGAGTGCTTCAAATACCAATTGATCGTCGTCCGTGACGATGTGTTGTACCGCGAGACTACAAAGATATTCGTATATCGCGTGTGTTGAAATAAGATTAACCAAGGTTTCCTACCACATTGATCTGTTTGTTTTCTGGAATTTCGTTGTAAGACAGCACAGCCAATCCTTGAGTAAAAGTACGCGCATAACGCGCCAGTAATGGGCGTAACTGTGGCATTACAAGTAGAATTGGCGGTAAGCCTTGCTGCTTAAGTTGTTGTCGAATCAAAGGTAAGTTTTGTTGGAACTGACCAAGAATATTCGGTTCGATTGGGAAACTATCGAGAACCACTGTACCTGAAGCTTGCGCTTGTTGCAGCGACGTCAGTAGCATTTGTTCCAACTCATCCGATAAAGCGTAAACATTGATCTCAGGTTTTTGCCCTGCAATTAAGTTAACTAGCGTGCGTTTTAGTGCGCAGCGAACATCAGCAGCTAACAAAATCGGGTCTTTCGTGTTTTCTGAAGACTCCAGCATGGTATTCGCAATGGTTCGGATGTCTTTTAGTGGCACCTGATCAAGCAATAGCTGGCGGTACACTTTGAGCTGTTGAGCTGGGTTAAGTGCAGCGGCTAAGGCTTCTGCCAATTTCGGCGCTTGTTGGGTTAAGCGCTGCGTCATCGCTTCTACATCATCGTGTGTAAACAATTCTGCAAGGTTGGTTTTCATGATTTTGCTGATGTGCGTTGCGATCACTGTACCGTCATCCACGACTTGGTAACCCATGTTGAGTGCCTTCGCCTTGTCTTGATGTTCAATCCAAACCGCAGGAAGTTGGTATGCAGGATCGCTCCCTAGAATGCCATCGATTTCACCGTAGGTGTCGCCAACGGCAATCGCCATTAAACGCTCTGGTTCGATGAAGCCCTGCTCAATCACTTCGCCATTAAGCGAAATGGTGTATTGGTTCGGTTTTAGGCTTAGGTTATCGCGAATGCGAACTTCGGGTAGAAGAAAACCTACTTGTTCTGAGAGGTTACGACGTACGCCACGAATACGTTGCGAAAGTGGCGCACCTTGATCCTTGTTTACCAAGTGAACAAGACGGTAACCAAGCGCAAGAGACAGGGTGTGCACGTGTGGGATGTCGTCCCATGTGAGTGGTGTGTCTTCCTCTTGCATGGCTTGAGAAAGTGCTTCCACCTGTTCGACTTGCGTGTCTTGAACTGGTTTCTTACTTTGTCTCCAACCTGCAAACCCTAATGCGCCAGCAAATGCAAAGAATGCAAGGTGCGGCATGCCCGGAACCATACCAATGACGGCCATGATCCCTGCAACCGTAAACAAGGTCGCTGGAGTTGCGAGCAACTGTTTCTGCATGGTTTCTGACATGCCGTTGTCGCTGTCATTGATGCGAGTCACAATGATTGCAGCTGCGGTTGCCAGTAATAGCGATGGAATTTGCGCTACCAAGCCATCACCGATGGTTAGCAGTGCATAAGTTTTGAATGCTTCAGACGCTGGTAAGCCGTGTTCGAAAACACCGATGCTGATACCACCGATGATGTTGATGAATAGAATCAACAGACCCGCGACCGCATCACCACGAACAAATTTCGACGCACCGTCCATTGAACCGTGGAAGTCGGCTTCGTTTGCAACTTCTTTACGGCGCAGACGAGCGGTTTCTTGATCAATCAAACCGGCGTTTAAGTCCGCATCGATTGCCATTTGTTTACCCGGTAGGGCATCCAATGTAAAACGCGCGGAGACTTCTGAAATACGTTCACCACCTTTGGTGATAACCACAAAGTTAATGATCATTAAGATGATGAAGACCACCATACCGACAACGTAGTTGCCGCCGATCACCACTTCACCGAAAGCTTGAATGACTTTACCAGCGGCATCGCCACCGTTATGGCCTTCTAGTAATACGATTCGGGTTGAGGCGACGTTCAGCGTTAGGCGAAGTAAGGTTGCCACCAACAAAATGGTTGGAAAAACAGAAAAGTCGAGTGGTCGCTTTGCTGTGGTACTGACCAGCAATACCAAGATCGCCAATACGATGTTAAAAGTAAACAGCGCATCCAATAGCAATGGTGGTAATGGCAAAATAACCATCGCCAGAATCATCAGCAAAACAATGGGGATGCCAATGTAGCCTTTGGTTGAGGTTTGAAGTTGTTTTAACCGAGTAAGCATACTTTCGTGTCCTTGGATAAACGCGGGTTAATCAGTGCTGCAAGTGTTTTGGAATTGAAAAATGAGGCAAAGGTGTCGGCTTTTTTCCGTCTCCTTTACGAAAGGCTTTCAACTGCAAAACGTAAGTAAGAATGTGTGCCACGGCGATATAAAGTTGGCTTGGAATTGCTTGCTCTATCGCGGTGGTGTGATAAATCGAACGTGTCAGAGGTGGGGAGTTAATGATTTCCACCTGATTTTCTCGCGCGATACGTTGAATGTGCATGGCAGTTTCATCGACGCCTTTGGCGACCACAAATGGCGCATCTGAGAGCGACGGCTCATATTTTAGAGCGACCGCATAGTGCGTCGGGTTTGTGATCACTACGTCGGCGGTCGGTACCATTTTGTCGATTTTTCGGCGCGCAAACTGCTGTTGAATTTGGCGTATACGTTGCTTGACTTCCGGGCGGCCTTCGTTGTTTTTGAATTCTTCCTTCAATTCTTGCTTCGTCATGCGAAGTTCTTTGAGGTGTTCCCAACGTTGGTAAGGAATATCAATCACACCAAACAACAGCAAAGCAAATCCCATCAAGAGCAGTCCTTCAAACAAGATAGACATCACCATTGAAAAACCTTGGTTAAGCGGAAGGTTTTGAATGCCTAACAATGGCTGAAGGTGATTGTCCAAGTAGCCGTAAAGGATGCCGAAAATCACCGTTACTTTGATTGTCGACTTAACCAGCTCCACCAACGAACGCGTTGAGAAAATACGCTTAATGCCGCTGAGCGGGTTGAGTTTACTTAGCTTTGGCAACATGTTTGCGGGACGAAACATCCAGCCGCCCAAGACCATACTGCTACCGAACGTCACGATGATGATAACCGTGAAAAGTGGCAACAGCATTTCGATGATCATGCCAAGGCTCTGACCCACTTGTTCTACCATTTGCTGTGGGTTTTCTAGGTCGGCTTTCGTCAACGACATGTTATAGCGGAAAATGCCGAACATGCTTTCCCAGATGCTATTGATTTGAGAGTAAAAATACAGCGCTACAGCCATAAAAATGACTGCAGTGGTGAATTCTTTCGCTCGTGGAATTTGGCCTTCCTGGCGGGCTTTTTTGACTTTCTGGGGGGAGGCCTTTTCGGTTTTGTCTTGTGACGACTGATCGCTCATGCGCCCCCCAACATAAAGTTGTTTAAGTGTCGGATCGTCTCATGCACCAGCGCGGTGTAGCGGCCCGGAACACCGGAAACAGAAATCAAAACACTGAACAGGCCAAGTAGCATGGTCATCGGAAAACCTAGCGCATAAACGTTCAGAGACGGTGCGGCGCGGTTCATCACACCAAAGCTGATGTTCGCCAACAGCATTGACACGATGGCAGGCAGCGCAAGTGCGAGAGAAGCCGCAAACATCCAACCAAACACATTGATCACGCCTTGTAGTGATAGGGCCGTGATGCCTGAGCCAACAGGCCACACCACAAAACTCTGAATAACGATGTCGATCACCAGTAAGTGCCCTTCTAGTGACAAAAAGAGTAAGGTCGAAAAAATCAAAAAGATACGGCCTAGAATCGCCACCGACAGACCATTCACAGGGTCGTTCATCATTGCCATACCCAAACCCATCTGCAAAGAAATGGTTTGGCCGAGCATGGTGAACACGTTAAACAGCATGTGCAGAATCAGACCGAACATCAAACCCCAAATCGCTTGCTCAAATGCCAGAAACAAAGAGGTTAATGAGAAGAGTTCAACCGCAGGCATTGTTGGCATTAATGGCGCTGTGATGACCACGATAGAGAGTGCTAATAAGCTGCGAACCCAAATCGGAATCAACGCGTCACCAAAAAATGGCATGGATAAAAATACCGCTCCCACACGAAAAAACGGCCACCAAAGTTGACCGAGAATTGCGGAGAGGTCTGCAAATGTGATGGCCATCAGCCAATCATCCCCGGAATGTTGTGGAACAAGAAATCAAACAACTCCATGATTTTGCGAAGAATCCAGTGTCCTGCAAAAATCACCATCAACAGAGTGACGATCAGACGTGGTAAAAAGCTCAATGTCTGTTCGTTGATTTGCGTTGCCGCTTGGAATACCGCAATACCCAAACCCACAATCAGGCCTGGCACTACCAGTACGGCCACCATCAAGATGATAAGCCATACAGCATCAGAAAATAGAGTAACGGTTAATTCAGGTGTCATCATGAGCTCCTGTTAACCGAAACTGGCTGAAAGAGTGCCGACCGTCATCGCCCAGCCATCGACCAGAACGAACACCACCAACTTGAATGGCAAAGAGACGATAAGTGGTGAAAGCATCATCATACCCATGGCCATCAAGACGCTAGCGACCACCAAGTCGATGATCAAAAACGGAATGAACAGCATAAAGCCGATTTGGAACGCAGTTTTAAGCTCACTGATCACAAACGCAGGAAGAACAACGGCAAACGAGATGTCTTCTACTTTTTGATCGAGCGGCTCATTAGCAATTCGCAACATTTGCTCAAGAGAGCTTTGATGGGTTTGCGCCAACATGAAGTTGCGAACGGGCTTTTCCGCCACGGAAAATGCTTGAACCAGCGTAATTTCACCATTGTCGTATGGTTGGAACGCGTTCTCGTAGATATCCGTCCAAACTGGGCGCATGATGAGCAGAGTAAGCGTTAATGCAATACCCACTAGCACGCGGTTTGGCGGGCTCTGCTGCAAACCAAGCGCTTGGCGCAAGATAGCCAGCACCACAATAATGCGTGTAAAGCTCGTCGCCATCAAAATGAAAGCAGGAAGGAAACTGAGCGCCGTCATCAACAAAAGAATTTGTAGTTTAACGCTGTACTCTTGTTGTGCGTCGCCGTCCGTAACGGACAGAATTGTTAAGCCGTTGTCTGCTGCCATTGTTGGGAATGCAAACAAAAGTGACACCAATACCAACAAAGGTAACCAACGATGCCAAGCGCTCAGATTGTTCATTGTACTGCCTACCAAAAATTATCGACCAACGCCGCTTAATGCCGAATCGTGTACGTCAATCAAGCGAAGACCGTATTTGTCATTAACGACAACTACTTCCGCATGGCCAAGTAGGGAACCGTTCACTTTTACGTCCAACGGTTCGCCGTTCAGCTTTTCAAGTTCAATGACGGTGCCTTCGCCCGCTTTCATCAAATCACCAAGTGGGATCTCTTTACTTGCGACTTCAAGCGTGACAGTCACAGGGATGCTTTTGAAAAAGCTCAGGTCGCGCTCTGCAGCAACAGGCTCAGGTTGGCGCGTTGTTTCAGCTTCAAAGTCTTCTAATTGAAAATCATCAAAGTTCAGTTCATCTGTGTCGAACGCTTTAGTTTCAGGCGCTTCGCTCATCGCTGCGTTTCCTTATCCGGGTTAAAAATCAAAACAAGCTGTCCGTCTTGCTCAGCAATACGGCCAGTAAAGAGAGGTTGATTGCCAATGCTTACCGGTACGGTATTCAGTAATTCGATTGGCATGATGTCATCAGGTTTTAGGCTGACAACGTCACTTAGAGCCATCGTTTTTTTACTCAATACCACGTTAAGACGAACTGGCGTTGATTCTAGGGAACGACAAAAAGGTTCATACAAATCCACGTCTGATTGCAGCTCAAGCTGTTCAATCAAGGTTTGGATCAGATGCGTGTCCAGTTTTAAGTACATCGACCCTTGATAACCTTCAAAGGTGATATTTAATTGGACACATAAGCCTATGCCGCGTTGAGCTTCATACTCACATGCTTCCCACATGTCTTGCGGTGCTAGCCAACCGATAATAATGCGGCTGATTCTTTCCTGTAGGCGAAGATCACTGGCAGTCAGTGTTGCGACTGAACGCTCTGTATTAGCGCCATAAAAACGGTCTGCTAATTTAACGAGAGTCTGAGTATCACCGTGAACAAATACCATGCCACCTTCTTGGTGCTTATGGGTGGATGTCTGATCTTTGTCCATCATTGCAGGAGAGAATCGATGCAGGTCTACGGAGGTTAAGCTAGCTTCCACTTTGTTTGTACTGAGCCAATTTTGTAATTCATTCGTTAGGCTTGAACAAGATTCTGAAATTAAATTTTCAAGCTTATCTCGAATGATATGAATAGGCTTGCCTAATAATTCGACATCAAGAGGTTTGATATCGGAAATAGACTCACTAACTCTAGTTTCCATTTATATTTTACCGTGCGTTAACAAACTAAGTTCTTCTAACTTAATATTCGGTAGTCTACACAGAGTTTTTCATGATGTTTTAGTTTTAACTTCGAATTATGTGACTTTAGTTCACATGTTGCTTATGTCAGTACATGCGAAGCTTTTAATAAAAATTAAAAAGGGTTAGTTTCATTTATAAATCGGTTAATAAATTAAAATAGCAACTTTTGAGCAATGTTTGTTGTTATTTCACCAGGTTCCTCTATCTGGTGACTAACGTGATTATTATAAAAATATTAATATAACTAATTGTTTTATTGGTCTTATCTCGTTTGTTTTATGGGTGTTCCAGCTCATACTAAACGTTTGCCAATCAATTTAAATATTTCAGAATAGGTAATTAACATGATTAGCTATGCCAGTTATAGAGCTTCAGTGGCATATTTAATTAAGCTGCTTAAGTCATGGAAATGTAAGATATACCTTTCCTTTCGTAGTTTGATAATAATTTGTAACGTCTTTTTTTCTTTGGGTTTGGTCAATTTTAATCCAGCCATGTCTGGTGAGGTGTTGACAGTTCCAATGGATATTTCTAATTGGTCTTTCAAAGGAAATAAATTTGAGTGCAACCTGATGCATTCAAAAGTTCCAATGGGGAAGTTTTATTTCCGTGCGGAACCAAATAATCAAATTTTATTTATTTCCGATATACGCAACGAAGGGAATAAATGGCAAGGTGTGACATTAATTAGTCAAAATGCACCGTGGGGTAAAGAGCTTTATAGAAAAGTTGAATCTTCTCTTACGGTTACCAAGCCTTCTCGTCGATTTGTATTCCGTAAAGGCGCACCCTCACTAATGAAGGCGATTGCCGGTGGTAGTTGGATTACGCTGGTATTGGAAGGAAAAGATGCTTCCGCTTTGTCAGAGGTCAGAATCCCAACAATTCAAATTCAAAAGGCACTGAGCGAATTTAATGCGTGTCTTGAGCGACTACCGAAACTGTCGTTCTCACAAGCAAGAGACATCGTTTTGCCTTTTCAATTCGGTCAGAAAACACTAAATGCGACTCAGCAACAGACGTTAGCTGCGCTCTATAGCTATCTTTCTGTTGATGACCGAGTGACGAAAGTGCTAATCGATGGCCATACCGACAATGTTGGACCAAGGCTCACCAACCTTTCGGTATCACGTTTACGTGCTCAACAAGTGGCCGATGCACTGATTGCTCACGGTGTAAACCCAAATATTATCGAAGTCAGATCTCATGGTGACCGATATCCGGTCGCAAATAACAATACAGCAGCTGGTCAGGCCAAAAATCGACGTGTGACGTTGCGCCTAGTCAGAGACAACGAACGCACCATAGAAAAAAACACCATGTACGTACAACAACAGACTCAACAAAAGAAGGTTAAGGTTCAATGATGACGAAAACGAATATTTTGTTGGTTGAGCCGAACGAACACCTTGCTCAACCTGTACTGGATGTGCTGAAGAATGCCGGTTACACCGCAAAGCACACACGTACAGGGCGAAGCGCACTATTAGAAGAGCGCGCAAGCATCACGTTAGTGAGCTCTACGCTACCGGATATGTGCGTACGTGAGTTTGTTACGTGTCACCAGAAGCAGCGTAATGCTGGCGTTGTGATTGCGATTGTGGATCAAGAACAAGGCATTTTGGCGGCAGAGACTATGAAGTCGGGTGCGACCGATTACTTGTTGCGTCCATTTGAAGCGAATCAGCTCATCAATTTGCTAAAGCGTGTTGAAGCTCTTGGCAAACCAATGGCAAACATTGTGGCTGAGTCGTGGCGCAGTAAGCAGGTACTTCAATTGGCGCACCGTGCAGCGTGTACGAACGCGAGTGTGTTGATCACGGGTGAGTCTGGTACGGGTAAAGAGGTGCTAGCTCGATATGTACACGAACACTCTCCTCGCATTAATGGCCCATTTGTTGCAGTGAACTGTGCCGCGATTCCTGAATCGATGCTAGAAGCGGTGCTTTTTGGTCATGTGAAAGGCGCGTTTACTGGCGCGACGAATTCGCAAAGCGGTAAGTTTGAAGAAGCAAACGGCGGCACGATTTTGTTAGATGAAATCGGTGAAATGTCTCCTGCAGTCCAAGCCAAACTTTTGCGCGTACTTCAAGAGCGAGAAGTGGAACGTGTGGGCAGTCACAAAGCCATCAAGCTTGATATTCGAGTGATTGCAGCAACCAACAAAGATTTACGCGAAGAAGTGCAAAAAGGCACCTTCCGTGAAGATCTTTACTATCGATTGGATGTGTTGCCATTGCATTGGCCACCACTTCGCGAAAGAAAAGAAGACATTTTACCGATCAGCCAATTCTTTATTGAAAAATATCAAGATAGCAGCCGCTGTCACTTATCTCAGGATGCGATCAGCGCTCTGAGTCAGTATCACTGGCCGGGCAATATTCGTGAATTAGAGAACGTTATTCAACGTGCCTTGGTGATGCGCCATGGTGACTACATTACAGCGCACGATCTGATGTTACCGATTGAACTCATTGCCCCAGTGCCTTCCATGGAGCCAAAGTCCAGCTTTGGTCATGTGGAAGCGAAGAAGCAGGCTGAATACCAATTTATTTTGGACAAATTACGTCAGTTTGGTGGAAACCGAACCAAAACCGCAAACGCCTTGGGAGTATCAACCCGAGCGCTACGTTACAAGCTCGCAGCCATGCGAGAACACGGTATTGATTTACAGTCGGCTCTAGGCTCGGCTGCCTAATAGGAGAAAAATATAGATGGCAAGTCAACCTACTAATGCGGTCTCGGCAGAGCAACTCATGTTGTCAAAAATGCAGGCGATGCAGGCTCAAGTGCAGCCGCCTGAATTTATCGTGATTGCCAACCCTTTAGATCAACAAGCACTGAATGCTCCACTGTCGTTTTCTCAAGCGATGACGAACGTGTTGGATACAGTCAATCAACATCAATCTGCGGCCAGTCAAAAAATGACGGCGGTAGAAACTGGGCAAAGTGACGACTTAGTTGGCGCAATGGTCGCAAGCCAGAAAGCCAGCTTATCGTTCAACGCTCTTATGCAGGTGCGCAACAAAGTGGTTGCCTCTTTTGAAGATATTATGAAGATGCCGGTGTAATTCATGTCAGAACTAACCCCCCAAGTTGCCGGAAATACGGCCATGACGACCAGCACGACACAAGCGTTCTCGCCAGCAGGCAACATGGACGACGTGACAAATAAGCTAAAGCAGCTTTGGTCAAGTAGCCAACGAAATCTTGTTCTATCCGCTGTTCTCGCGGCGATTGTAGCGGCGATCATTGTGGTTGCGCTTTGGAGTTCTTCTCAAAGCTTCCGTCCGCTATACAGCCAACAAGAGCGATTCGATATTGGTGAGATTGTCTCGGTCTTAGAGAGTGAAGGTGTGAGCTACCGCATGCAGGAGCAGAACGGCCAAGTGCTGGTTCCTGAAGGTGAGGTGGCTCGCATTCGTATGTTATTGGCGTCAAAAGGCGTAAAAGCGAAACTGCCAACCGGATTGGATTCGCTGAAAGAAGACAGCTCATTAGGTACTAGCCAGTTTATGGAGACTGCGCGTTACCGTCATGGTTTAGAAGGTGAGTTAGTACGCACTATCATGTCGCTAAACTCGGTAGCGAATGCGCGTGTTCACCTTGCGATTCCTCGTCAAACTTTGTTTGTACGCCAAAACGGTGAAAACCCGTCTGCATCTGTCATGCTCGAACTCAAACCGGGTGAAGACCTTAAGCCAGAACAGGTTGAAGCGATCATCAACTTGATCGTAGGCAGTGTGACGGCAATGAAGCCTGAGTTTGTTTCTGTCATCGATCAATATGGCCGACTGTTGAGTGCAGATGTGGCGTCGGCAGAAGCGGGCAAAGTAAACGCGAAATATCTGGAATACCAAAAGAACGTTGAGAAGCAAATCATCCAACGTGCGGCAGACATGCTAACGCCGATTGTTGGCCCTAGTAATTTCCGCGTTCAGGTTGCAGCCGATATGGATTTCAGCCAAGTGGAAGAAACGCGAGAAATCCTTGATAACGCGCCAGTGGTTCGTAACGAACACACCATTCAAAACAATTCGATTGACCAAATCGCGCTTGGCGTACCAGGTTCTCTCAGCAACCAGCCTCCAGTGACTGGTGAGGCGGCGACAAACGACAGCCAAAACACCAATGCGCGCTCTGAAGTGAATCGTCAGTATGCGGTTGGCAGTAGCGTGCGTCGTACTCAGTACCAACAAGGTCAGATTGAGAAATTGAGTGTATCGGTTCTATTGAACTCAAAAGCATCGCCAGACGGCGTGGCTTGGAGCGATGCAGACAAAGCGCAAATCTCTACCATGATCACCGATGCCGTTGGCATTTCAGCTGCGCGAGGTGACAGCTTGAGCTTGATGAGCTTCAACTTCACACCGATTGATATCGATGCGCCAACAGCTCTGCCTTGGTGGCAAGACCCTACGGTTCAACAGCCATTACGTTACGTGATCGGCGGTATGTTGGGCTTGGCGATGATCTTCTTTGTGTTGCGTCCATTGATCATGCACCTAACCGGCGCAGACAAGCCAGTTCCTGAACTGAACTTTGCTGAGCCGCCACAAGAAGAGCCAGATTACGACAACTTGCAAACACGTGAAGAGCGTGAGCATGAAGAAGTGCTTAACCGTCGTCTGTCTGAAAAAGGCATTTCTGCCTCGACGGGTCTGGATGTGAACAGCGACATGCTGCCTCCTGCAGGTTCTCCACTAGAGATTCAATTGAAACACCTACAGCTTATTGCTAATGAAGAGCCAGAGCGCGTAGCCGAAATACTGAAACAATGGGTAAACATCAATGAACACAGCTCAGTTGACGTCAAAACAAACGCTTAGTTATGTAGAACAAACCGCGCTTGTGCTACTGGGCATGGGCGAGGATGCAGCGGCCAAAGTGTTGCAGCATTTCACCCGCGACGAAACACAGCGTGTGACTCGCGCAATGGCGAAACTGAATGGCATAAAAAGCGATTCAGCACGCGGCGTGATTCAAAACTTTTTTGAAGATTTTCGTGAGCACAGTGGTATTCGTGGTGCATCGAAAGAGTACTTGTCGAACACCTTGCGTAAGGCGCTCGGTAACGATCTTGCTAAAGGTCTGTTGAACAACCTGTACGGTGACGAAATTCGCAACAACATGCAGCGTCTGCAATGGGTAGAGGCTGAAACGCTGGCGCGATTTATCGTCAACGAGCACCCGCAGATGCAAGCCATTTTCTTGGCTTATCTGCCAGCGGATAGCTCATCTGCCGTGCTGAAGCATCTGCCTCAAGACTACCATGATGAAATCATCTTCCGTATTGCGCAGCTACAAGACATCGATCACCAAGTCGCGACCGATCTGCATGAACTGGTTGAACGTTGTATCGAAAAAGTGTCTGCAAGCCAAAGCGTACCGCTTTCTGGCGTTAAGCAAGCGGCAGACATCATCAACCGCTTTGAAGGCGACCGTGGTTCACTGATGGAAATGCTCAAACTGCATGATGAAGAAGTGGTTAACGCCATCGAAGAGAACATGTTTGACTTCATGGTACTGGGCCGTCAACGCGAAGAAACCATGGACATGCTCGTACAGCAAATTCCACTCGAGCTTTGGGCTACGGCACTGAAAGGTTCGGATATCACGTTGCAGCAAGCGATCAAACGCTCAATGCCACAACGTATGGTGAAAGCGCTAGAAGACGATATGGAAGCGCGTGGTGCAGTTGCACTGAGTCGAGTTCAGAAAGCACGCCAAGACATCATGCAAATGGTGCGCGAGCTTGATGAGTCGGGCGAAGTTCAGTTGCTTCTATACGAAGAGCCAACGGTGGAATAAAGCATGGCAGAACAAAGATCGAACATTATGCGACTGCCTCCAAGTGGTTACCGTTTACACCGTTTTCCGCCGCTGGCTCAGCCAGTTGCGGTTGATGAAGAGTTCGGCTTGGACAACCAAGGTTGGCAAGAGTCGCAAGTGGACATTCAGCAGCAACTTGAAGCAGGTTTCCAACAGGGGCTGCAACAAGGTCATGAAGAAGGTTTACGCCAAGGTATCGAGCAAGGTAAGCAACAAGGCTTGCTCGATGGTCAGAAAGAAGGCTTTCAGAAAGGATTTGTTTCTGGTGAACAAGCTGGTAAGCAAGGCTTTTTAGAAGCGGCGAAGCCAGTTAATGACTTGTTCCAAGCCTTATCTCGCTGGCAAAGTGAAAAAGAGCAGCAGCAACGCCACATGATTTGTGAGTTAGTACAGAAGGTGGCTCAGCAGGTGATTCGTGCCGAGCTTACTCTGATGCCACAGCAAATTCTGGCGCTAGTGGATGAAACACTGTCTGCGATGCCGGGCAAAGCGGAGACTGTGACGGTTCATCTCAACCCACAAGATCTAGAACGCATTACGCACATTAACGCGGATCTGCCTAAGTCTTGGAAGCTGGTTGCCAACAACGAACTGCCAATAGGTGGTTGTCAGTTAGTGACGGATGATGCGGAAGCAGACGCCAGTTGTGACTCACGCTTAGAGGCGTGTATGGACAACGTAAAACAGCACTTGTTAGACGAAGTCAGCATTCCACAGGTTGAGTCTGAAAATGAGTAGTACATTAAGCCACGAGCTATTAAGTGAGCGTTTGAGCGATGCATTAGCATCGCTTGATTCTATTCCCGTTGCGCGAGTAACCGGACGCTTGATTAAAGTGAACGGCTTGATGTTACAAGCGGTTGGATGTCGTTTTAAGCTTGAGCAACGTTGCTTAGTGGAAACCGCCGAAGGCGATATGATCGAAGCACAAGTGGTCGGCTTCGATCATACCGTTGCGTACTTAATGCCAATCCGCCGTTTAGGCGGTTTGTTTGCAGGTGCGAAGGTGATCCCATTAGACGGCGACAGTACCGTGCAACTCAGCTCTCAGTGGATGGGACGCGTGGTGAACGGCTTAGGCGAGCCATTGGATGACGGCATGCCGCTTAAAGGAGGCGATCGTGTTTCACTTGAACCTAAACCGATCAACCCCCTTAAGCGTCGTCCTGTCGATACCCCGCTTAATGTTGGCGTTCGTGCGATCAACGGTTTGCTGACGGTCGGTAAAGGTCAGCGTATTGGTCTAATGGCGGGCAGTGGTGTTGGTAAAAGTGTGTTGATGGGGATGATCACCAAAAACACGGAAGCGGACGTCATTGTGGTGGGTTTGATTGGTGAGCGTGGTCGAGAAGTTCGTGAGTTCATTGAACGCAACTTAACGCCAGAAGCGAGAGAAAAAGCCATCATCATTGCTGCGCCTGCGGATGAATCACCATTGATGCGACTTAGAGCGACACTGCTTTGCCACCGCGTCGCGGAGTATTTCCGAGATCAAGGCAAAGATGTACTTTTGTTGATGGATTCCCTAACGCGTTATGCGATGGCTCAACGTGAAATCGCGTTATCTTTGGGGGAACCGCCAGCGTCGCGCGGTTATCCGCCTTCAGTATTCAGTGTGTTACCGCAGCTATTAGAGCGAGCGGGTAACAGTGAAAATCCTCATGGCAGCTTAACGGCGATTTACACTGTACTGGCGGAAGGCGACGATCAGCAAGACCCAGTCGTGGACTCTGCTCGTGCCATTTTGGATGGACACGTTGTGTTGTCGCGCCAGCTGGCTGAACAAGGGCATTATCCGGCGATTGATATCAACGCTTCTATCAGCCGTTGTATGAGTACTTGTACGCAACCTGCTCATTCCACCATCGCAAACAACTTCCGCCAAATGTACTCCAATTACCTTCAGGTGAAAGAGTTACTGCCGCTTGGTGGCTATCAACCGGGTCAGGACCCTGAGTTGGATCAGTCTGTGTCGATGTATCCGCATTTGCGTTCGTACTTACAGCAATCAGCGAACGAGGCGGTGGATTACACCACAAGTTTGACTGAGCTGGCTCAAATGTTCCAAGGCGCACAGTAGAGAGCGAACGCAGCGATGAAAGCCAAACTTAAAGCGGTCGGCAAACTGCAACAAATGGAAGAAAAGCAGCGTGATAGGGTCGGGCAGCAGCTCGACGCTATGCGTCAGCGTCACAATCATCTTTCAACGCAGTTGCAACAACTTTCAGCTCTCAAAGGACACGCTGGTCAATCGGCGTTGTCCTCTCCGTCTTTGAATAGCGCGGCGTTGATGAACTTCAACCGCGTTGATCAGATGCTGCAAAGAATGCTTCGTCACCACGAGCAAGAACAAGCGGTGATGCAAGCTGAATGTGCATCAGTACAAAAAACGTTAGAACACAAACACGCTCGCGTTCAAGGGTTGGAAAAGGTATTAGAGAGATGGCGTACCAAGCAAAATTATGAGAAAGCCAAAAAAGAGCAAAAGCTGATTGAAGACATCATCAACTCTCGCGTGAAACGCAAAACGTTGTAAGCGTTTTGCGTTTATTTTTATCTAGTAAAGAGAAACGTTACGTCGTCTTTCTGCGTCGCAGCCAACCGAATAATCCTCCAAAGAGCAACAACCCTGCGCCTATTGCACCGCCGCTGCCGTTATCGCTAAATCCTGAAACATTAGTGTCTTCTGGATCAAAGCCTGAATCACCTTCGCTATGGTAATCCTCTAAGGCTGCTAAGCTCGCGTTATAAACGGTTTTGACCCCAGAACTGGTTCTTGCCTCTATCCACGAGGTGTAATTCAGAATCTCTGTGAAGACGCTCGGAATGGCTGCCGACTCACAAATGGATGAGCCGTAGCTCACTATCCCGATTTGCTGATACATACCGTTGCTGTCTTGATAGGTGAGAGGGCCGCCAGAGTCCCCACTACATATTCCGGTATAGCTACGGTCTGGAAAGCCATTTGCACAAATGTTTTCTTGATCGTTATACCCCACAACGAGAGAAGCGCATTGGGCATCAGAAAGCGGTTGAACCTCCGCCCATCGCAAATAGTTCGGGCCGCTGGTGTCGGTCGTAGACGTTTGTCCCAATCCAAAGATTTGATAAACCGATTCGCCGCTGTAATCGCCAAAATCTTGAGGCAGAGTGATGGACTGAACGTTATCGGTAATTGGTCGGGTTAACTCCAATACCGCCAAGTCGTTAATCCATAGGTCATTAGGATCATAGTTGGGGTGAATTGTAATAGTGCGAACGTCTTTGAACTCTTCGACATAAACATCGTTCATGGTTGGATTTTTTACCAGAACACGGAGATCGTTCGCTGTCCAACCGTCAGTAAAAACCGTGGATTCTACGCAGTGGGCGGCCGTTAATATGAAACGATCATTAACGATAGAACCACCACAAATATTCGCGAATTGTCGGTCGCCCGTTTTGTGTAAAATTAGCCGAGCAAAGAAGGGGAGCTGATTTTGAGACGCTTGCTGGCCTCCGATAATCGCGGTTGAAATGCCTTGCTCGTCAAGCTCCGACCCGTCACTGGCATTACCCACTGCTGGTACAACGAGACAAGCCCCAATCACTACTCTATGAAACAATCGCATAGCCTCATCCTTGAGTTTTTTCGCACTCTATTTACTTTAGCCGAGAGTTCACCAAGCTCAAGTTAACGTATTGAGTAACAGGCTCAGTTACGCAAATTCTTGTTTTAACCACGAGCGCAATAAGTGAAAGCTTTCTTGCTTAAGCTTATGCGGTGGGCACACAAAATAAAGCTGCTGATTAGGATTGATCACAGGCTCACCAAGTTCGATCAGTTGACCGTACTTGATGTCGTCTTTCACAAACAAACGATGAGTCACCAACACCCCCAAACGACGCGTGGTTGCCTGTACTGCTTGAATCGACATATTAAAAGTGATGGGCTTTTTGTTTTTTGGACGAGCGACTCCTGTCGCGTCTGACCAGACTTGCCAATCGTATTTTCTGCGCTCATTCGTGACCTCAATGAGCGGATACGTCTTTAAGATGTCAGAAAGGTTAACTGGATTGCTGTGGTCGATGAGATCAGGGCTGCACACTAATACCAGTTCGTCTTCACTGAGCTTTTCGCAATAGTAGTCTTGCCACTCTTCAGGGTTGCCATGCACCAACGCAGCATCAACGCCTTCTTGTTCCAAATTGAACCGTCCAGAAAGGTTAGAGAGGCGTACATCAAGTTGGGGCGCGTAGGCTTGAAGGCTTGGCATACGTGGGATCCACCAATGCAGTGCCAAGGAATTCACCATGTTTAGCGTAATGCGTTGAGAGTTTTGATCGTGCATCAGTGCTTCGGTTGCATCGACGATTTGTTCTAACGCTGGCGCGACTTTGCGGTAGTATTTTTTGCCTTCGGTATTGAGGTACACATGGCGTCCAATTCGGTCAAAAAGCGGTTTGTTTACTTGGCTTTCGAGAGATTTAATCGCTTGGCTGATCGCCGAGTGGCTAACGCTCAGAAGCTGGGCGGCTTCCGTCATACTGCCTGATTCCGCCACCGCCACAAACGCGTAGATGGATTTTAATGGTACTAATTTGCGCATGGAACGAACCTGTTTTCAATGTGTAAGTTTTACTTACAATAGTGGTTAATATTACTCGCTATTTCTATAAAGTCACTTTTCATAAAATGCTCCGAGAATTAAGGAGTATCTAATGAATCACGTTCACAAACCCATCGTATTTATGTTGATGTCTACATTAAGCTTATCTGTTACGGGCTTGCTAGCAAAGCAGCTGTCTGAGGCGCTTTCGGTAACCATGTTCAGCTTTCTGCGATTTTTCCTACCTGCGCTTATCTTGCTCTTAGTTCTGATCCCGAAAGGCATCAAACTGCCGAAATCGACCGAGTTGAAGCCCACTTTGCTACGCGCACTTTGTATTGGTCTGTCTCAATTGTGCTTTATTGCGTCTCTTCAAACGTTAACGCTGGTCGAAAGTGTGGTTCTTTTTGCTACAGGTCCGTTGTTTATGCCTGTGATTGAAAAGCTTGTCTGGCATGGAAAAATTCGCGCGTCCACCGTTTTTGGTATTGTGATGGCGTTTAGTGGTGTGGTGTTGTTGGCTGGAACGGAAGGCGAATTTACTTTGCGATACGACTTACTGCTTGGTTTGGCCGGTGGCCTGTTTAACTCCGGCTCACAATTGACGCTGTATAAAGTCAGCAAAAGTAATATGTCGCCGCTAGAGATCAACTTTTGGGCGTTTAGCTTTGCCGCGTTATTTATTCTGCCTTTGGCGCTTATCAACGATGGCTCTGGACTGTTGGGGGCTCATTCATTCTCACTATCCGTTGAGCCTAGTGTGCTGTGGCTATTAGTCATGTCGATGTTGATCATCAATACTCAAGTGTTTCGTGCAAAAGCCTATCAACTGGCCAGTAGCGGCTCTCAACTCGCACCACTGATTTTTACCAACTTGTTGTTTACGGCCGTTTGGCAATCACTTTTTTTCGCTGATGTAATGAGCCGCACTCAAATCGCGGGCATGGGCTTAATTGTGCTCGCGACGGTATTGAATGGGTTCTGGGATGTATTGGTCAAGCATCATCAAAGCAAGGCGTTACAAACGAGAACATCTTAGTGTCTCGTAAAAGTAAGTTGAGATAAGCATTTAAAACGCAAGCAAATTTGATTTTTCCTGAGAATAAACTAGCGTCAATGAAGGTTCAGGGAGAGAAAACATGCTTACATTAAACTATTACGTAGAAATAACCGCGACTCCGCAGCGCGTATGGAGAGTGCTGACGGATGCTGAGCTTTACAAGCGTTGGGCGCAGGCATTTTCACCTCAATCTCAATTCGAAGGAGAGTGGGAAGAGGGCAGCGACATCACCTTTTTTGATCCGGATATGGGCGGCACTCGCGCAGTGATTGATTCTGTGCAGCCACTGCATCGGCTAGAGTTTCATCATGTTGCCATCTTTAACCCCGACAATAGGCAACAGTTGGACGCCGATATCGCCGCCAAGTGGATTGGATCTCGTGAGATCTATCAGATCGACACAGAAGACGAACGCTTGTTGCTCAACATCACCATTCACACTCACAGTGACTTTGTATCGATGTTCAACAATGGGTGGGAAAAAGCGTTGCCATTGATTAAAAGTATTTGTGAGGAAACGGACTCGCAATAGCACTAAATATCGAGACTCACTTTTTCCATTTCTAGGCTGAGTAAGAGAGCGTTCACCGCCGCATTTTCGGTGTTCGCTACATCTTGACCGCACGAGGGTATACAATACCCGCAAATTTGAGCACTCAAGAGACTGGATGATGGAATTTAAGGTTGATACCCACACGCATACTTACGCGAGTGGTCATGCGTATAGTACGTTGATTGAAAACGCAAAGTCGGCAAAAGAGAACGGGTTAACCATGTTTTGCACGACGGACCATGCGGAGTCGATGCCGGGTGCGCCTCACTACTGGTTTTTCTCCAACCAAAAAATTCTGCCTCGTTTTCTTGAAGATGTTGCCATCGTTCGCGGAGTGGAATCCAACATACTTAACATTGAAGGTGAAATTGATATTCCGCCAAGCGTCGATCGCAATTTGGACTGGGTTATTGCCAGTTTCCACGAGCCCGTTTTTCCACCTGCCAATAAAGAAGCACATACTGAAGCGCTGATAAACGTCATCAAAAGCGGTCGCGTTGATGCGTTAGGGCATTTGGGTAACCCGAACTTCGACTTCGATTTTGAACAAGTGCTGAAGTGCGCTAGAGAGCACAATGTAGCGATAGAAATCAATAACACCACGCTCAAAGGCAACAGCCGTGTTGGCAGTGTGGATCGTTGTCATGAAATTGCGCAAATCGGCAAAGCGTTAGATGTGTATTTTACTACGGGAAGCGATGCACACTTTTGTCATGATGTGGGCAATCTGGAGCTTGTCAGTGAGCTGATGGACAACCTTGATATTGATAGCAACAAAGTGATTACTCACTCTGCTAAACAGTTTTTGTCATTTCTTGAACTGCGTGGCCGCTTGCCAATCGCAGAGTATGACGAGATTCGCAACGCATAAACTTGATTACATTTTAGGTATGCACCCTAGGTAAGATTGCTTTACACTGCCCCTCTTAAATACCCGAATATTCCTACAATGCGTATTAGCGTGGCGAGTTATTTGGGTAAACGAAGCCGACACAGAATTCGGCACTAAAATGGAGAAGTGAAAATGTTACGTCCTTTAGTTCTAGGGTGTGCGATTGCGTTGGGCTCAACATACGCGATGGCAGAAGCGGTTGATTTGAAGCAAAACATGAAGCAGATGAAGATGGAATTCAAACAGGCAGCAGAAGCGTCTGACGTGGAAACCATGAAATCAGCGATTGATAGCTTACAAGCCATTGTAGAACAGTCAAAACGTGGTAATTACCCACCAGAAAAGTTTGATACTTACCTAGAAGGTTTCAACAAACTGTCGGTAACGCTAGACAAAATCGAAGCGGATCTGGATGCAGGTAATTTGACAGAAGCAAAAGCGCAACTGCGTGAGATCGATAGCCTTCGTGAAGAGTACCACGACAAGCGTAATCCAAGCATTTGGAGCAAGCTGTTTGGTTAAGCAGCGCTTACGTGCATGAATGATTGAAAGAAAGCCCGCAAATTTGCGGGCTTTTTTGTCTCTGTCAACATAATGATTGTGAGGTAGTAATCACTTATTGATCCTCTTTTTGAGCTGAAACTCAGAATTGGCTACTCTGTGTGAAATTTGTTAAGTCACCGTTATGCGTAGATTAATTCCTTTTTATCGCTCCATGTTATTCGCTAGCGCCTTAAGTTGGGTGCTCGTGACACTGATGCCTGTTATCAATGCTCATGGTAACAGCATGGGCGTGTGGGCGACGCTTTGTACGCTAAACGGTTTCGAGCTGGTTCAGATAGAAGAGGGCGACAGCTCGGTGACGCACAAGGGCAAGCCGTGTCCATTTAGTCACTTTTCCACTTTCCACCAAGATTCACTTCCAACTACACCGATACTTTCACGACTGAGCTCGGTAATTTCTGAACGCTACACTTTTTTGGCTCTAAGTGTACGATTTGAAACGCCAGTTCCACGTGCGCCGCCTGTGGTTTCTTTTTCATAATCCATAAAAACAATAAGTAAAGTCACACATACACTGCTCATTCAAGCAGTCGCACTCCCAAACCTGTCCAAATTTCACCGCATAGAAAAGCATGTGGGGGGAAGCATTTGGTCAGCGTTTTTGGCGTGCAAAAATGAAAAGGAAATAAACATGTTGAGAAACTCAACAAAGCCTCAACTCAAGGAAGCGTCGCGCGCAAAATCCATCTACTTTATGACGTGGCGATGGCATTTCTACGCAGGATTATTCGTTATCCCATTTATGCTCATGCTGTCCGTCACCGGACTGGTGATGCTGTTTGATGATGAGATTGAACTGGCACGCTATGAGACTACGCTAAAAGTGGTGCCGCAAGAGCACAAAGTACCAGTGTCCGTCCAGTTAGAGTCGGTTAAGCAAGCCTATCCTGATTTCAGCGTTACTCAATTTGTGCCTGCCAAAACAGCGCATCTTGCCAACCGATTTTCAATTAAAGCGGAAGATGGACGTTCGCTCGTTGCTGCAGTCAATCCATACACGGGCGAGGTTCAAGGCACCATTGATCGCTCAGACAGCGTTTATGAGCTGATGAATAACATTCATGGCACCTTGCTGATTGGTGAGTTTGGCGATCGTTTAATCGAAATATCAGCCAGCTTAGGTATTTTACTTTTGGTGTCGGGTTTGTATCTCTGGCTTCCTCGCGACAACGCCAGTCGAGCGGGCTTTTTGAAAATCCGTGTTGCCCAAGGTTCTCGTATTGTATTGCGCGATGTGCACGCTAACTTAGGTGGCGTGTTGTCCCTCGTTTTACTGTTTTTTCTGATTTCTGGTTTGTCTTGGGCTGGAATTTGGGGGGCAAAGATGGTTCAAGCTTGGAACACGTTTCCGACCTATTACACTTGGGGTGAAAAGCCAGAGTCGACATTGACGCATCAGGATCTTAACCACGGTTCGTCAGAAGAAATGCCTTGGAACTTAGAGCTTGCTGCCGTACCTGAATCGAAAGATAAACCCGTCCATGATCACGCGAACATGGAAAGGGGGGCGTCTTACACTGGGAGCCATCGCGCGTTATCGATTGACGACATTATTCTTAAAGCAGAAATGATGGGCTTTACCAGCTACAAAGTATTCTTGCCTCGTTCAGATGACGGTGTTTACACCGTTGCATCCAACTCAATGGGAGGGGACATCTCTGACCCAAGACAAGATCGAACCAGCCATTTTGACCAATACTCAGGTCGTTTGCTGGTGGATGTGACTTGGCAGGATTACAGCTGGTTTGCCAAGTTAATGGCTGTGGGTGTCTCACTTCACCAAGGAGATGTAAGCATCATCAATAAGGCGTTGAATGTGCTGTTCTGTTTGGCATTTATTCTGATTGCTATTTCCGGAGTGGGGATGTGGTGGTTACGTCGACCAAGTCGCAGCGCATCGCTTGGCGCGCCGCCACAATTTCAACATGACGGAGTGTGGAAATTGGGGTTAGCCACATTGGTTGCCATTTGTGCCGCGTTCCCGATGGGCGGTTTAGCCATTGTGAGCGTTTTGCTTTTGGACTGGGTGGTGTTCAACCGTGTCGAGAAGCTAAAAGCAGCACTGAACTAAGGTGTCGAATTGGTATAAAACAAGAGCCAGCGAATTGCTGGCTCTTTTTATTTCTGATAAAGCTCCAATGGTAAGCCATCGGGATCTTGGAAGAACGTAAATGCTTTGCCCGTAAACTCATCAATGCGAATGGGTTCAACAGCGATGTGTTTGGATTCCAGATACGCTTTTACTTCTTCAACGTTGTCGACTTGAAACGCCAAATGTCGCAAGCCTTGCGCCTCCGGAAAGCTTGGTCGCTCCGGTGAGCCGGGAAAACTGAACAGCTCGATTTGGCTTCCGTCCGGCAACGCAAGGTCGAGTTTGTAGGAGTCTCGAGCTTCACGATAGTTTTCTGCGATGATTTGTAGCCCTAGCACTTCGGTGTAAAAACGCTTTGATGTTGGGTAATCACTGCAAATGATAGCGACGTGATGAATCGCATTAAACATGGTTGGGTTCCTTAGACACGAGATGTTCGTTTACAAAGTCGAGAAATACACGCAGACGTGCAGGCATGTATTTGGTTTGTGCGTACTGCATGGCGACCGCACCGTGGTAGTTACTTTTGATCATCCAATCGGACAACACTTCGACCACTTCTCCGCGCTCTAATGCCTCTTTCACCACGAAATCGTGGAAGATGCCAATCCCTAAACCGGCCTTGACGCCATTTAGGCGCATTTGCGAATGGTTGACCGCATACCGACCACTGACCGCGATGGAATGAAACGCCTCTTCTTTAAAAAACGACCAAATGTTGTCTTTGTCGTTTTCTGCTAGGTAAATACAGTCGTGCTGTTCAAGTTGCGTCGGATGTTCTGGCATGCCTCTTTGTGCGAGGTAGTCTGGCGACGCACACAAAACCAGATTGGTTTTGCTGATCTCTTTGAGCACCAAATTTTCATCCGGTTTATCGGTGAGTTTAAAGGCAACATCAATGCCCTGACGAAACAGGTCGATTTCCCCGTCGGCAGCGCGCAGCTTGAGCTGAATTTTTGGATAACGTTGCAAAAAAGGCAGCACGAACGGTTGCAAGACCGAGTTTAAAAACGCCTCTGGTGCCGCTACCGTGAGCGCGCCAGTTGGTTCGGCATGTTCTTCCGCAGATAGCTCAACGGCTTGCTGCGCGGCATTAACCATCGCAATGCTTTGGTCATACACTTTTTGCCCTGCTTGAGTAATGATCAGCTTGCGCGTGGTGCGTTCAAACAACTTCACGTTGAGGGCTTGCTCCAAACGGGTGATCAGTTTGCTTAACGCTGATGGGGTAACGCCAAGCTGTTTGGCTGCGGCAGTAAAACTGCCTTCGTTGACCACCAAAATAAAGGAGGCCAAATCGGGCAGTAGAGCAATGAGTTTTGGATTAACCATAAAGATTCCGTTCTAAGCGGCGTATTAAAAGTATTGTCTGGCAGGGCTTTACGAGGTGCAAGTGTGCCAGTCTCGCTTTAACGATATTTTGCCAAAAAGGCGTGAAGAATCGGCAACCCAGACTCGTTAGTATGATAACGCTGCCAACATTGATAAATGGCGGTTTCATGTTCTGCGACTAAATCAAATGCAGTTTGAAAATTGACAGCGTTTGAATTCTTCTCTATCGCGAGAGTTTGCCATTCTCGGTATGTCACTTCGTACGGCTCAACCCAATTGAGTAGCGTGGCAACCAGCTCTGACCAAGGTAAATCGATCCACTTTTCTGCATCGGAAAGACCTTTTTCCATCATTTCTTGATGACGGTCTTCTATCTCCATTCCATGTGCTTGCAAAACAGGTTTGAGTTTTTCAGCGGTCAGTTTTTCCACGTCGACTAAAGTTTGCCAAAGCGCGCGTTGCTCTGCCTGTTTGTAGTTGTTGAGATAGTGACTGAAAAAGGCAATACCGTAGATTTCTCCATAGTATGCAGTAAGTAAATTGTTGAGCATTTTAATGTGCGTTTGGGGAACGGATGGACGCTATTTTATAACGGAATGAAAGAGATAAGAAGTTGTGAGAATTTTATGAGAATTCGATGAAGTTACCGAGATATTTGCTCGTCATGCTTAAAGACAAGAATGACAAACGTTCGAAAGCAATGCTGCTCAAGCCAACAAAAGACGATGTTCAAGGGCTTGGGGTTTCACTCTCATAAAAGGATGGATTCACAATGAAAAAACGTACCCAACTTAGTCTTGTCATGACGTCTGTTGCTCTGGCGGTTGGCGCGGCATCAGCTCAAGCGGCGGAACTAGAAATTACGGTTACCAACGCAACCAAAGGCATTTACTTTACACCGCTTATCGTCGCGGCGCATGGCTCAGATCTGCACATGTTTAAAGTCGGAGAATTCGCCACAGCAGAGCTTGAAGCGATGGCTGAAGGTGGGGATATTTCTGGATTATCGACCGTGATTGGCAACGCAGGCGGCGCAGTTGTAGAAAACCCTGCGGGCGGTATTCTCAATCCGGGCGCTGCGACCACGTTTACTTTGGATAGTGGCGATCACGGTTACCTCTCACTTAGCGCGATGCTATTGCCAACCAATGATGGTTTTGTCGGCTTAGACAGTTGGAAAATTCCAACCGAAGCGGGCACTTACAAAGCGACCTTGAACAGTTACGACGCGGGCACTGAAGCGAACGATGAGTTAGCGTCCAGCATTCCTAATCCTCCTTTTATTACCTTCGGTAGCGGTGGTACTGGCGTAGAAACGGCGGTGAGCAACGACAAGGTTCACATTCATCCGGGTAATTTGGGTGACAGCGATCCGGCTGGTGGCAAGAGTGATCTCGATAGCAGTCATCATCGTTGGTTAAACCCAGTAGCAACCATCACAATTGTTGTGAAGTAAGGAGGAGGTATGAAATACAAAATCTTACTGGTAGCGGCCTCTGTCGGAGTACTCGCTGGTTGTCCGAATGATGACGATAATGATGTCGCGAAGTCATACCGATATACGGTGAATGTCGAGAACTTAACGGCGAATCAACCGATGTCTCCATTGGCGGTGCTGACTCACAATAGCAATTTTCAGCTATTCGAAATTGGTCAAAGTGCGTCGGTTGAGTTAGAACACTTAGCCGAGGGTGGCAGCAATGCCGAGCTGATTGCTCTGATGAACAGTGACGACAACGTCTACCAAGGTGTATCTGGCAATGGTTTGCTGCTGCCGGGCTCATCGGACGAAGTCTCCATCACGGTCAATCCTCATCGTTATGGTTATTTGTCGCTGGGTTCGATGCTTGTGAACACTAATGATGCCTTTGTTGGCGAAACGGGATTATCGATCAAGTCACTCGCAGTGGGTGAGAGTTACGAGATGAACATGAACGTGTGGGATTCTGGCACAGAGCTTAATGACGAATTGGCGGCCACGATTCCCGGCCCTGCGGGTGGCGGAGAAGGATTTAACTCAACTCGAAACGATATGAATGATGCGGTCGCGTTTCACGCTGGCGTCATCAGCCATGATGATGGACTGGCGGATTCAACCTTGTCGGCAAACCATCGTTTTCTAAATCCTGGAGCGAAGGTCACGATCACGCGCGTTGAATAACTCACCTGCTCTGGTGGCGGATCCTTTCCTAAAAGTGTTTGTTCATGCTTTTATCCCTCATTCCACCACCAGAGCACTTTCTGACCTTGTGGGAGACTGACCTTGTTGAAAGAAATACGGCTCCGTTCCGGTCATTTGCAGAATGAGGCGTCTCCCAGACAAGGAAAGGATTATGGAACGGCACACAACCAACGTGGTGGCGAACATATTGTTGATTGAAGACGATGATGACTTGGCCGAACTAGTTCAAATGCATCTCAAGTTTCAGGGGCATCAAGTCAGTCGAGAATCCAGCGTTGCAGCGGGTAGAAATACTTATCAGCAGCAGTCGTTTGATTTGGTGATCCTCGACAGAGGTTTACCCGATGGTGATGGTTTAGATATCTGCCATCACTTGCGTCAACGGCAAGATTGGACGCCGGTTTTGGTGTTGACCGCAAGAGACGGTGAGATGGATAAAGTGGATGGGTTGGAAGCTGACGTCGATGATTACATTACAAAGCCGTTTAGTGTTTTAGAGTTTCAAGCTCGGGTGAGAAATGTACTTCGGCGCGTTAATCAAGTCGCTGAAAAGCCGACTCCAGAAAAAGCAGAAGATGGGGCACTTAACTTTGGTGACTTGAAGATCATTCCCCAATTGCATCAGGTTTCGCTCAACGATAAAGACGTCGCGCTGACGGCAACCGAGTTTACCTTACTACAGTTTCTCGCCACTCGTCCCGGTCGAGTCTACAGTAAGGACGAGCTGTTGGATCATGTCTGGAACACCAATCATGCAGGGTATCATCACACGGTTTGTAGCACCATTAATCGCTTGCGCAGCAAGCTGTCGTTGTCGGACTCAGAGCATCATTTTATTCAAACGGTTTGGGGTGTTGGGTACAAATTTCAGCCGCGCCCATAATAGGCGGTGTGAGGAGGCGATAAGATGAGCTTCAAATCTCGTTTGGTGGTATTCACCACGGTTTGGTTTTGTTTGGCGATGGCGGCCATTGCGCTGACTTACAATTGGCAAAAAGAGACCATTGAGCTTCGCACCAAGCAAAGCTTACATCAAGATCTAGCCAGTCACATGCGGGATGATAATCCGCTCATGATTGGTACGGACTACAATCCCAAAGCACTCAAGTCGATTTTCCACACCCTCATGTTGATAGGGCCTGATTTCGAAATCTATTTTCTTGATAGCCAAGGCAACATTACTACGCACGCTGCGCCAGAAGGGACGGAATTGATGGGAGCGGTGAATCTGGCTCCTATTCGTCAGTTTCTCAGTGGAGAACCTTTCCCGATTCTAGGCGATGACCCGCGTAATCGTGATGAACACAAAGTCTTTTCTGTCGCAGCGATAGAGGAGCTTGGCTCAACCATTGGTTATTTGTACGTGGTGATCGGAAGCTCTCGTCATACGGCCATTGCCAACGCTCAAGTGGATTCGTCGTACTTGGCGCTTGCGGGTTTAGTGCTTATTTCGATTTTAGGTTTCGCTTTTGGCTCATATTTCTTGGTTAAGCGCAGCTTGTTAAACCCGATTGAACGTGTGACCGATCAACTGCAAAAACAAGCCGAACACGACTTTCGCCTACAACCCGATTTTGCACATCAAGTGCCGGAGCTAGTGCCGATTGCTCGTTCGTATCAATTGATGGCAAAACACATCCAGCAGCAATTTTTACAACTTGAATATCAATCCTCTCATCGCCGCCAAAGTCTTTTGCAATTGAGCCACGATTTAAAAACGCCGCTTTCGAGTGTGCTTGGGTATTTGGAAACTTGGCGTTTGCAGCATCCTGACCCCGATCCGCTCATTGAAGTGGCGTTTCGCAACAGTGAAAAACTCTCCCAGCAATTGCACGCTCTGTTGGATGTGGCGAAACAAGAAGCTCCGCTACCAAGCTATGAGTATCTTCCGATTGATATTAGCCAACTAATGGCAGAATGCGCCGAAACCATGCAAAGTCAGTTTCAACGTAAAGGCGTGACGTTGAACATTACCGTAGATGAGCCAATCCAAGTGATAGGTGATAAGGGGTTATTAGAACGATTGATATTGAATTTATTGGAAAATGCACTTCGGCATAGTCCGTTGGATGCGACCGTGAGTTGCGATGTAAAACGGGGCGATAATACATCTCAAGTTCGTTTTACTTTTTCCAACCAAATAGAGCTGAATGCGCAAGCTGGCGCGCTAGGCATTGGTACTAAAATTGTCCAGTCCATTTTAATGCTGCATCACAGTCATCTTGAAACCGATGCGACATCGCATCAGTTTACACAACGATTCACACTTCCTGCCGCATGAGGAAGTGTGAATCAGACAGATCATGATTTAATCGATCACGCCACACACAATGCGTGCACCGCCGCCACCTAATTTGGCTGGTTGATCCGAGTGATTGTCCCCACCGGCATGAATCATCAAGGCTCTGCCTTTTAAATCAGACATTTTGAGGCGCGGAGCTAAAACTGGTTGGTTGGCGTTTCCTTCCATGTCGGCGTACAACGCTGGCAGATCGCCAAGATGGTTGCCATCGGTCCATGGAAAACCATGTTGGCCAGTATTGTCTGGGTCGTAATGGCCGCCCGCACCGCCACCTACTACGGTTTTACCGTCCTTTTCTGCACTGTCACAGGATGGGTTAGCGTGGACGTGAAAACCATGTAGTCCGGCTGGAATTCCTGACAGATTCGGCGTGAATACAATTCCGTAGTCACTCTCCGATAATTCCACCGTACCGACGGCTTGGTTAGTACCCAAATCGGTCATGGTGATTGATTGGGCCAACGCGTTTGGTGTCATCACGAAAGCAGCCGCCGCTGAGATGCACAGCAATCCTTTTAACATGCGATTTCCTTCTTTATAAAGTATTCATTTGAGCGTATATCCAAGTGGTTTGTTCTCGCAGCTAAGAGTTAGACCGTACATTTGTTTGAACTACTTTAGATCTCGCTATATATGGTCTAAAAATTAACTGTTCATTTAAACATCAAGCCATTTTATGAAACTTAACATATTGAGATTACTTGGTTATAAAAAGAATAGTCGCAGTTGAACAAATATGACGCTGAATTTTCTAATTAATACAAAGTTAAATTTTTAATGAATTTATAACAAAGCTCACTGCTTGTTTATAGATAAAACTATTATTAAGCGTTTGTCATAAAAATAGTCAATTTAATGAATATTTTAATATGTATTCAGTTGTTTATTGGTTGGAGGCGAAACTGTTGCTTATGTCATCAAATAAGCTAAAAAAGTGGAACTAAAGTCACTTAATGGCAGAGTAAAAAATTAAAGTCTGGTTTGAATAGGTAATAATGTTTTAGTAACAGATAGTTACGCGTTTAAAAATTAATAATATGGCTAATTTCCGACAAGGATCGAAAAAAATGAGCGACAAGGATTCTATTCAGACTAATCGCAGCCGACGTAATTTTCTTAAAGGCGCAACGGGTGCCGTTGTAGCTGGTGTTGGTGCTTCTGCTTTTTCAGGTGTAGCACAAGCTCGAGAACAGAAAATTGATTGGAGCAGCCGCGGGCTAGGTAGAAAGCACGATAAGCGTTTTTGGCGTAAAGTGCAAAAGCAGTTCGTTTTGGATAAACGAACGACTTACATGAACATTGGTACAACAGGCTCAATGCCGAAACATGTTCTTGAAGGCTATGAAGACAACAACAAATTAGTGGCGAAGTTCCCATGGGACATGAAAGGTAAGTTTGGTAAGTTCCCTTACGTTTCAGACATGATCGCAGAGATTGCACCAGGTTTTGGCGCAAATGCTGACGAAATCATCCTAAGCCGCAACACGACTGACGGTCTATGTTCGATCATTAATGGTCTGCATTTCGAGCCGGGAGACGTGATTCTTACTACACACCACGAACACATTGCAGCGACATCTCCGCTGAATGTTGTAAAACACCGCTTTGGTGTAGAAGTCGTGGAAATTCAGTTACCAGTGTTTACAGGTACTGAAGACGTTTCTGAAGAAGACTACATTCGAGCATTCCGTGACGCTATTGAAGCGCACCACAATGTTCGCCTGATTGTGTTCTCTCACATCACATACAAGACCGGTACTGCGCTGCCAGCAAAGGCAATTTGTTCTCTTGCAAAAGAGCACCAAATTCCAACGTTAGTGGATGGTGCTCACACGGTGGGTATGTTCGATCTTGACCTACATGATCTGGATTGTGATTTCTACTCTGGTTCTGGCCATAAATGGCAGTGTGGCCCGGGCGCAACAGGCATTTTATACGTGCGCGACAACGGTAATCGTTTGAACGAATACTGGAGCGACCGGGAAAATCCATTGTGGTTGATAAACTCGTCGCTTTCTCATGCGGATTACTTAGGTAAGCAAATCCAAATGCAGTACATTGGTAACGACAACTACCCAGCTAAACAAGCGCTGGCTGATAGCTGTAAAATGTGGGATGAGATTGGTCGTGACCGAATCCAAGACCGCATTCTAACGTTGAGTGACCAATGTAAAACCTCACTCCAAGACGTGCTGCCACATGCGAAAATGTTCTCGCCAAATGTGGAAGGGCTGACGAGTGGATTAACGACGTTCAACCCATTTTATGATGTGACGAACGAAGAAATCCTGACTGAGTTCCGTGACCGTCTGCGTGAAGAATATGGCTACATCATCCGTACAACGAACTTCAAGCTGTACAAAGATGATGGACACGACACGTACGCGCTTCGTATCTCTACACACTTGTTCCATGATGAGCGAGATGTAGAAGGATTGGTCGAAGCGATTGCTGATCTGTACTACTCGTTCTAACGTCGTTGTTTATCACTCAAGCGCCCATTTATGGGCGCTTTGTTGAAGGGAAGGATATACACAATGTCAGTCAAAACACTTAAACGAACCATCACTGCTGTGGCGATTTTGGCCGCGTCCGTGATGTCTTCTTCGGCTTGGTCTAATGACCTTAAAGAAATCCGTGAACGTGGTGTGCTTCGTCATATCGGTGTGCCTTATGCCAACTTTGTTTCTTACATCGAGCAAGGTGAAATGCACACGCTGACAGGATTAGATGTCGATATCGTAAAAGGATTTGCGAGCTCGTTAGGTGTGCGATATGAGTACGTACCGGCTCAGTGGAGTGACATGGTCGGTAAGCTGACAGGTCAAGATGTTCAATACCGACACAACCGCGCAGTAGTGGGTGGCAGTGTGCCAATTGAGGGTGATCTGATTGCCAATGGCGTGACGATTTTGGATTGGCGGGAAGAGGTATTGGACTTTTCTCAGGACTACTTCCCATCGGCGGTATGGCTTGTTTCTCGTACCGATTCAAGTTTAAGTCCAATTAAGCCAAGTGGCTCGATCGACGAAGACGTCAAGACAGTGAAAGAGTTGATCGATGGACGAGAAGTGTTGGCGCTAGAGCATTCGTGCCTAGACCCAAACCTTTACGACTTGTACGACACGGGTGCCAAAGTGATTTTGCCCGATGGCAAACGACTCTTAAACGAAATGGTACCTGCCATCATGAAAAATGATGCTGAAAGTACCTTATTGGATGTAGCAGACACATTAATTGCTTTAGAAAAATGGCCGGGAGAAATAAAAGTCATTGGCCCTGTTTCTGAAAATCAAAAAATGGCTGTTGCGTTCCGTAAAAATTCACCGGAATTACGCGAAGCGTTTGATCGTTATTTAGATTCTATTAAAAAAGATGGGACGTATGAAAAGCTCGTTAAAAAATACTACCCGTCCATTTACTACTTTTATAACGATTACTTCTTAGAAGATAGTAAGAAAATTCGATGAAAAAGGCTGTTAAAAAAATATCCAGTAAAAAGATAATAACGATAAGCGCAATAATCGTTTCTATTTATTTAGCGATACTTATTGTTGTTACAAGTCTTGGACAGAATAAATTAAAAGACTCTCAATATAGAGAGCTGGATTTAAAAGTAAAAAGCTATGCAAGCACACTAGACAACTTATTTACTATCGCAAGTGAAGACGTAGATAATTTATCGAGTGACAAAACCGTTCAAACTTTTTTTGCAAACTTAGCATCTGGTATGTCGATGGAATATGGCCTAGGTGCAAGTTTAATCAACTTAAAACGTAGATTTGATGAGAAGATTGACGGCAAGTTGATCAACAGTAGCAACATCTACAACAAGTTAACGCTGGTGGGCAGTGACGGAACAACCATCGTCACGACTGGCCCAAAAGATCTCAAGCCAATGGATATTCATGATTTGATGACCCAACACGGGCATCCGGAAGAAGTTTGTGCCACTCGTGATGCTGACAACATTCGGATTCAAGTGATTAAGCAAGTCAAATTTTCTGGGAAACCAGTGGCTTTTTTAATTGCGGACATCAATAAAGATATTGTTATTGAGCAATTAACCAATCAAGAGCACGAAGACAGCTACAGTCGCATGGTGCTGAAAATAAAAGATGTTGAAATGGTGGTGTGGGATTCCATCACTAAAAATTCAACCACTAATGCAGATGAGAATCATTTTCTTTCTAAGGTTTTGGATGGGAAAATATATTTCGAAGTGCCAGTGGAACAACATCACTTTAAATTGATGGCATGGTTTGAACCGCTCAACGAGCGAGATATTTTTACTTCTCGACTCTTTATTGTTGGGCTAAGTATTCTCGCCGTGATGATTGTTATTGCGCTGTGTTATGCATTTATCGCAAACAATAATAAATTGGAATTAAAGATAAAGCTTGAGGAAGAGAAAAAGCGTAAAGATATTCTTTCTCAACAAAACCACAAACTCACCAAAGAAATAGAGCGTCGAAAAGCATCGGAGAAAGAGCTTGCATTCCAAGCCAAATACGACACCTTAACAGAATTGCCAAATCGCAGTTATGGCTCAGAACGATTGGCGTTGGAACTTATTCGAGCATCTCGCACGGGTTCGAAAGTATTGGTGATGTTTATTGATTTGGACCACTTCAAACAGATCAACGATTCTATGGGCCATTTTGTCGGGGATGAAATTCTCAAACTCAGTGCTCAGCGTCTTCAAAACGTCGCGAGAAAAACCGATTTGCTCGCCAGAATCGGTGGGGATGAGTTCCTGTTGGTGATTCCAGATTTACCAGATAACGATACCGCGAAGCGCGTTGCTTCGAGTGTGTTATCGGCCTTTAGTGAACCGTTTGTTTGGAATAATCACGAGTTTTTCCTGACGGGCAGTGTCGGCATGTCGGTTTTCCCAGACGACGGTGATAACGCCGAGCAACTGTTGGCGTGTGCCGACATGGCAATGTACCGCGTGAAGCAAGATGGCCGCGATGCGTTCTGTTTCTACAACCACAACATGAACCAAGATCTACAGCGTTACTTGGATCTAGAAAGTCGATTGCGTAATGCGATCTCGAACCAACTGCTCGAAATGTACTATCAGCCAATCATTGAATTGAAAAGCGGTAAAATTGTTGGCGCAGAAGCATTGATGCGTTGGAACGATGAGAAGTTCGGCTTCGTCAATCCAGAAGAGTTCATCTCGATTGCAGAGAAAAACGGATTGATTCATCAACTTGGCGAGTTCGCCATTCAGCAAGCGTGTCATCAAGCCTCGCAGTGGCAATCCATTTCGCCGTTGTTTGTATCGGTGAACTTCTCTAGCGTTCAATTCCGCTATTGTGATCGCTTATTGGCGTTCATTAGGCAAAGCTTAGAAGAATCGGGTTTGCCTGCTGAGCAATTTGATGTCGAGGTAACCGAAAGCTTGTTGTTTAACCATGATGATGAGTTGGTGTACATGCTGGATAACCTACGTGCGCTCGGTACCAAGCTGACGATTGACGACTTCGGTACGGGCTATTCTGCACTGAGTTACTTGCAGAAGTTCCCGTTTGACCGTCTGAAAATCGACCGCAGTTTTATGCAAAACGTGTTTGAGAACGACTCTGATCGTGAACTGGTCAACGTGATCATTGCTATGGCCAAAGCCTTGCGTCTTAAAATTGTCGCAGAAGGTATCGAAGAGCAGCGCCATGTGGATTATCTCAACGAGCTAAACTGTGAGTTCGGCCAAGGTTTCCACTATAGCCGCCCTGTGCCAGCGAAGGAGTTTGAGCAACTTCTAAACCAACCTACTTGGTCATAACTCCTTTCAATACAACCTCATAGAAAAGCATTGATGTTATTTGTTCCCCAAATTCATTAATGCTTTTCCACCTTGAGGGATAATCGTTTTCCTTTCCTTGTTTTACACTACAATTAATTGATAGCTGATGGCCTGTGACGCCCGTCAGGTAAAGGCTAAACCAAATTCGAAATGAGTGAAAACTCGTCAAAACAACTAGGAAGGAATTGCGAATGTCTTCTGCATTTTACCAACAGATTCAACAGCAAATTGAAGAAGTGAAGGCTGAAGGTCTTTACAAAGCAGAGCGTATCATTACCTCTCAACAGCAAGCCGCTGTTAAAATCTCGACAGGTGAAGAAGTACTGAACTTTTGTGCGAACAACTACCTAGGCCTAGCAAACCATCCAGCGCTTATCGAAGCGGGTAAAGCTGGCATGGATGAGCACGGCTTCGGCATGGCATCAGTACGTTTTATCTGCGGTACTCAAGACATCCACAAAGAGCTAGAACAAAAGCTTTCTAAATTCCTCGGTAAAGAAGATACGATTCTTTACACCTCTTGCTTTGATGCAAACGCAGGTCTGTTCGAAACCATTCTTGGTAAAGAAGATGCGATCATTTCTGATGCACTGAACCACGCTTCAATCATTGACGGTGTTCGTCTATGTAAAGCAATGCGCTTCCGTTACTCAAACAACAACATGGAAGAGCTAGAGCAACAACTGATCGCAGCGAAAGAAGCAGGTGCTCGCCACATTCTTATCGTAACGGACGGTGTGTTCTCTATGGACGGCGTGGTGGCTAACCTTCCGGCTATTTGTGACCTAGCTGAAAAATACGGCGCATTGACCATGGTTGATGACTCTCACGCGGTTGGCTTCATGGGTAAAACGGGTGCAGGTACGCACGAGTACCACAATGTGGTTGACCGTATCGACATCATCACTGGTACGCTAGGTAAAGCAATGGGTGGCGCTTCTGGCGGCTACACATCTGGTAAAGCGGAAGTGATTGACTGGCTACGTCAGCGCTCTCGTCCATACCTATTCTCTAACTCTGTTGCACCAGCAATCGTAAACGCTTCTATCCGCGTTCTAGATCTACTAGAAGAAAGCGGCGACCTACGTGACCGTCTATGGGAAAACGCAGCGCATTTCCGTGCTCGTATGGAAGCAGCAGGTTTCACAATGGGCGGCGCAGACCACGCGATCATTCCAATCATGCTGGGCGATGCAAAAGTTGCAGCGGAGTTCGCTGAGCGTGCTTTAGAAAAAGGCATCTACGTAATCGGCTTCTCATTCCCTGTAGTACCAAAAGGCCAAGCGCGCATCCGTACTCAAATGTCAGCAGCGCACACTCGTGAGCAGCTAGATCGTGCGATCGATGCGTTCATCCAAGTTGGTAAAGACATGGGCATTATCTAAGTTCGATATCTCTCATGTTGATGCGGTTTGATGACAAAGGCTTGCCCAAATCTCCGTTGGAGCAGGCTCATTGGGTTAAGCCTTTTATCCCGCATTGTTGAGTGATGATGAACCTTATAGAGATTTTTTGTTTCGCACTGAGCGGGGCAATATTTGGTGAATACTATGAAAATTAAAGCACTATCAAAGCTAAAGCCTGAACAAGGCATTTGGATGACCGAAGTAGACAAACCTGAGGTTGGCCATAACGACATTCTGATCAAAATTAAGAAAACCGCGATTTGTGGTACAGACGTACACATTTACAACTGGGACGAATGGTCACAAAAGACAATTCCAGTACCTATGGTTGTCGGTCACGAATACGTGGGTGAAGTGGTTGCGATTGGTCAGGAAGTTCGTGGCTTTGAAATCGGTGACCGCGTATCTGGCGAAGGTCACATCACTTGCGGTCACTGTCGTAACTGTCGTGGCGGCCGTACTCACTTATGCCGTAACACTATCGGTGTGGGTGTAAACCGTGAAGGCGCATTTGCAGAATACTTGGTTATCCCAGCGTTCAACGCGTTCAAGATCCCAGACGAGATCTCTGACGATCTAGCGTCTATCTTTGACCCGTTTGGTAACGCGGTACACACTGCGCTTTCTTTCGACCTTGTGGGTGAGGACGTGCTGATCACAGGTGCTGGCCCAATCGGCATCATGGCGGCAGCGGTTGCTAAACACGTTGGTGCTCGCCATGTAGTTATCACAGACGTAAACGAATACCGTCTAGAGCTTGCTCGTAAAATGGGCGTAACTCGTGCAGTAAACGTGGCTGAAGAGAAGCTTGAAGATGTAATGGCTGAACTAGGCATGACAGAAGGCTTCGACGTAGGTCTTGAAATGTCGGGTAACCCAGCAGCATTCAACTCAATGCTAACAACAATGAATCATGGTGGTCGTATCGCTCTGTTGGGTATTCCGCCATCAGACATGGGTATTGACTGGAACCAAGTGATCTTCAAAGGTCTGGTTATCAAAGGCATTTACGGCCGTGAAATGTTCGAAACGTGGTACAAGATGGCTTCACTGATTCAATCTGGTTTGGATCTATCGCCAATCATCACGCACCACTACAAGATTGATGATTTCCAAGAAGGCTTTGACGTTATGCGCTCTGGCATGTCGGGCAAAGTTATTCTTGATTGGGAATAATCAGTTCTAGTAAGAAAAGCGCTCCAAAAGGGGCGCTTTTTGTTTATTTTAGCCCTATCTTTTTCGTCCATTTTCTTAATTTCAGCCTAGAATTTTACTGCCGTTTAATAACCAATTTCCTGCTCGACTCTGTTCAAATCGACTTTATTTTCTTCTGAAACTTCAGCAAAGCTTCACTTTTCGTATTTAGAATAACCAAATTACTTTTTTATTTTTTAAGGGTGTTTTTTGGTTTTATACCTCGTAAAAGTTGTCTTTTGTGGTTATTTATTTTTCAAGTGTGCCTGTTTTTATACCTAACTTACTTCTTTTATATGTTTCGTATTTTATATGCACTTAGTTTGTAATGCTTGAGCTATAACTAATAAAACAATCATCGATATACAGTGGAATGTTAGAAAATGGAGCTTTATATGAGCTTTGTTGCTTAATTCATAGAGAAACCATGCCTGCCCCATCGTGCTTAATTCTTAAACGATATACTGAGTTTCAGGCATACCTAGCCCTGTAAGCTTATTCAGCGCTTTGATCATAGCGTAAGTCTCACCAACTTGAGCGTTGTAGTTCCTCAGACTTAATTTCCCACCTAACAACAGCTTCACACGATACATGGCTGTTTCAGAGAGCGAACGCTTGTGATAACCATAGCGCTTTTTCCACTTCTTGTTGGAGCCGTAGAGCTTTTGGCTGCCCACTGCTAAATTGCGAGGATGTCCTTGTTCCCAGAAGGCAGCCCCTTCTCTTGGTGGGATAAGCGGAACAGCTCGCTTAATCCGTATGGCATCATGGAAATTCCTTGTGTCGTAAGCACCATCTCCAGATATCTCGATGATTCGTCGACGTGTTTGCTTGAGTAAGTTGGGGAGCACTTCGGCATCGGTTACGTTAGATAAGCTCAGCTCTGCTGCGACTATTTCGTGGGTGCTTGTATCTACTGCGATATGCAGCTTACGCCAGATTCTGCGTTTCCCATCAGTACCATGCTTCTTGACCTTCCATTCACCTTCGCCATAACCCTTGAGGCCAGTGGCATCAATTGCCAGATGTTGTATTGCACCTCTGGTTTTGGTTTTAAATGAAACCTCAACTTCCTTAGCTCGGCGGCTTATACAGGTGTAGTGCGGACAAACTAGCGGGGTGTTAGCCAGCTTAAATACTGAGTCTAGAAAACCTTGCAGCGCTCTCAATGGCATAGAGAAAACGCGTTTCACCATCAGTGCGGTAGTAATGGCTAAGTCGCTGAATCGGCGAGGTCTACCACGCTTGCCTTGTTTGTTTTGATTCCACTCGGCTATCGCTTCCTCATCAATCCAAAAGGTCAGAGAACCATGGTTGATTAAGGCTTTATTGTACTGCTTCCAGTTAGTTGTTTTGCAACGAGGTTTAGGCATGAGGCTACGATGATTGATGGGTGTAGCCGATCAGATCGTAGCTTCTTGATTTAGTTCCATCGATTTAAGCAACAAAGCCACTCACCCAACAGTTTTTCTGAGTTACCGAATCCTGAAAACTTTTCCTTTGATAAGTTTAACAATATTAGCTTGAAACTAGAATTGGTGATCAATCAAAGAGCGACGGGGCATATTGCCGAAGTCGAGCGCATTGGCGATCAGTACTTTCTCCAGCGGCAAGATCTAATAGCGGTTGGCGTTACGGCCAAATCGTTGCCAGGAACGGAAGACAGGATTGACGTTTCTTCTATTGCTGGGGTTAACGTGCGTTATTTGCAATCGTCATTGCAACTGGCGATCGACGTTCCGCCTAACTGGCTGCCGATGCAGAGTTTATCTGCACACGATATGGGGCGGTTCTCTCCAGCTAAGTTTGGTCGTGGGGGACTGTTTAACTACAACGTTTTTGGTGTTTATGAAAACGAAAGCCAACAAAAGGAGGTTTCTATCGATCATGAAATCAGAGCCTTTTCTGAGTTTGGCGTTTTTTCTACAACGGGAATATTTAAATCCAATTTTCATCGCGATGTTCAGTCTCAGCAAAGCAGTCAATACACCCGTTTCGATACAGGGTATGAGTACGCCAATCAGGCGCGCCGACTTCGTTTGGAAGTCGGAGACTACATCGTCCGTCCTTTGTCTTGGGGTCAGCCGGTGAGAATGGCGGTCATTCAGTTGTCGCATGACTTTTCTATGCGCCCCGACGTAGTGACGACGCCATTGCCAGCGTTTTATGGTGAGGTCACTGCGCCCACGACCTTGGATTTATTCATCAATGGCTTTAAAACCGACTCAATGGCCGTCGGGCCAGGCCCTTTCGTTATTAACGACATTCCCATGATCTCTGGCGCGGGTGAAGCAACCGTCATTGCGACTGATGCTCAAGGCCGACAAACGGTCATGACCAGTCCGTTTTTCCTCTCTTCCGATTTGTTGAAAACAGGATTTACTTCCTACAGTGCCAGTATTGGTGCGCTCAGAGAAGATTTTGGAAACGCATCGAATGAATATGGTGCTGGTGGCGTTGTTGTAGCGATGCGTCATGGAATGACGGATTGGTTAACCTTGGAAACACAAGCTGAAGCAAAAGATGACCTAATTGTGGCGGGGCTGGGTTTTGTTAGTAATGCGTTCAACTTAGGTACGGTAGATGCATCTTTTCGAGTAAGTAATTTTAAAGACCAATCCAGCTCATACGCGCTGAGTTACAGTTACCAATCTAGGTTGTTTAGCTTCGCTGCTAGAACGCAAGTGGAGCAAGCTGATTTCTATACCCTGTCGCATTTGCCAAATTACGAGAAGCTTAATAAAGGGGAGGAGGCATCGCTGAAGTCTCGTCATGTATCGTAAGTCAACATGGGAGTACGGCTAGGGGATTGGGGCTCACTTTCCGGTGGCTATTTCGATATTCAGCAAACCGATTCTAGCTCGCGTACGCTCAATCTTACGTACAGTTATGCTCTGCCTTTTGACATCAATATGTCGCTCTCTTACAACCACAGTATTGGTGGTCAGGCAGTGACATTAGCGCAGTTCTCGTTGCCCTTTGGTTCGCTTGGCGGCAGTGCCGGCTTAACGCTGAAAAGGGAAGATGATGGCGATGTGCGAGGACGCGTTGGTTACAGTCGCCTCGCGCCTATAAAAGGTGGGTGGGGTATCAATTTAGCGCATGACCTCAATGAAGATCCTGAAAACCGTAAGCAAGCCGATTTGACCTATCGTGCCTCGTGGGCTCAGTTTCGAGGAGGGCTCAATGGCACCAGTGGGAATTATGATTATTTTGCGGAAATAGCGGGTTCAGTCTCGACATTGGATGGCAAAATCTTCCCTGCTAACGAAGTGTATGACAGCTTTGCCGTGGTCAGCACCAGTGGTTTTGACGGTATTCCGGTTAAATATGAAAACCAAATTGTTGGCGTGACTGACGAGGATGGCTATTTGCTAGTGCCTTGGGCTACCGCGTATTACACCGCCAAATATGAAATTGACCCACTCACTTTACCAGCGAATGCGGCATTTTCGACGACAGAGCAGTTCGCTTCGATACATGCAGGTTACGGTTATTTATTAGAGTTTCCCATTGAGCTGCAAATTGCATTGAGTATGACCGTTGTGGATGAAAATCACCTAGTCCTGCCGCTTGGCACGTTTGGGCGTTCAGAGACAGGATTAGTCAGTCAAATTGGGTGGGATGGGTTTACCTATTTTGAAGGCGTTGATCCGGGCAGTTACATTCTGTTTTATCCTCAAGGGCAGTCACCATGTAAAGTTTCAATTGAAGGGTTGTATGAGCGCGAGAGTCAAAAAATACAAACACTGAATAGTCAGGTTTGCCTCAAAACGGAAGATGAGGCGGCACTATGATTTTGCATCGCTGGCTGGCTAGTCTACTTCTCTTTTTCTCGTGCTCGACAATAGCTTGTCAGCTCACTGCGTCAACACCTTCAATCCAGTTTGGTAGCGTTTCCTCATTTACGGTGTCGAGCACTCAGCAACAAAGTTCAGCCCAGCCTCATGCCGGGATTAAGTGTGACTTTTCTACACTTGTGTCGTTGTTGAGTGGCGACTATGTGTCCGTCACATTTACCAGCCTCAATGGTGGGCAGATGACCACCCAAGGAGATGCCAGTTCGGTAATTAACTATCAGATCTTTGGCGATTCAAGCCTTTCAGAAGAGTATGTTTTTGGCCAATTGTACACTTTCACAGACACCGACTTGTTAGATTTGCTGGGGCTGTTTGGAGATCAAGTTGAGTTCCCTCTTTATGCTCGGACGGGAGCTGGAAGTAACCTTTCGGCCGGAACTTATACAGACCAAATTATGGCGTCTTGGAATTGGAATTACTGCAAGGGCGTAGGTCTACCAGGAGTATGTATTATGCGGACTGAGGGGAGTGCTCAAAGTACTATTACGGTCGAGTTGGAAGTGACTCCCGACTGTATGATAACCGCGCCGGATATTGATTTTGGTTCATCCCCATTGGTGGCGGGCTTCGATCCCGTTAGTCAGGTTATATCGTTAACTTGTACCAAGAACAGTTCCTTCACCATTGGTTTAAACGATGGCGTAAATGCTTCAGGAGGCCAACGAAGGATGGCATCTGATGGTAACTATTTGGAATATGAAATCTATAAGTCTTCATCGACGGAGCGCTGGGGCTCGGCTAGTGCAGAGCGCCGCGAACAGAGCGATGTCGATACTGGCGATGCCATTCCAGATGGTATCACTCCACAGAACTACAATTATCGCGCGCAGATAATGACAAGCCAAAATACCCCTCCAGCGGGCACTTATACCGACTCAATAATCGTTGATGTTCAATTTTGAGCATCATATCAATTGCATGACTAGAGGAGTTGATTCCAAAGTTTGTTTGCAATCATAGTTTCCACTCTGTAACGACCGAATCCTGTGAGATTAGTATGGCTTTGCTTTTACAACACTTCACTTGAAGGGATAAGGAAAATCATGAAAAAGTCACTTACAGCGATTGGATTGTCTTTGGTATTCGTTGGTTCGGCCAACGCAGCAAACTGGGGCTACGAAGGAAGTCACGGGCCAGAGCATTGGGGCGAGTTTGCTTCTGAATGTGCGCAAGGTAAAAACCAAAGCCCGATTGATATTCATTCGGCGACGCAAGCTGAATTAGCAAAACTGCAATTGAATTACCAAGGCAAAGTGGTTGAGCTAACAAACAATGGTCACACATTGCAAACCAACGTTGAGGGAGAGAATGTTCTGACCATTGATGGCAAAGCGTTTGCTTTAAAGCAGTTTCATTTCCACACACCATCTGAAAACCATGTCGACGGCAAATCTTACCCATTGGAAGCGCATTACGTTCATGCCGATGAGCAAGGCAATCTCGCAGTAGTGGCGGTATTTTTTGAACAAGGCAAAGCGAATCCTGCTTTGGCGAATCTGCTAGAAAATGTGCCGGAAAGAGATCAAAACGTAACGATTCGCGCTCCTTTCGATGCAAACGCTTTGATTCCTAGCGACAAAGACTACTACCGATTTAACGGCTCATTGACTACGCCACCATGTTCAGAAGGCGTGCGTTGGCTTGTGATCAAAGATCCACAAAGCATTTCGGCAGAGCAAATTGCGCAATTTGAACACGTCATGGGGGAAAACAATCGTCCAGTTCAACCGCTCAATGCGCGTATAGTTCTTACCAAATAACCGATGTTTTTTGAGGTTTTGTAAGCCCGAAATAAAACAAAGCCCACTCAATGTTGAGTGGGCTTTGTGTGTTTAAGAGCGAATTAAAAACCGCTGTCTTCTTGGTTTTTCGCCATTTGAATCGGGTCGAGCTTCAGTGTTTGAGTTGGGAACGCGATATCTGCGTTGTGCTCTTTAATGATGCCGACGACTTTCAATAAGACGTCTTGTTTCACTTCGTGGTATCTCACCCAGTTCACGGTTTTCGTGAAGGTGTAGATAAAGAAGTTCAACGATGATGGGCCAAAGGTATCAAAGTTCACAATCAAGGTTTGGCGCGTATCGATATCTTTGTGATTCTTTAACATTTCGCGCACTGCGGTGATGATTTCTGGCACTTTGTCGGCATCATCGTAACGCAAGCCCACCACTTCGTAGATTCGACGGTTTAGCATTCGGGAAGGGTTTTCAACCACGATGTTGCTAAACACGGAGTTAGGCACATAAAGTGGGCGTTTATCAAACGTGCGGATGCTGGTCATGCGCCAACCAATGCGTTCTACGGTGCCCTCGATTTGACGATCTGGAGAGCGAATCCAATCGCCTACTTTGAATGGACGATCGAAGTAAATCATCAAACCACCGAAGAAGTTCGACAGCAAATCTTTTGCAGCAAGACCTACGATTAAGCCACCCACACCACCAAACGTCAGCAGACCAGACAGAGACAAGCCAAATGCCTGCATGATGGTTAATACGCCGATAGTGATGATGAATAAGCGCCCAACTTTTGCGATGGCTTGAACGGTGGTTTCGTCTCGGTTTTTCTGTTCCAGAACGAAATCTTCGATATTGGTGATCAGCCGCATGACGGTCCATACGAAGACGCTGATAATAAGAATCAGCTTGAGCGTGCTCAGCCAATTGATCTTGTCATTCAGTTCGCTTTCTAAAATGATGCCGAGTGACACCGTAGCAGGCCAACACCAAATGAGTGTGCTCACTGGCGCTTTGAGCGCATCAAGCAACATGTTATCCCAATGAAAAGGGGTTTTCTCGACAAGAATTGCAAGACGTGAACGGACCACTCGCCAAGCGATCCATGCGATAAAACTGGCTAACGTGATAAAAAGAACACTTCCGCTCCAATCCTGACTATGCGCTTGTACATAGTTTTGTAAATCGGTAAACCACTGTGACATAAGTAACTTTTATTTCTGATGAACCATGGAGGGAAAGGTAGCAGATATTGAAGTATCACCCCAGTAATTTCCGGGATTTCATCCATTTATCACTATTATCTGATGAATTTTGAATCGAAAGCGGATGCGTGCAAGCCTTGCCATACCTTTGCTGAGCGCAAATATTCGAACGATCAATTATAAGTTCTCTGACTTATCGCTAACATTTATCTCAAGCAAGTGTGAGAGTGTATTGGCACTTGAATTATCGGAGGCCGATATGGAATTTACAGAGCTGGATAGAAACGCGCTCTACGACATCTGGATGTCACAAAAAGCCAAAATGCACATCACTCAAATGGAAATGGCAAAGCGCCTAGGTTTGAGCCTACATGAGTTTTCTGGCTTGTTACGTGGTAATTCGCCACTGACGCTAGGTTTTATCAAACAACTTTGTGAACAGCTGCATGTGCGTCCTGGGCAAGTGATTCCATCATTGACTGAGAGAGAACTGTCGGCGGCGGGATCGGTTCATTTGCAAAACCGAGTGACAGTGGATGGTGACATCCGCAATGTGTTCATCGAAGGCAACCAAGTCGTCATTGAGTACGTTCACCAAGTTAGCTAACTTGCTCGTCAAATTATCGGGTTGAAGAGCAATAAAAAAACGAGCCAATTGAGGCTCGTTTTTTCGTTTCTGCTTTCTGCGTATTCATAAAGATTATGGGATTTTCACCAACGAATCGCGAGATAGGTCAGCAATGGTTTTTGCGCCAGTCAGCGTCATAGCCACGCGCATTTCTTTGTCGTATAGGTCGAGTAGGTTTTCTACGCCAGCGCCACCTTGTGCAGCAAGCGCGTAAACGAATGAACGACCAAGCAGCGTACAGTCTGCGCCAAGTGCAAGCATACGAACAACATCCAAACCAGTACGAATACCAGAGTCTACGAAGATCTTCAGATCGCCTTTTACGGCGTCCGCAATGCTTGGCAGAGCTTTCGCTGTTGATAGTACACCATCGAGCTGACGACCACCGTGGTTTGATACCACAATGCCATCTGCACCGAAACGTACCGCATCTTTCGCGTCTTCTTCATCCAGAATACCTTTGATGACCATTGGGCCATCCCAAAAATCACGAATCCACTCAAGATCTTTCCAAGAGATCGATGGGTCGAAGTTCGCGCCCAACCAGCCGATGTAGTCTTCTAGTTTCGTTGGTTCACCACGATACGTTGAGATGTTACCAAGATCGTGTGGCTTACCTAGCAAGCCAACATCCACCGCCCAGCTTGGGTGACGCATGGCTTGGAATACGCGGCGCATTGCTGCGTTAGGGCCACTCATACCAGAGTGCATGTCACGGTAACGCGCACCTGGAACTGGCATGTCTACCGTGAATACCAATGTAGTAACGCCTGCTGCTTTTGCACGCTCAAGAACGTTTTTCATAAAGCCGCGGTCTTTTAGCACGTAAAGCTGGAACCACATTGGACGCTCAATGGCTGGTGCCACTTCTTCAATCGGACAAACCGACACAGTCGACATGGTAAAAGGAATGCCTTTTTTCTCTGCCGCTTTTGCTGCTTGTACTTCACCACGGCGAGCGTACATGCCAGTTAGACCAACAGGTGCCAGTGCGATTGGCATCGAAAGTTTCTCACCGAAAATCTCGGTCTCCAGACTCAAGTCTGTCATATCGCGTAGGACGCGCTGGCGTAGTGCAACATCGCCTAAATCGTCAGTATTACGCTTCAGAGTGCGTTCGTCGTAAGAGCCGCCATCAATATAATGGAATAGAAACGGAGGTAGCTTGGCTTTCGCGGCAGCGCGGTAATCGGTAGAAGCTGAGATAATCATAATTGTGTCCTAGCGGTTATTCTAAGCAAAGTTGTGGAGCATTTGCTCTTAAGTGAGCTTTCATCGCACTAAGCGCTAAAAGCATCAAAATGAGTATAGTTACCTTTGCATCACTTACTTTTGAATATGCGATTTAGGTAACCCACTTACATAATTGGTTGAACAATCTTGATTTAATCGCTCAGTCAGTTATGCAAACTGGAAAGGCGACACAGCTGCCGGGGGAATTGATGTAGCAAGCTAAATCAACATGTCGGGGTAGTAGTGCTGACAGCTGTGTCAAATCGGGCAGGGCAGTGAGCCCTGCATTCGTATTACTTCATCAAGACGTCGGTGAGTTGGAATCCGTAAATCAGAACCAAACCGATAATGCCTGTCATTACTAGGTAGTAGAACGTTGGGATGATCGTCTTACGCAAGGTTGCGCCTTCACGACCTAGTAGACCGACGGTTGCGGATGCCGCCACCACGTTGTGAATGGCAATCATGTTACCCGCAGCCGCGCCAACGGCTTGCAGTGACACTACAACCACGCTTGAGATAGACAATGTCTGCGCGACTTCGAATTGGAACTGGCTGAACATCATGTTCGATACGGTATTCGAACCCGCGATGAATGCACCTAGCGCACCAACCGTTGCACTTAATGCTGGGAATGCAGAGCCAACGAGGTCTGAGGCAAAGTTCGCGGTTGTTACAGGCATACTTGCTAGGTCAGCACCGTTCACTCCTGAGTTGATGAAGATACGTACCATCGGGATAGTGAACACCAATACGAAGCCTGCACCGATTAGCGTTTTGCTTGACTCGCCGAATGCTTCACGCAAAGGTTTTGCGCTACCGCTTTGCAATACAGCAGCAAGCAGAGCAACGAACACCAGTACACCACCAGGAAGGTAAAGCGGCTGGATTGCAGCGCTAACGCCTGTCTCGCCTAGAATGTTGCTAAACGACACGCTGATGCTTTGCAGTAGACCTTTAAACTCAGAGCTTACGCGGCTTGCTACCAAAATAACGGCCAGCATTACATAAGGAATCCACGCTTTTACCAAGCTCATTGGCTTACCAGGATTGTCGTGCAGATCCACTTTCAAAGAGCCTAGCCACTCTGCTGGCCATTTGTCTTCGCTTTCAAAATCCCATTTTGTTTTAGGAACTAGGAAACCTTTTTTCGCAGCAGTTACGACGATAGAAAGACCAACCAAACCACCAATCAGCGATGGGAACTCAGCGCCCAAGAACACGCCAGTTAACGCGTAAGGAACGGTAAATGACACACCTGCGAATAGCGCAAACGGTAGAATATCCAGACCTTCGCTCCAGCTTCTGTTCTTGCCGAAGAAACGTGTTAACATCATCGCCATCAATACAGGAATCATCGTACCAACTACGGCATGAATTACGGCAACGTTAGCCGTGATGTGCTGTAGGTATGCTTCCCATGTTGAGCCTTGAGCTGCCAACGCTTCACTGATGTTGTGCGTATCCAAACCTTTGTTTACACCCACGATAATCGGCGTACCCACTGCACCAAACGATACTGGCGTTGATTGAATCATCATGCCCATTAGTACAGCTGCTAGGGCAGGGAAACCGATCGCAACCAATAGTGGTGCGGCGATCGCTGCTGGTGTACCAAAGCCCGATGCACCTTCGATGAATGAGCCAAAACACCAAGCAATAATGATGGCTTGAACTCGACGATCGGCAGAGATATCGGTAAATCCGTTACGGATAGTGGTGATCGCTCCAGTGTGTTTTAAAGTGTTGAGCAAGAAGATGGCACCAAACACGATCCAAAGAACAGAGACAGTAATTCCTAAACCTTGGAGTACTGATGCCAGTACGCGAGTAGCTGACATATCCCAAAACATAAGGGCGATAGCGACGGTTAAACCGAACGCAACAGGCATAGCTTTTTTAGCAGGCCAGTTGAGACCAACCAATAAAATGGCGGCAACAACAATTGGCGAAAAGGCCACTAGGGCTAGTAGGGTTTCACTCATTTGTACATCCTTCGTACGCTGACTTCTCGAACGGTGTCAATCCGCTGTAGAGGCGACTTTTTGTTGTAATGGTTTTGTTAATTTGGCGTGAATTTACTCCTTTATTTTTTATTGATATAGGGAAATAATGAAAATAATTAATTCCAAAAGTGACATAATTGTATGCGAGCAGACGACTTAATCCTGTTTTCTCAGGTCATCGAATTAGGTAGTTTTAGTAAGGTTGCAGAGGCAAATAACCTTACAAATTCGGTAGTTAGCAAAAGAATGGCGCGACTAGAAGAAGAGATAGGTGCACAACTATTATATCGAACTACGCGCAAATTGACCCTGACCGAAGCTGGGAAGGTGTTGTTACACAGTGCTAAAAATGTGAAGCAAGCCACTCAGGAGGCTATGGACGCTGTTGCAGGCTTTGGAGAGAATGTGAGCGGTCATATCAAGATGTCGGTGCCGACTATCTCCGGTGACTTGATTCTTGCCGACGCGGTGGCGGAGTTTTGTAACCTTCATCCGGGGCTCACTGTCGATATGTCGCTCGATAATCGCTTTGTTGATCTTGTCGCAGATGGTTACGATTTAGTCATCCGAACCGGTTACTTGGAAGACTCCAGTTTAATTGCTCGGCACATACTCGACTCTCAATGGGTGGTATGCGCATCGCCTTCTTATATTGCTAAAAACGGCAAACCTATCGAACCTATCGATCTGACTTCGCACAACTGTTTGCAATACGCTTATCAAACCACCGGTGCATCGGAGTGGGAATTTAAGAGTGACGAAGGCAATTATATTGTTCGAGTCTCTGGAAGCTTTTCAACCGACAATGCCACCGCTCTGCGCAAAGCAGCATTAGGCGGACACGGCATTGCGTATGTGCCTCGCTGTTTGGTGTACCACGATATTCGTAATGGCCAGCTGGTGGATATTTTCCCCGAACTGGTCGGCAAAAAGCTGGGCATTTACGCGGTATATCCGTTTACGCGTCAGCCGCCGAATAAGGTTAAGCTGCTCATCGAGCACATTCGCGAACGTTACCTCACCATTTCTCATTACTTCTAGGTGCTTCATATTGTTTGCATTTTTTTGTTGAATTTCGCCACTTGAGCCCTAATCTAGCTATTGAGAATAAATCTCAATAAAAACAAAACACTTCAAACGGAGTAACACGGACGTTATGCATTACCCAAAAACACGTAAAGATTCTGTCGTGGACACTTATTTTGGTCACGACATTGCCGACCCTTATCGCTGGTTAGAAGATGATCGCAGTGAAGAAACCGCACAATGGGTTTCGGGTCAAAACTCAGTGACCTTCGATTTTCTTGGTCAGATCCCGTACCGCCAACAAATCCGTGACTTAGTCGCGAATAGCCAAAACTACGAAAAATATTCCCAGCCATTTGTACGTGGTGACTACACCTACTTCTACAAAAACGACGGTTTGCAAAACCAAAGCGTATTGTATCGCCGTAAAGGCGAGGGAGAAGCCGAGGTCTTCCTTGACCCAAATACTTTCTCTGAAGAGGGCACAACCTCTCTTGGCGAAGTCAGCTTCTCGAAAGACTATCGTTTGGTGGCATATTCCATCTCGGAAGGAGGCAGTGACTGGCGTAAGATCTTTGTCATTGATACGGAAACTAAAGAACAGCTAGAGCCAGAGATCGTTGATGCGAAGTTTACGTCGATTTCTTGGCTGGGCAGCAAAGGCTTCTATTACTCAAGTTACGACAAGCCGCAAGGCAGTGAGTTGTCTGCTCGAACTGAGCATCACAAGCTTTATTATCATGAACTTGGTACCCCTCAATCTGAAGACAAAGTGATTTTTGGTGAGCAGGGCGCTCAGATTCATCGCTATGTGTCTGGTACGACGACGACAGATGATCGCTTCCTCATTATTGCTGGCGCAGAATCCACATCGGGTAATCGTCTGTTTTATATCGACTTACAGTCTGACTCCCAAGCGATTGTGACACTGCGCGATACGACGCAAGGCGACACCTACTTGATTGATAGCCAAGACGAAACCTTGCTGCTTTACACTAACCTAGAAGCGCCGAACGGCAAAGTTGTCAGCTACAACACTCAGACAGAACAATGGGCTGACGTGATTGCTGAACAAGAACAGCCGCTAGAAATCAGCAAAGGTGGCGGTTATCTGTTTGCGACTTATATGGTGGATGTGCTTTCTAAAGTGCAGCAGTTTAATTACCAAGGTGAGTGGATTCGAGATGTAGAACTGCCGGGAGAAGGCACGGCTTACGGTCTAGCAGGTAAAAAAGAAGAAACCACGCTGTATTACACCTTTACTAACTACGTGACACCACCGACGATCTTCTCATTTGATGTCGAATCTGGTGCATCGACGCTTTATCAAGAATCAAAAGCGCCGTTCGATCGCAATGAGTATGAGTCAAAACAGGTGTTCTACACCTCAAAAGATGGCACGCAAGTTCCAATGATCATCTCATACAAGAAGGGCATCTCGCTTGATGGCAGTGCGCCAACCATGCTGTATGGTTATGGCGGTTTTAACATCAGCCTCACTCCGATGTTTTCTGGCAATGTGGCCAACTGGCTAGAATTGGGTGGCATTTACGCTGTCGCCAACATGCGAGGCGGCGGTGAATATGGTAAAGCTTGGCACAATGCGGGCACTCAGCAGCAAAAGCAAAACGTGTTTGATGACTTTATTGCGGCGGCGGAATACCTAATTGAAAACGACTACACCAGCTCGGAGCGCCTAGCGATTCGTGGTGGTTCTAACGGTGGTTTGTTAGTTGGAGCGTGTATGACGCAACGCCCAGAACTATTCAAAGTTGCGCTGCCTTCGGTTGGTGTGCTTGATATGCTGCGTTACCACACATTTACGTCTGGTGAAGGCTGGAAGTACGACTACGGCACGTCAGAACAAAGTGAAGCGATGTTCCGATACTTACTTGGGTATTCACCTGTTCACAATGTAAAAGAAGGCGTGCAGTACCCTGCTACCTTGGTGACAACCGCTGATCATGACGACCGAGTTGTGCCTGCTCACTCGTATAAGTTTATTGCCGAAGTGCAAGACAAACAGCAAGGCAAAAATCCGGTGTTGATTCGTATTGATGTGAATGCAGGTCATGGTGCCGGTATGCCGCTCAGCAAGCAAATCGAACTCACGACCGATGTGTACGCATTTACGCTATACAACATGGGTATCGAGTCGATTTGACGATTTTGAGCTTTAGAGAATAAAAAATGCCGCGACAGAATCGCGGCATTTTTCATGGTTGGGGGAACTCAAGTAATACTGTTTTTCAGTATTGTTGAGTCAGGTTGACTAAGTCTGACTCGATGAACCAACCAGTCTCGGCGGCCAAACCGAAAGGCAGCTACGCCATTCTCAAGTAAAGATGAAATAATCATCTTTACTTAATCCTAGTTCATTAATATGAAACTGTGATGAATCTAAGCAGCATCATTTTGATTTTCATTGTTTTCAAGATCAAATGAGGCATCAATCAGTTTTCTAGTGTACTCACTTTTTGGGTGATGGAAAATCTCTTGAGCGCTTCCTTGCTCCATCACTTCTCCTTTTTGCATCACCAATACGCGATCAGAAAGCGCCTTAACCACTGATAAATCATGGCTTATGAACAAATAACCAATATTGTGTTTTTTCTGCAAGTCTTTGAGAAGATCGATGACAGTGAGTTGCACTGAGCGATCTAAGGCTGAGGTCGGCTCATCAAGCAAGATAAACGACGGTTCCAAAATCAAGGCTCGTGCAATCGCAATACGTTGACGTTGCCCACCGGAAAATTCGTGCGGATAGCGGTTTATAGATGCGGGATCCAAACGTACTTCGCGCAGAACATCACGCGCTTTTTGCATGCGTTCTTTCTTGTTTAAATATGGCCGATGGACGGTTAACCCTTCAGTGATGATTTCCCCGATGGTCATACGTGGTGAAAGCGAACCGTATGGATCTTGGAACACCATTTGTATGTCTTTTTTCAGATCGAACCGCTCTTTATCACTGAGTGAGGTCATGTTTTGACCTTTAAACTCAATTTTTCCGGTAGACGGTAGCAAACCGATCAACGCACGCCCTAACGTGGATTTACCCGAACCGGATTCACCAACAATGCCTAGTGTTTCGCCTTGTTTCAGTTGTAACGAGATGCCTTTTACCGCTTCGAAGTACTCGTTTTTGCTTGCGATAAAGTGAGGCTTCACCAAAAACTTCACACGAATGTCTTCAGCGTTGAGCAATTCCGACGCTTTCTCATCAACGGGGGTTTTGCTTCCTTTCGGAATCGAGTTAATCAGCATTTTGGTGTATTCATGCTGAGGTTCAGAAAACAAGTGCTCAGTGATGCCTTCTTCAACGACCTCACCTTTGCACATCACCAACACACGATCGGCAAAGTGTTTCACCACGCCTAGGTCATGGGTGATAAATAAAATAGCCATCCCCATTTTTGCTTGAATCTCTTTAATCAGCAGTAGCACTTCCGCCTGAACGGTAACGTCAAGCGCGGTTGTCGGCTCATCGGCAATTAAGATGTCTGGTTCGTTAATTAGCGCCATGGCAATCATGATGCGCTGTAATTGGCCTCCAGAAAACTCATGGGGATACTTATCATAGGCTTGTTGCGGGTTCGGCAAATGAACCAAATCAAACAGTTCAAGCACACGTTCTTTGGCTTTGCGCTGATTGACGGAGCGATGACACATCATGGCTTCCGCCACTTGAATACCGACCCGCATATACGGATTCAGTGAAGTCATTGGCTCTTGGAATATCATTCCGATGCGATCGCCGCGAATGCGCTGCATTTGTCGCTCAGTTTTGTCCAGAATGGATTCGCCTTCAAACATGATCGACGAGTCTGGATGGACAATGGCGTTGTCTGGTAGCAGCTTCATTAAAGCGTTGGTGGAAACTGATTTACCCGAACCAGATTCGCCGACGATAGACAGCGTTTCACCCGCTTGTAGCTCGAAGCTAACATTCTTTACTGCATCGACGATCCCATCGTTTGTCGTAAAGCTGACAGACAAGTTGTTCACCGAAAGAATGGTTTGAGAAGACATCACGTATCCTTGTGTTTGATATAGCAAATAAACCTAGAGCAATGGTGATGGCGCTGAAATCCTGCTGCTTTCCATTGCTCTGGTACTCATTAGTTGTAGAGGTGGGGAGCAACCGCTTCTGCTGAGCTCATTGCCTGTAAATGCAAAAACTGTTCATGGGCGCGAGTGACATGGTCCAGCTCTATCATCCATTGAGCATTGCGCTGCGCAGAGCAAAATGCGGCCATGTGCGCAAGTAAGTCCTCACTTTGCTGACCGAGTAGGTGGCCAACACGCTCAATCAGCTCATGGCTTTCAAGCTGCAAAAATTGGAACAGCGCATAAGTTTGGTTGAGAGCCGAAAATGCGTCGCGTTGCAATCCTAGTTTGTTGAGGATCTCCGATTGCGCCACGCTCGCATCGCGTAATCCGCTGACCAGACACACAAATTGGCAAGGCTTGGTAAGGTCATTCTCTAGCGCCTTATGGATATGGCTAGGCAAGTGATTGAGCACATCTTCGTATAAGCGATGAGCTTCTGGCCAATGGCCTTGCTCCATCAATTGCTCCGCTTTCAAATAGCGCATCCAGCATTGCTCAATATTCATGTCCATCTCCACAAAAGTTGATTTGCTGAAGATATTAAATGAAATTGATTATCAATTGCAAGTGCGTATTGTTTTCATTTTTATGGTCATAAAGTGTGCGATTAAACCATGGTGTAAGCTAAATCACTTAAAATTAAACAAATAATCTCTACACTCAAGTTACGACAATAAGAAAAAGGAAGCGGATATGGCAATACTAAGATTGGAACCTCAACAGCTATATTCTGTAGCGGATCTAGAGAATATGCCATGTAAGTCGACCAAGGAACTGCCTCCTATTGACGAAATCGTGGGACAAGAGCGTGCGCAAAAAGCGGTCGAGTTTGCGATGTCAATTAAGGAAAAAGGGTACAACATTTACGCCATCGGTCAGAACGGGCTAGGCAAGCGCACGATGATTCTGCGCTATTTGAATCGTCACCAGCATGACGCCGGTGCGTTATTTGACTGGTGTTACGTCGCGAATTTTGAAGATACACGCACGCCTAAAGTGTTAAAGCTCCCTTGTGGAATCGGTAACAAACTGCGTGTTGATATTGAAGCCTTAATGGGGAAATTGCTTAACGCGCTGCCATTAGCTTTTGATAACGAAATGTACTTTAGCCGTGCTGATCGTTTGAAAAACCAGTTGGCAAACAAACAGCAAAATGAATTGGACCGCATTAGTCGTGAAGCAAAAGAGCACGGCATCAGCCTGACGATCACATCGCAAGGCGATTATCAATTTGTCGCCATGAATGGCGATGAGTTGCACACAGAAGAATCTTTTGATGCCTTGAGCAAAAAAGAGCAAGAACAGTTCAGTGACAGCATTGACGCGTTAGAGGTGAGTTTACGTTCCATGGTGCGTGAACTGACCGAGTGGGAGGATACCTACAGCGACAAGATCAAAAAACTGAATGATGAAGTTACGCTCGATGTGATTACTCACTTCATTAAAAAGCTCAAAGTGGATTATTCAGAATACTCCGAAATCAAAACCTATTTGACGGAGTTGCAAAAAGATATCGTTGAAAACGCGGATATTTTCCTCGATCAAAGTGGTGAACAAGGTGAGATTGCTGCTGCGTCTTTAGATAAAAAGTTGCCTCGTCGCTACAAAGTGAACGTGTTAGTGAGTCGTAACAACAGCGATTTCCCAATCGTGGTGGAAGAGAACCCAAATTACCACTCACTGTTTGGCTCGATTGAAACTGCGACATTCAAAGGAACAGTCTTTACCGACTTCTCACTGATCCGTGCAGGTAGTTTGCACAAAGCCAACGGCGGCGTTCTGTTAATGGACGCGCAAAAAGTGTTGGAGCAGCCGTATGTCTGGGATGGCTTAAAACGTGCGCTGCGCTCTCGCCAACTAAGCTTTACGTCATTAGAAAAAGAGGTGACGTTGACGGGGGCGGTTTCATTAGATCCTGAACCGATCCCGCTTGATATCAAAATCATCTTGTTTGGTGATTACCGAACTTACCAATTACTCCAACATTACGATCCAGAGTTCAGCGAGTTGTTCCGTGTGACGGCAGATTTCGAAGACGAAATGAAACGTACGCCGGAGTCTGAGCTGCATTACGCGCGCTTTATCTCTAGCGTGGTACATGACAACAATATGCTGCATTGCGATCGCAAAGCCATTGCTCGAATCATCGAATACAGCTCACGTTTGTCTGGCGACCAATCCAAGCTATCTCTGCATTCGGCTAATATCGCCAACTTGCTTCGAGAGTCAAACTACGTGGCTCGCCAAGCAAACTCAAACATGATCCGCATTGGCCACGTCGAAGAGGCGATGAAAAATCAGGAGATGCGCGTCAGCCGTTTGCGAGACAGTGTGATGGAGACGTTCTTAAACGGCACTACGTTGATTCTCACTGAGGGTTCGGCGATAGGGCAAGTAAACGCTTTGTCGGTGTTGAGTACCAGCGATTATATGTTTGGTGCGCCTAACCGTATTACTGCCACAACATGCTACGGCGATGGCGATGTTATCGATATTGAACGCAGCGTCGATCTTGGCGGCAGTATCCACTCGAAAGGTGTGATGATCCTATCGGCTTATTTGTCTTCCGTATTCGGAAAAACCGCGCGAGTGCCACTCACGACGACGATTACCTTTGAGCAATCATACGGCGGAGTCGACGGAGACAGCGCGAGCATGGCGGAGTTTTGCGCGGTCGTTTCGGCTTTTTCTAAACAACCAAATCGACAAGATATCGCGATCACGGGTTCAATGAACCAATTTGGTGAAGCGCAGCCGATTGGTGGCGTAAACGAAAAAATCGAAGGTTTCTATGATGTGTGTGTGATCAAAGGTCGTCACTCCGGACAGGGCGTGATCATTCCTCGTTCGAATGTTCATAACTTGATGCTACGCGCTGACATCGTGAAAGCGGTAGAAAAAGGGGAGTTCCATATTTGGGCAATTGACCACGTTACTGAGGCCATTGAACTGTTCACCGGCAAGGTGGCAGGTGAGCCGACAGATGAAGGTTCTTACCCGATTGATACGATTTTTGGCCTTGCTCAAGCGAAGCTCAATTCGCTGAGAAAGTAAGCGATATTCGCTCTGGATGTGAATAAATATCATCACAATTAATCACAACCTGTAATAACGACAATATCCCGACACTAGTGTCGGGATATTGTCAATAACAGATTGAAAATGGGGACTTTTTGTACTAGACAAAAGTGTGATCGACCTCTAATATTCGCCACTTGTTTATTCGTCCGGGAACAATCCCGTCGCATGGAAGCAAGTAGGCATCACGCATATAACTGAGGTCCAGTCATGCAGCTATCACTGAAAAACTTGTCAGTACGAACCCAAATTTTGGTTCCGGTATTATTTACCGCTATTGTTTTGTTTATTGCTCTGTGGATTACTAAAAACAATCTTCAAGCGGAGCAAGACGTTATTGCTTCTAACCAAGAGTCTTTGGTTTTCCATAAAGACACTTTGGCGCGTATCGACGATCAAATTTACCCATTGCGCATCAGCGCGGTTTACGCAATTTACGATGCTTCTCGTCGTGAAACTTTCCTAAATGAGCTAAAAGCAGGCTTGAAACAAGTTGAAGCGGATCTAAGTGCAATCGAAGCGCGCAACCTGTTTCGTGAAGATGCGATTGAAGTGCGTAAAGCGATTGAAGCGTATGTGCAGTACTCACAGCGCTCTGTAGCGTTTTTCAACCAATACGATCAAGGTCTGAAATCAGACAACGAATACCGTGCATTTATTTCTGAGTATCGCCGTGTTGGTAACGAAATGGTGCAAGGCATCAACACTTTGTCTAAACACGTGAATGATCAAGCGGTTGAATCAACAGCAAAAAGTAACGCACAAAACGAGCGTGTTCAAACTAATGCGATGCTGACGGTTCTTGCTGTGTTTGTGTTCTCGCTTATTGGCGCTTGGTTCCTATCTGGCATGATTGTTACACCAATCCAAAAGCTGCAACGTGTGATGCGTGAACTGGCGGCTGGTAACCTTTCTGTTCGTGCGGATGTCGAAGGCGACAACGAGATTGCTCAGCTAAGCAAAGACGTTAACCAAACCGCGTCTCAACTTTACAGCATCGTTGATCAGTTAACTCGAATCAGTGAAGAAGTGGCGTCTGCATCGACAGAACTTGCTGCAGTAATGACGCAAGCAGAAGCGAACGCTCAACAAGAATTGGCAGAAATCGAACAAGTTGCTTCTGCGGTAAATGAGCTAGCAAGCACTGCAAACAACGTAAGTGACAATGCGACCTCTGCTGATGCAACAGCACGCGAAGCGGACGGGCTAGCTCAATCTGGTTTGGCTATCTTCCAAGAAAGTGCAGACGCAAGTGCGCAAATGTCTCAAGCATTGAACGATGCCGCGCAAGTTGTACTGCGTCTAAAAGAGCAATCAGTACAGATCAACGATGTTATCGAAGTGATTCGCGGTGTATCTGAACAAACGAACTTGTTGGCGTTGAACGCAGCGATTGAAGCTGCACGTGCTGGTGAATCTGGTCGTGGTTTTGCGGTAGTAGCGGATGAAGTTCGTATGCTAGCGGCACGTACTCAAGATTCAACGCAAGAAATCTCAACAATCATTGAAGAGCTACAAGCGCAATCAGGCCTTGCTAACGACAGCATGCAAGTTAGCCTAGAAATGTTAACTCGTAACAACGAGCTGACTCAGCAAGCGAACGATGCGTTGATCGGTATTACAGAATCTGTTGCGAACATCAACGATTCAAACACGCAAGTAGCGACAGCTGCGGAAGAGCAATCTCAAGTCACTCAAGACATCAACCGCAACGTGGTTAACATGTCTGAACTTGTGAACCAAAATGTAGCGGGCATCAGCCAAAGCGCAAGCGCAAGTAGCGAGCTATCACTACTGGCTGAAAAGCAAAAAGAACAGTTGAGCTTCTTTAAGCTGTAAGCTTTTGCTTTACGTTTTTAAATATGGTCTCAGCAAAAAGGCACCCTCGGGTGCCTTTTTAATGCTCGTTTTTCAAGAACGAATACGTGCTCTAGCAACTTCATGGCTCTAGGCCGTTCGAATTTATTTTAACTTCAGCTTGGTGCCGTCGAATTTGAGATGGCTCAGCAGACTCTTGGCGTTAGTTTTGCCTACCTCATCAAACTCCATTCCGTAGCGGGCATAGTGAGTCGATTTTTGAAGGTTGCAAATACGACCATTCAGTGGCGCTAACATGCGACCATCACTCGGCATGGTGAGGTCTAGAGTGATACGGTCGCCAACTTGTAAAGGCCGGCTCATTGGCGATGTCACAAAACGACAGCCGCTGCGAGACAGATCTCTGATCTCACACTCACTTCGATATTCATCCAAGCGGACTCGCGCTTTCAAATTCACCTCATAACGCACTTCTTTACGAAGTTGGAATACCTGCATTGTATTGGGAAGGCTAAGCACTAAAATGGGATAAGGGTCGCCCAAGCGATGTTGAAGCTGAGCCCTAAAAGGGATGACTGCGCCTTCGCCACGATGAGAATACGCTTTTACGTTTATCCAAAAGCCTTCTTGAAAATAGAATTTCAAATCTTCATCGGAAATATTCGGAACTTCGATCAATGCCGTATTGTTAGAGTGGCAGCCGACAAACGTACTGGTGGTGATGAACTTCGTTCCAACAGGCGTGGTCACATTGAGAGTGACTTCACTACCATGCTCGACCATCGCCATTGCATCGGTGCTGTTTAATGTGGTGGCCTGACGTTCTGGTGCTCTCTTACTCTGCAGAGGTAGATTGCCGTCTCTGGCACTGGTTATCATATTTCTCATTCTTATTGTCGTACCTGATTTGAGAAGAGGTGACTGCTATGAAATTTAGCACTAAACGACTGGGTGTCTTTGCGTGGTAATGATTTTATTCAGTGATATAGTTTGATTCAATAAATCCGTAACAAAATTAGAGAAGAAGATATGCATAAAGTGATTCACGACACTGAAAGTGGCCTCTTTTGGGTTGATTTAGAGCAAGACTTCAAAGCAAAAGTGGTCTACGAGTTGAAAAATGATGTGATGCACATAACATCGACGGTCGTACCAGAAGAGCTGCGAGGCAAAGGTTATGGCAAAGTAATGATGGAAGCGGTACTCCCAGAAATTGAAGCTCTGGGTTATAAAATCGAACCGGTTTGCCCGTATGTGGCGCATTACATCAACCGTAACCAAGCTTGGTTGCATCTTCTTGCTTGAGTATGAATGACCACCACCTTTTGTATCAAAATATCAGCCAGGATCTTGATCTCGGTGCATTGCTGTCGAGTGAAGTAATCCAGTCACTTTGGGGCGGTTACGGAGAATTGGTTCGGCTGATATTCGCTAAACGCTCTGTCATTGTAAAACACGTCAAATTGCCTAAACCTTCTGAACACCCTAGAGGCTGGAATACAGACCGTTCTCACCAAAGAAAGCTGCACTCTTATCAGGTTGAAGTCAGTTGGTACGCGCATTTTTCCGGAGTCATGGACTCGCACTGTCGAGTACCACAAGGCTTAAAAACGTTCCAGTCGGAGAATGAATGGCTCATTGTGATGGAAGATCTCGCCGAGGCGGGTTTTCCAAAAGTCATCACCGATGCAAAGCTAGAACATCTACGAGCCAGCCTTACTTGGTTGGCGAATTTTCATGCGCGCTACATCGGTGTTTGCTCGGATAAGCTGTGGCATACCGGCACGTATTGGCATTTGGCAACCAGACCCGATGAGCTTGAGGCGTTGCAAGACAGTGAGCTAAAAAATGCCGCTCGATTGATTGATCAAACGCTTTCGCAAGCCAAGTTCAAGACGCTTGTACACGGTGATGCCAAATTGGCGAACTTCTGTTTTGAGCAAGATGAATTGAGCGTTGCTGCGGTCGACTTTCAATACATCGGACATGGCTGTGCGATGAAAGATGTGGCACTGTTTATGAGTAGCGCCGTCAAGCCAGAGCGTTGTGCAGAGATGGAAGTTTGGGTCTTAGATACGTATTTCGCTCAGTTGCAACAGGCGTTAATGGTTTATCAGCCGAATCTCGACCCCGATGAAGTCGAGCGTGAATGGCGTCCTTTGTTTGCGGTTGCTTGGGCTGACTTTCAGCGCTTTGTGAAAGGTTGGAGTCCTGACCACTGGAAGATCAATCCCTACACAGAAGCATTGACTCGCAGAGCGTTGGCTTACTTACGAAAGTGAGTCGAAGTTTAAAAAGAAAAGCCTCCAACTAGTAGGAGGCTTTTCTTTATTTTTTACTTGGTCTGATACGTGCCATGTAATAGGTATTGATGAACTCGCCATCTCGGAATGAGGCATCAATCGCCTCTCCTTCAATTTCAAAACCATGCTTTTTGTACAGGCCAATCGCGGCCTCGTTGTCGGCATTCACTTCTAACTGAATGCGTCTTACATTCAACCAGTTATCCGCCAACTCGGTGATGGTTTCAATCAACTTACTTCCCACGCCTAGGCCGTGACACTGGTCGTGAACGCCAATACCAAACGCGGCCGTGTGCGCCGTTCTTGGGCGCTGCGAGTGATGAAAGCCAATGTTACCCACTACTTTACCATCGATTTCAGCGACGTAGCTGTAAACGCCAGCGGGCATATTTGACAATCGTTCTACCCACATTGCGAGCGAAGGTTTTGGGAGTTGCAGGGTTTCACGTTGTGCTTTTGGTTGTGAATAGACTTCTACGAGTGCCGCTGCGTCTTCAACGGTCGTTGGACGTACGATAATTTCCATGCTTCTCTCCTTCGCTTTTTAGTATTAATTTTCAATCTAACCACAGTTCCTTATTTTGGATAGTATTTTTTGATGTTTGAGAGATAAACACCTTTTAAATTAGGTTGTTATAGCTATGTTTCTCTAAATTTTAGTAGTCATTTATCTTCGAATTTAGCGAATAGATTGCAAAGGTGTTGAATTATTGTACTGAAAATGGCGTGCACGGCAGAGTATCGTGGTGAATTTCATGTTGGAGGAAATAAATGGAATTATTCAAACTGTGACGACGGCACTGTACATCAGTTGACTTGCATCAATTGAGGGTGGAGTTACCTCTTATGAGGTATGGGGAAGAGGTACGTTTAGCGCTATTTATGCTTAACTTGATAAAGGAGTTTCGTTGAGGAAATAGCATGAAATCCTCTCAGTCTAAAACATCGCAAAGTCGGCGCCGATTTTTGCGTGATACTGTCCGAACTGCGGCAGGCGTTGGCGCAGTGGCGTGTGTGTTGGGCTTACAATCGCTGCAAAGCCAAGCTCGAGAAACCAAAGGTGTGCCTATTCGCCCACCCGGTGCATTGCCAGAAGGCGATTTCGAATCAGCCTGTATTCGATGTGGCTTGTGCGTTCAAGCATGCCCTTACGACACATTGAAACTCGCGACATTACTTTCTCCTGTAGCCACTGGTTCTCCTTACTTTACTGCGCGCGATATTCCCTGCGAAATGTGCGAAGACATTCCTTGTGTGGTGGCTTGCCCGAGCGGGGCGCTGGATCCGAAGTTAACCGATATTGATGATGCTCGAATGGGTACAGCGGTTCTTATTGACCATGAAACTTGCCTTAACTGGCAAGGGCTACGATGCGACGTTTGCTATCGCGTTTGTCCGCTGATTGATGAAGCCATCACATTAGAGATGGTTCACAACGACCGAACTGGCTATCACGCCAAACTTATCCCTACAGTGAATTCAGAAGTGTGTACTGGGTGCGGTAAGTGCGAACAAGCGTGCGTGTTGGATGTCGCTGCTATTAAAGTTGTCCCGACGGATTTGGCGAAAGGCAAAGTGGGCAGCCATTACAATTTTGGTTGGAAAGAGATCGACAAACCACTCGAAAATACCCTCCCCAGTGAGACGCCTGTACCGGAAGGTGCGCTTGAATCGCTAAAAGGAGGTAAGTAATGGCAAAGAACTTAGCTCAAAATGCTGGCAAAGAAGCGGTAGAAAAGCTTGGTTGGTGGCGCGCGCATCGGTTTCTGATTTTACGCCGGCTATGTCAACTCACCATCATTGCGCTGTTTATGGCTGGGCCGACATTAGGGGTTCTAACCGGTAACCTCTCATCGAGTATGTTGTTCGACACGGTCCCTTTAAGTGACCCGTTAATTGTGCTTCAAGCTTTGGCGACAGGGCATATCCCGGAGTTTAATGCGTTGTTAGGCGTAGTGATTGTCGTGCTGTTCTACGCGATGTTAGCGCCGCGCGCATTTTGTGCTTGGGTATGCCCGTTGAACATCGTGACGGACTTGGCGGCGTGGCTGCGCCGAAAGTTCAACATTAAAGCGAGCTATCGTTGGTCTCCTGCTATTCGCTATTGGCTGATCCCTGTTTTGATGTTGGGCAGCGCGCTGTCTGGCGCGATTCTTTGGACATGGTTAGATCCAGTAGCGGCACTGCATCGCGGATTGGTGTTTGGTATGGGCGCAGGTTGGGTGCTGATCGCACTGGTGTTCGTACTGGATTTACTCTTAGTTGAGCATGGGTGGTGTGGGCACTTATGTCCACTGGGTGCTACCTATGGGGTGATAGGCCGAAAAAGCCTGTTGCGCGTTACCGCTGTTCGCCGCGAGGATTGCACGAAATGCATGGATTGCTTTTATGTTTGCCCAGAACCAGAAGTGCTTCGGCAGCCTTTGAAAGAGGGAGATCGTCGAGTTATGGATCAAAACTGCATAAGTTGTGGCCGCTGTTTGGATGTTTGTCCAGAGCATGTGTTTGAGTTCAAAAATCGCCTTAATGTGAAAAACATCGACTAAGTCGATAAGTCACTCATCAACCTTTTTCTTGCCTTTTACACATCGCGCTCACTTTCATCATTGGGCGCGATGTTTTCTGTATCGGTCATATCCTCAGTGCACTTAGAATCGCAACAGTGCGTATGTGATCATAAATAATAATGATATTGCGAATTTGTTACATTTAAAGCTATGATGATGACTTCATATCTAAAGGATGCATCATGAATACCTCTTCTCACGGCTGGAGAACGCCGCAAAATTTCCTTCTGTTGATCTCGATTATTGTGCCCATTGCCTTTTCTACCTGGATGGCTTTGCTGAATAACTTTGTTATTGAAAAAGCGAACTTTGATGGGGCGGACATTGGCTTGTTACAAAGCGTGCGTGAGATACCGGGCTTTTTAGCCTTTACCGCCGTGTTTGTGTTGTTGTTTATCCGCGAACAACGATTCATGTTGGTGTCTTTAGCGATGCTAACGCTTGGTACAGCATTAACAGGTTACTTTCCCACTTTGTACGGTTTACTTTTTACGACCTTGTTGATGTCCACTGGTTTTCACTACTTTGAAACATTGAAGCAGTCCCTGTCTTTGCAGTGGCTATCGAAAGAAGAAGCGCCAGAAATGCTAGGCAAGTTTATCTCGGTCGCCGCGCTGGCTTCTCTGTTTACCTACGGCGCGATTTGGATTTTGCTAGAGCAGCTTAAATTTGATTTCAAAACCGTGTATTTGCTGGCGGGTGGCGTTGGCTTTGTGTTGATCATCGTGATGGCACTGGCGTTTCCTCAGTTCAAAACAGCAGTGCCACAAAATAAGAAACTCGTACTGCGTAAACGCTACTGGTTGTATTACGCGCTCACTTTTATGAGTGGTGCGCGTCGACAGATTTTCACCGTATTTGCGGGTTTCTTAATGGTAGAGAAGTTTGGCTATTCTGCAGCAGACATTACCTTACTGTTTTTGATCAACTACCTGTTTAACTTTTTATTTGCCAAGCGCATTGGCCGTTTTATCGGTGTTGTCGGTGAGCGTAAGGCATTAACGTTTGAATACGTCGGTTTGATTTTCGTCTTTGTGGGATATGGTCTGGTGCAAACGGCGGAATGGGCTGCGGTACTGTATGTTGTCGACCACTTGTTCTTTGCGCTTGCCTTGGCGATTAAAACGTACTTCCAGAAGATTGCTGACCCGGCCGATATGGCGTCGACCGCTGGCGTTGCGTTTACCATCAACCACATCGCAGCGGTGGTAATTCCCGTTACATTCGGGATGATTTGGTTGGTGTCGCCTTCTAGCGTTTTTTACATCGGAGCGGGTATGGCCGCCGTTAGCTTGTTGTTGTCACTCAATATTCCAGCGAAGCCGGAAGAGGGGAACGAAACGCGATTGTTGAGGTGGAGTTAGTGCTCACTACTCAAAAGACTAAGCCATAATCTGGATAGAAAAATGGGATGCATCGGCATCCCATTTTTATGATTATCTCGCGTTAAAACGGATACCAGAACAGTTGTGTGTCCAGAACACGCTTGCTGATAGCAGCAATCACTATCACCGCAATCCCCGCCATGCAGATCATATCGGCTTTGGTCAGGGGTTTTAGGCTGTACCAGGTGCGAGATGAGTGACGGCCGAAGCCACGCAACGTCATCGCGTTTGAGATTTGGTCGGCTCTGTCCAAACTAGAGAAAATCAGAGGACCAAGAATCTTCGCCACGTTCTTCATACGAGTGAACAACGGAGCCTTCTTACTCAGTTCTACTCCGCGTGCTTGTTGCGCGTGCATGATGTTAACAAAGTCCTTTTTCACTTCCGGCAAGTAGCGCAGCGTTAAGCTCACGGCATAGGCGATTTTGTAAGGCACACCTAAGCGGTTCAAGCTGGCTGAAAACTCCGTCGGGTGAGTGGTAAATACAAACACCAACGCGATTGGGAACATGCTGAAGTATTTCAATGTCACTGTTACTAAGTAAAACAACGTCTCTTGAGTGAGTGAGTAATTACCGGGTAACGAGAGTAAAACCGTTGATGAGCCCATGAACTCAGTACCTTGTTGCGGCGCTAACGCGAACATAAACAGGGCATTGATCAGCAATACCGTGCCTGTACCCAGTAAAAGCGGTTTGTAGACATGAAATGGCACTTTGGTCATTTTCAATAAGCCTAAACCAAGCACGATCAACAGCGCGATGATTCGCAAGTCAAATGTGGTCAACACCACCGTCACCCAAGCAATGAAAAGCAAGAACTTAGTAATGCCATTCAACTTATGAAGTGGCGATTGGGTATCGATGTAGTTGATACCAAACTTCATCTTATGGTCTTTCATGCCACTGCTTTCTCTGGTTGGTTTACTTCGCTGCTTTTTTGTTGGCGGTGCGCTTTTTCTACATTGATAAAATGCTGCATAAAGCCATTGGTGTCTTCGATGCCAACTTTCGTAGCCAACTCAAACAGACTTGTTGTGGTGAGGTTCGCTTGGTCTAGTAGCTCTGGACTGCTGAATACCTGCGTCATTGGTGCATCCGCGACTAATTTACTGTCTGCAATAACGATAGAGCGCGTGGTGTATTCCAGCACTAAATGCATGTCATGAGAGATGATCATCACGGTTACGCCCAACTCGCGATTGAGCTTTTCGATGAAACTCAGCATAGACGTGTAGTTCCGGTAGTCCTGACCTGCCGTCGGTTCATCAAGGATCAGAAGCTCTGGTTCCAAGACCAAAATTGACGCAATGGTTACGCGCTTTTTCTGGCCGTAGCTCAATGCTTCGATTGGCCAGTGACGGTATTTGCTCAAACCGCACAGCTCAAGGACTTCAAGTACTTTAGCTTCGATTTGTTTCTCTTCAACGCCACGATTACGGAGGCCGAAGGCCACTTCGTCGAAAATCATGTGATGGGAAATCATGTGATTCGGGTTTTGCATCACCACGCCCACTTTCTGGCTGCGCTCGAAGATGGTCAGTTCGTTTAGATCTTGACCATTCATGCTCATTGAGCCGCTATCCGCTTCAATAACGCCCATAATCAGTTTGGTGATGGTCGATTTACCCGAGCCATTTTTGCCAAGTACAGAGACAAACTCGCCACGCTTGATGTCAAAACTCACGTCTTCTAGCGCATTTTTCTCACCGTCGTAAGAATAGGTGAGGCCACGGACTTCAAGCAAAGTCTCGGCTGGCGTTTTAGGTGGTTGTGCTGTTGAACCATCAAACCATGCTTGTACTGCTGGTTTATATTGCTCCAACGGTAAGGTAGTTAAGCTAGAAGGTTTTGCATCGCCCTCAATCGCGCAGCCTGCTTCTTTCAGAGCCGAAATATAAAGCGGTTCGCGGATGCCGTAATCTTCTAGCAGAGGCGACGCTAAAATTTCATCTGGCGTTGTATCGGCAATGATTTCGCCGCTTTCCATCAAGATAATACGGTCAACTGAGCGATGCAGAACGTCCTCAAGACGATGCTCAATGACTACGATGGTTTTGCCTGTTTCGCGGTGTAGGTCATCGATGATCTCAATGGTTTTTTTACCCGTTTTAGGGTCAAGCGCAGCTAGTGGTTCATCAAACAAAAGGATATCGACGTCATCGACGAGAATGCCCGCCAAAGAAACACGCTGTTTCTGTCCGCCAGATAAATCGTGGGGAGAGCGATCTAACATCTGTTCCAAGTCGACCATTTTGGCCGTGGCTTTGACCAATGGGTACATGTCGATGTTAGAAGTTAGCTGGTTTTCCAGCGCAAATGCGATGTCTTCGCCAATGCTCAAGCCGACAAATTGGCTGTCCGTATCTTGTAGTACGGTGCCAACTTGCTCAGTGTATTGGTGCATGTCGAAAGGGGCGGTGTCTTGACCATTGATGGTCAATGTTCCACTGGTTTCCCCTTTGATTGCGTGTGGGATCAGTCCGTTAAGACATTGCCCAAGGGTAGATTTACCACTACCACTTGGACCAATAATGACGATTTTCTCTCCTTTCTCTATCCTTAGATTGATATTTTTTAGCGTCGGTTTGTCCAGCGACTCATATCTAAAAGAGAAGTTAGAAAATTCGATTGTCATTCGACATTAAGCCTCTGTTAAGTTACGGCTTTGCTTGTTACGTTTAGCGACAGACTTAAGAATGAAGAAGCCAACAATAGCAATAAGAATGGTGTTACCGATCGCGATAATAGAAAGCTGGGTAAACACTTTAGTGAACGGTTCTGCGTACAAAATCGTGTCGAGGAATGCAGAGCAACCGTAACCAAATACGTTGCCTAATAGTGCAAGTACCACGAATAACGCGAAGTCTTTCATATTGAAATCACCTTTCTCCAAACGGTAGCGCGTTAGAGAGGGGAATAGACCGATAATCAAACCAACAATACCTGAACCAAGTACCCAAGTGAGCCATACGCCCCAACCTGCAAATAGGTCGGTGACCCAGTGGCCAATAAAACCAACCAAAAAGCCAACAAGTGGGCCAAATAGTACTGAGAACAATGCTAATACTGCCATTGCTGGTTTTAGCGTTGTGTTTGCAAACACAGGGATGCCAAACATAGGTAAGCCACCGATGCCGTAAAGTGCAGCACCAATTGCAATAACCACAACGGTTTTAGCAGAAAGATTCATAGATAACCTCAGTTCAATTGTCGATTTTAAAGAACGTTCATTTATATTGTTGGAAAGCATTGGTTATTTGATTGTGTTACATATATCCAAAACAACCAAGCTGCTTATTGTTTGCTCTATTTTTCTTCAGGAAATGTGTGATTTGATTCACGTATCCTTTTGACTGGCTTTGTTTTTTAGCAAGCATTAAAAATAAGGCGCGCATTATACAGAATATTGATAAAAGTGGGAATGCTATCTGTCTGGATGGCTAGAATGAAATCGGAGGCTGATTGTCAGCCCCCGATTACACTTTCTGATGCTATTTTCATCGATAAATGAATGAGCTAGCAGTTCATTAATGGTCTAGGTACAAATAGTTCTGCCAGCTCTTCATGCGAATAAGCACTTTGCGCATCACTGATACGTGAGTAAAGCTGTCTGAGTAAACTGCGACTTCAACCGCAGTACCCATTGGCAGGTGGTATTCGCTCAAATCGTCCGTGATTTTTAGCTTCGCAAATACACGTCCGCTCGTGCGCAAGGCATCGGTACCAAGTAGAGCACCTCTGGCTTGAATTTGACTTTCACCAATGGCCGGAATCACGTCAATGACTTCGCCACGGAACACTTTGCCCGGAATTGCGCGGAACATAAATTCTGCTTCAAAGCCCGGTTTCAAACGTTGTAGCGAGTTTTGTCTGAACGCAGCGGTGTACGTAATGTCTTCGGTATGCACGAAGGTCATTGCAGGAGCAAGCGGTAACGGCACAGCCATCACACCAGGACGCAAAGCCAATTGCGTAACGTAACCATCGGTTGGCGCACGAACGATAGTTTGTTCTAGGTTAAACTCTGCTTTACGCAGCTCTGCGAGAAGTTGCGCGACTTGAGTGTTTTCACCACCAATTTCAGAGTCCAGAGCGATTTGCGCTTGTTCTTGTTGCAAAATCGCAACGTCTAACATGGCTTCTGCCGCTTTATACGCTTGGCGTCGAGTATCTAAATCTTGTTCAGTAAACGCGCCGCGATCAAAGCCTCTTTGATATCGGCTAAACTCTCTTTGCGCTTTATCTCTATCTGCTTGTGCTTTTAAAACCGCAGCTTCTGCTTCTCTTAGATCAGACTCTAAACCCAACGCACCTTGGCTTGCTTCTTTGACTTTCGCTTCAAGGCGAGCGACCTCCGCTTCAAATGGCACAGGGTCTATTTTGAAAAGAATATCGCCAGTTTTGAGCGGTTGGTTCGCTTGAACTGGTACTTCCACAACGCGGCCACGTACACCAGAGACGATAGGCGTAGTTGGGAACACTTGGTTACCTAACTGAGTAAATGGGTGGTTGTAGTTCATAAGCAGCACAAGTGTGCCCACCAACACTACGCCACCAAGTACAGCTGTCGGGACCGTCCATTTGTTTAGAGGAATATTGAAGATTTTAAAAATGGCGATACAAAGAGCTGCGTAAGTCAGAATCAGCAATAAATCCATTATTCGTCCTCTTTACTTTGTTCAGTCAAAGGCTTTTGCTGAATCTTTTGTTGTTTCAACATCGATACTTCGTTTTTGAGTTCGTTGACTTCGTCGATGAGTTCTTCAAGACGGTGATGAATGTCGTGTGTTTCTTGCTCAAGTTGTTTGAAACCCCAACCACGCTCTTTGCGCCACAATGTTGCCCATATCCAAAGGAATGGCCAAAGTGCGTGCAGTGTGAACAGGCTAACCCAACCTGCGTAGTGAATTGCGTCTTGGTGCGGGTGTTCACGCTCTTTAGCAATTTCATACGGGATGTCATGGATAACAATGATTCCGTAGAAGATAACTAAAGCAACGAAGATGAGTAACCCAAGTGCAAAATAGTCTAGAAACATCTTACTTACCTGTGCTTGTTGCGAATTGGAAAAACTTACGTAAATTAACGGTTTAAGTATTTGTCTTAACTATAGATGAATCAAGCGCTTTTTATGTGCGAATTATGTTTATGCGATATCAGTACGTACTGATAGTTGTAGGCAAGTTTGGCGAGATTGAGTACAGATTTAAACAAAAAGTGAATAGATTCGGGTAGGGCTGATAAAAAGCATGATAAAGCCCCAGATTTCAACTGGGGCGTGGCTTAAAGTTCGGTACAGACTTGGTTTCGGCCATTGGCTTTGGCACGATACAAGGCTTTGTCGGCGCGGTAGAAGGTGCGCTGAGTGTTTTCCCCTTCGCGATGGAGTGTAATACCGATGGAAACGGTTAGGCCGCGTTCGCCAAGAATGTCTCGCCATGCATATTTAAAAATACGCTCGCGGTAGTTTTCAGCGTGCATTTCTGCGCGTTCCAATTGGCTGTTCTCAAGAATTACAAGGAACTCTTCACCACCAAATCGCACGCACGATGCACCTTTAAATTTGAAGTAGGCTGCCAGCTCCTGTGACACACTTTTGATCGCTTTGTCGCCCACCAAATGGCTCAATTCGTCATTGATGGATTTGAAGTGATCGATGTCGATGACCATCAATGCGAATGGAGTGTCGTGCAGCAACATGTCTTTCAATTTTACCTCCAACCAGCGGCGGTTGTGCAACGAGGTAAGGGGATCGGTAAATACGTCTTGTTGTAACTGAGCTACGGTATTTTTGTGTTGTTTGGTCGTCTCTTTAAGCTCTTTATTTTCAATCTCAGACAGAATGAGTTTTAACTGTAATTCAAAGCGAGACAATCGACGCAGTTGAGCCGCGCCCAATTCGCTGATTGGGATGTGTTTTATTAAGTCTGATTCAATACGAAAAGCGCGTTTCTCACAGCTTAAAGCTTGCTGAAACTGTCCTTGTGACGCACTGACTTTGCTCATTGCGTTGTAAAAACGTTTCGCAAGAATGGGCGAAGAATGCTTTTTAATTCGCTTCCCAATGGACTCCAACAGCAAATTAGCCAACGAAGTGTGGCCAACACCATTCAAGCAATAGGCCGTTTCAATTTTGACCATGGTTGAGAGCCAATAGGTGGTCGCACTTCCTGTGGTGTACTTAATGCTGGATATGGAGAGCAGCGCTTCGGAATACTCTTCTTGCAGACGATGCAATTTAGCGCGATACAAATGCGTTTGAGCGGCGAGGTTTTTGTCGCTTACTAGGATGCTGAGCTCTTCACATTCACCCAATAATTCGCTGGCTTCGGCCACGCGTTTTAGACTGATGTAACAGGCGAGCATATACAGTTTGTAACGCAAACGAAGTGAGCGACTGCTGATGGCGTGATCAATCGCGTCGATCTTTTGGTAGTAACGTAGGGCACGGTTGTGATCGCCATAAGCATCACACAAGTTGCCCATGCCAATGATCGCTAAAACGTATTCGTCGATAAAACCGTATTCCACTGCGATGTTGGTGGAGGCGATGTACTCGGTGAGGGCAGAGTTGTAATCACCAACTTCAACTAAGCGTTCGCTTAAACTTGCTTTGACTGACAGTATATCTTCGACATCCTCAGGTAATGAGAGCAGCTCTAATGCTTGTCTAAGCTCTTCGATACTGTCACAAAGCTGTTTGATTTCGCGGCGGTATTCTGCGCTAATAATTAGGCAATGTGCTTTTTCACGGCTGGTGGACGCAATGTGTCGACCGATATGTTCCCAAAGCGTGATGGCTTCTTCCCCAGAAACAGAAGAAGGATCGATGCCTGCGTCAGTGACTTTGCTAAGCAGTAGTTCCATTCTTCATTACCTCAATATAGCTTTCTTCCAACTGCTCTAAAGTAAATGGGAAAGTCAGGATGTCTTGTAAATACAATGTCGGTTTTGGCCCTTTGAGGCCACGTCGTTCCCATGGATAAATGTCTAACATGGCATGCACGGTTCGGTAGAGCTCTTCTGCGGCTTGATCTTTTTCGGCAATCAACATAGCGAGTCGATCGCTAGATAGGCGTGAAATGAGATCGCTTGGTGTCGTTAATGAGTGAACCAGTTCAGTGCACGCATCGAGAAACGCAGGATTGGAGTGGCGAATCATGATCACGGCATGGTTAGAGCGTTTAAGCTCAGTCTTAAATAGAACCAGTTGTTCCCACCAGTACGTTTCAGAAACGACGTTAGAAAACTGCTTTTCGGGATCGTATTCATGTTGAGAGCGAATACGATTGATGAGCTTGCGAGCACGTTGTTCTAGCTGGCGTTTTGAGCCGCGCGCTTTATCCATGCTGACACGATTGGTCTGCTCTTTGAGCATTTTCAGTGCATGTTTTCGGTATTTTTTAAACGCATTAAATGCCGCTTCGAAATCGCCTTGCTCTTCAGCAACGCGAGATTGCTGAAAACAGATCTGACTTAGCAGTTCGCCGTTATCGAAATTAAGCGCGGATTCTTCTGCGGCAAGCAACAACTCGGCTGCGCTGTCCGTGTTTTTACGCAGTAGCTCTAGTCTTGCTCGACTGATGAAAGAGTGTGCTTTCATCCATGTTAGATCGTGCTCAATGGCCAGCTTGTGCGCTTTTTGGGTTGCTTCTTCCGCAGCGTCTAGGCGTTCTAAGCCAAGGAGTGCCAAGCCTTTAAAGTCCCAAATTTCGGCTTGCCAAGTGCTGTCTTCATGGTCTTTGAGCACTTCTGTTGCGCCATCAAGTACCGTTAGCATCTCAATAAAGTTGTTGAGGAGGTAGTAGTCCCAAGCAAGCAGAATGCGAGCTTTACCTTCTAACCATGCAATTCGGACGTTGTTTGCCACTTTAACTGCAAGCTCATGAGTCGATGCGGCAAGTTTGTGTTCGTTGGTGATGCGCCAAACATTGCCAAGACCAATCAGGGATTCAATCTGAATCTCAATATCATCGACCAAAGCCGATTGCTCCAAGGCATTAATCCAATATTGCTGCGCCGAGTAATATTTGGCTTGTCCCCAGTATTGAAGGGCGAAGATATGCAGAATTTCTGGAAGGTGATCGTCAGTGTCTAGTTGGATTTGCTTATTGTAGGCGTCTTTGATGAATTTCAGCCCTTGGCGATATTCCATCAAACACCAACAACTGTGCGCCATGATGAGTAACGCTTTGATTTCTCCGTCAATAAACAGTATTTGTTCCGCGCGAATGCGGCACTGCTCGGCGAGGCGAAGAGTGCGTTCAGGGTGCGTTTTCACTTGCCCTTTGAGTGAGTTAAGCTCGTCTTCTAGCTGAATTTGGGTTTTATCCAACGTTCACATCCATGACTATCGAACTGGAATTTACACCTAAATAATAAGTGGTTAGATGCGTACTTCATTACGAGTGCAGCATGAAAGCCACATCATAAAATATCAGGTGCCGTAATGTATACCGTCACTGCCCCTAATTACCACATCTAAATGAGTTAAATAGTTACGATAGGAGCTGCTTAATGGTTAGAGGTGCGTCAGTGACTTCTAGCCTTTGTGCGGCAGTAAGACCTTGTTTGTCCTGATAGCACAAATTATGCCAAGCTCTGAATATATCTAAAAGAGGTAAAATTCCGGCAGGTCGCAATTTGCGACGTGGCTCGTTAATGAAACTTTCGAACAACAGCTGGAAGCGATTTTGATAGAACTGCACATGGCGAGTTGTTGCCACGTTAAACCACTTTTCTGGTTCATTTTTATCGCCAGCAAGGTAGCAAATGCCTTTGTGGCTTTCGCCTTGACTGGAGATCGCCCAGCGATCGCGCCACCAACTCATGTAGGCAATATCCACTTTGCCAAACGGAGCGGTCATGTCCCAGCCAGCGTCTTCTTCTACATACATCAGATCGACGTTTTTCTCTTGAATACGAGACAAACAAACGCTCAACGCTGCGGAGCGGAGCAGGGGATCTTGTGGCATGTAAATCGAAACCCGCTTGTTAGGGCAACACATATCAAGTACATGCAAATAGTGCGCGTACGAGGTGTAAGGAGGACGAACTAACGCGCCTTTCGATGGGTAATGAAATACCGATAAGTTACCGAGTGGATCTTCGACGTTACCACGAGCCAAAATCGTTTGGTATTTTTGGTCAATACGCTCTCTAAGGTGATTAGAAGGTTCCGCTGGTGGCTCACTTGCTTCCGCTGTGTACTCTTGAGAGACAAAACGAGAAACTTCGTCGTACGGGTTGTGATCCAGCGTCGCGATAGGTTCTTCATCCGAAGAGTAGTTCACGTGTTGGCAAAGAATGTAGCCCGAGTGCGCTTCACCAGACACAATCCAGTACACTCCATTATTGCTGTGTGGCTGCAAGGCAATGTAGCTGGAAGCCAACTCGTAGTGACTGGCGTGATTAACCCAACGAGCATCAATGGTCGCGAGCTTACGACGACAACGACTGGCGATGTGGTCAACGTGATCATAAAACGTTTTTGGGTTGATGCTGAGTTTGCGGCAAATTTCGCGCACGGAATAACCGGTGAACAAAAGGCCCATCAGGTTTTCTTGAAACTGCAGCTTTTTATTGGCGCCAGACCATTTATCGACAAAAGTGCTTTGGCACGCTTTACAACGGTAACGTTGACGATCGCCACTGTAACCGAATGCGTGATAGAGGTGTTTATGAGTGTGGACAGAGAGTCCGAAGTTGTCACACGCGTCGTTGCGACAAGCAGGTAACCCGTCACTGTGGACGTGTCGGAGGCGATGAAGCTCGTTCACGACATCGCGGTTGTTAAGTAAGGGGGGGAAAGCTCCACATTCACGGCATACCATCGCCGGACGCTTAGGGTTCGCATGTTGCAGAACGTAACGCTTTGCATCACTCAATCCAAAGTTGTCACACGCCAATGTTTTACAAAAGTTGAGTTGTAACCCATCTGCGTCTTTTGGCAGTTCGCCGTTAGACACAATCGCCCCCTCGGGATAATTCGGGCAGCCAGTCAGGCACTGGCTGCAAATTATTACTTAATAACTTCTTAGATGTTGATTGCTGTTTCAAGAGCAACTTTCATCATGTCGTTGAACGACTTTTGGCGCTCTTCTGAGCTTAGTTTTTCGCCACGGATGATGTGGTCAGAAACCGTTAGGATAGTTAGAGCTTTCGCGCCTAGGTCTGCAGCTACGCCGTAGATACCTGCCGCTTCCATGTCTACACCTAGGATGCCTAGTTTTTCCATCTTCTCGAAGATGTCTGCTTCTGGTGTGTAGAACAGGTCTGCAGAGAATACGTTACCTACTTTCACTGGCACTTCTTGAGCGCGAGCTTGCTTAACCGCTTCTTCTAGAAGGCTGAAGTCAGCGATTGCAGCGAAATCGTGGTTGTTGAAACGGATACGGTTAACTTTTGAGTCTGTAGAAGCACCCATACCGATAACAACGTCCATTAGGTTAACGTCGTCACGTACCGCACCACAGCTACCTACACGGATAACGTTTTTCACGCCGTATTCAGCGATTAGCTCGTGTACGTAGATACAGCATGAAGGGATACCCATACCGTGACCCATTACAGACACTTTTTTACCTTTGTAAGTGCCAGTAAAGCCGAACATGTTGCGAACGTCACAAACTTGCTTCACATCTTCAAGGAAAGTTTCTGCAATGTATTTAGCACGCAAAGGGTCGCCTGGCATTAGAACTGTTTCAGCGAAATCACCTGGTTGTGCGTTGATGTGTGGGGTTGCCATAAGTGCTCTCCAAAGTTTTGTTCTGATAAAACGCATCTATTATAGGATGCTATTACCAATTCTGTTGAACTTGTTCGTTTTCGTTGAGGCAATAATATCGGGACGTACAGTGATCCCTTGAGAGGTTAGTCACAAAAACCACCCTTTTCGAAACTAACCAAGCTATTGATAACTAAATCTGTTGAAAGCAAAAAGGCAATCGATTTGCTTTTGAGCGATTTGTTGATTGCGCACACAAAATAGTCAAAGAAAAAGATAAATATTTTTTAAATCGAGCTGATCGAAATCGCGGAGGAGTAAGTAAAACGATTAAATTGTACAACTAATTTTCTTGTACAATTTAGGGTGGCTTGCTATAAGTTATACAACTAAACTTTTTGTATAGGGATGACGTTGCTATGGAATCTTCAATCAAAGTAGGTATCAGTTCTTGCGTGTTAGGTGAACGCGTGCGTTTCGATTCTGGTCATAAAGTCAGTAACTTTGTGACTAAAGAGCTTAGCAATTATTTTGACTTTGTTTCTGTATGCCCAGAGGTGGGGGTAGGCATGCCGGTGCCACGCCCGACGATTCGTTTAATCAGTAATGAAGAACGCATCGCGTTGGTTGAAACGAAAAATCCCGACAATGATCACACAGATAACATGCTGACTTACTCCGCAAATAAAGTGGACGAGCTTCAAAATGAGCAATTGTGTGGTTACATCGTTTGTGCCAAATCGCCAACATGCGGTATGGAACGAGTAAAAGTGTATAGCAAAAACAACGCTGCAAAAGAAGGGGTTGGTCTTTACACGAAAACGTTGATGGAAAAAATGCCGTGGTTACCTGTCGAAGAAGATGGACGCTTAAATGATCCCGTTCTTAAAGAGAACTTCATTACTCGCATTTACTGTCTCAACGATTTTTATGAATCGATGGCAGGTGAGCCGACACGCGGTAAGATCATCGATTTCCATTCTCGTTATAAGCTAACGCTTATGGCGCATCATCCAGAGTCGTATCGATCTTTGGGGCGCTTAGTCGCAGATGTTGCCAGCTATGAGATTGACGAGTTTTACCGAGAATACCGATTAGGTCTGATGACGGCGCTATCGAACCGTGCCAGTCGCAAAAACAACACGAATGTGTTGATGCATCTTCAAGGGTATTTCAAACGCTCTCTAAACAAAGATGAAAAAGAAGAACTCGCGACCGTGATTCAAGACTATCGTACTGGCACGCTGCCATTGCTCGCGCCACTAACATTAATTAAACACTATCTAAATGCTTATCCAGATGAATATCTGCAAAAACAGAAGTTTTTAGAGCCACACCCGCAGGAGATGAGATTACGCTATGGTTTGTAGTTCAGAAGAAAAACTATACGCAATTCGAGATGTTGCAGAGATTACGGGCGTTAAGCCTGTGACGCTGAGAGCGTGGCAAAGACGCTATAACCTAATCCAACCGCAAAGAACGGAAAAAGGGCATCGCTTATATTGCCAGCAAGATCTCGATACGATTCGTGAAATTCAAGGTTGGTTATCCAAAGGCATTGCGATCGGCAAAGTGAAAGGATTGCTCGGCCAATCGGATGTAGAAATCAGTGCAGAAAACCATTCGCTTGAAGAAGTGGAAACCGTACTGTCTGCGTTGTCGCAACTCAATCGTGGCAAAACGGAAAGCGTCCTTTCATCGGTATTGAAAGAGTACCCGCTCAACTTAGTCGTAGATCAGTTTATCAATCCTGTGTTCGAAGCATTGGATTTGGTTAAGGGCTCGCTGCGCTCGTTGCAGATGGGATTGTTCCAAACCTGTTTAATCACGCGTTTGGCATTGGTGATCGATTCTGAAAACAAAGCATCTACTAAGGGGAAATGCCTGTTGATCAGCTTTGAACAAAGTCGAGATGCGGAAAGCTGGATTCAGGCGGCGAAGTTGTGTGAGCAAGGTTACCACATCACCTTAATCGACAAGGTGGACGACGTTTCTGGCTTGGTGGATCACGACGTGATTGAACGCTACCAGCGTGTTTATGTGTTCTCGAATAAAGCGCTACCTGCCAAGCAAGTGGAAGCATTCAAAGCGCTGTTAGCGCGTTATCCTGAGCAAGTGCAGTGTTCGGAAGTTATTGAGAAACTTCATCTTGCACAGACACAGATTCAGTAAGGAGACCACATGATTCTGGTTTGGTTTAGGCGTGATTTACGCACGTTAGACCACACGGCGTTAAAGGCGGCACTTGATACAGGACAACCTGTTGTTGCTTGTTTTATTGCAACGCCAGAACAGTGGCAAGAGCACCACATGGCGCCGATGCAGGCGGATTTAATCGCTAGGCGTCTTGAGCATGTTCATCAAGAGCTCACAGAGCTAAACATTCCTCTTCTGTATAAAGAAGTTCCGCGTTTTAACGACTGTACACAAGTCATTTGCGATTGGGCGGATAAGCTCAACGCAACAGCGGTAATGGTCAACATCAATTATGAAGCGAATGAAGTTGAGTTGGATAGAAAGGTATCTCAAACACTGGATAATCGTGGGGTAGAGTTTCACGCCTTTCACGACAAATGCGTTCATGCGCCAACGACCGTACTCAACAAGCAAGGAGAGTATTTCAAAGTATTTACGCCATTCAAACGAGCATGGTTGCAAAAGTTTTCCTTGCCAACGGTATCCAAGCCTCAGAGACAAAATGAACTGCCTAGTGAGCAGTTAGAAGCGGTAAAACAAGACGGTTTTGATGCCGATTTTACGTTCTCTTATCCGAGGGAATCGAGCGAAGCTTGGTGTGCATCGACCAACGACATTCTCAAGCAGTTGAGGACGTTTGCACGCGAGCGTAGTGATGGTTACCAGATGAAGCGAGATTTCCCCGCTATCGATGGTACGAGTCAGCTCTCGCCTTATCTTGCCATCGGAGCATTGTCGCCAAGACAGTGCATCGCGAGGTTGTATGCTGAGAATCCACAACCAGATTTGTCAGAAGGCAAAGCAACGTGGCTGAGCGAGATCATTTGGCGTGAGTTCTACCAGCACTTATTGGTGTTTGAACCTAAACTTGTCAAAGGTCGTGGATTCATCGACTGGGAAGATAAAATTCAATGGTCTTACGATGAGCAAGCTTTTGAATGTTGGAAAACGGGGACGACTGGATATCCAATTGTTGATGCGGCAATGCGTCAGCTCAATCAAACTGGCTGGATGCACAACCGACTTCGTATGATTGTCGCAAGCTTTCTTACCAAGGATTTACATATCGACTGGCGCTGGGGCGAAGAATACTTTATGAGCAAGCTCGTCGACGGCGACTTTGCGGCAAATAATGGTGGGTGGCAGTGGTCGGCATCGACTGGCTGTGATGGCCAACCATACTTCCGTATCTTCAATCCAATAAGCCAAGGTGAGAAGTTTGATTCCGACGGTCAGTTCGTGCGTCATTGGGTTCCAGAAATTAAGAGTGTGCCGAATAAGTTCGTCCATAAACCATGGACTTGGGAGGGATTTTCTTTACTGGAATATCACAAGCCGATGGTTGATCACAAGGTTGAAAGAGAGATAACCTTACGGCTCTTTAAAAGTGCCAAGGAATAGAGTGAAATGCTTAGCAAAAAGCGATCAATGAGTTTTGCAAAACGAACCCTGTTATCTGTCTCGTTATCATTAGTGAGTGGATTGTCATTCGCCAAAATGTACGAGTTACCAGAGGACGGCAGCCGTTTGATTGGTCGCATTGAAAACCACGTCGTGCAAGAAGGCGAGACCATGGCAAACATCGCCAAGCATTACGACGTGGGCATGCTAGCGTTGATGGCAGCGAACAAAGGCGTTGATCCATTTCTTCCTCAAGAAGGGCGCGTGCTTACTATTCCATCTCAACTTATTCTTCCTGAAGTTCCTCACCAAGGCATCGTGATTAACTTGGCAGAGCTGCGTTTGTACTACTTCCCAGAGGGCGAAGATGTGGTGCATGTTTTCCCTGTTGGTATTGGCCGAATTGGTCGAGATACACCAGTGATGACAACCAGCATCAGCCAAAAACGTCCGAACCCAACATGGACGCCACCTGCGTCTATTCGTGCAGAATACAGAGCGAAAGGGGTGGATTTACCTGCGGTTGTGCCAGCAGGCCCCGACAACCCACTTGGGTTGTTTGCACTTCGTCTAGCTTACGGAAATGGTGAGTACCTTATTCACGGTACCAACAAAGATTTCGGCATCGGAATGCGCGTGAGTGCTGGTTGCATTCGTATGGACCCAAGTGATATCGAATGGTTGTTCGACAAAGTTCGTCGTGGTGAAAAAGTAAACATCATCAATCAGCCAGTGAAAGTGTCACTAGAGCCGGATCGTAGTGTGTTTGTGGAAGCGCATGAACCGTTAACTCGCAGCAATGGCGAGAAAGATCATTTACAAGTTCCGAAAGAATTGGGCTGGTGGCTAAATGAATTTGGATTGACGAATGTGAAAGCGAAAGCCGTTATTGCCGCTCAGAATGGGGTTCCAGTAGAAATAACCGCGCCTTAACGGGCGTTAAAGCGCGGAACAACATCTTACTTAGTGTAAGACTGAGCGATGTTATCGATACGCTCGTTAGCACGTGCTGCTTCTTCTTGAGCAGCCATTGCTGCGTCACCTGATTTTTGAACGTCAGATTGAAGAGATTGTACGTCTTGGCTTAGTTGGCTAACTTGGTTGCTTAGTTCATCTAGTTTAGCTGCGTTTGCTGTTGCTGCGTCATCAGATGAAGCACAACCTGCTAGTAGAAGTACTGAAGTTGCTGCAGCTGCGATCAACGTTTTGTTCATATAAGAACTCCTTGCTTATAGTGAAAGTCTCGCCCTATAACTCTTTTTTTATACAGTAGCGAGGTTAAATGTGGTTACATTTTATCAGTACATGATGTAGCAAAAGTCAAAAAAATCCAAGAATTTCATGGAGTACCTGACGTTAACTTTTACCTGAGCCTAACAAAAGTAATTACTCATCCTTTCGATTGCTCCCACAACAGTCCACATAGCAGGTATTTTTGCCACGTTCCTGATATCAATAATTTAGACGATATTGACACAAATGAAAGTTTCTACCCCTAAATAACTGCAATCGGCTCAGTTCTGCGAAGTGAATTCGACACTTTTATGGGCGCGTTTTTTCTCGAATTCTAGCCAAGGTTTTCGCCAGTTACAGACGACGCTTCTTCTTCACTGGGCTGCAAATGATGTTTTGTTTTCATCCGTGGGAATTAGTTTGTGTGATCTCTATCTATACTCCTATGATTTGCGGTATTATACCGAGCTTTATTTTTTTGCTGCGTTAGAGCGGAAACGACATTACAGAGCGCTCAGACGCTGACTGATTTATTGGAGAATACTTTGCAATTTAAAGATCTAGGCCTAGACAACCGATTGTTGAAGAACCTAAAACACTACGATTTTAAAAAACCGACTGACATTCAAAAACAGGCTATTCCTGTTGCGATTGCAGGCAAGGATTTATTGGCATCTTCGAAAACGGGTTCGGGTAAGACTTTGGCGTTTGTATTGCCAATGCTTCACAAGTCACTGAAGACAAAATCGTTTTCAGCGAAAGATCCTCGTGCTGTGATTCTGGCTCCAACGCGTGAGTTGGCTAAACAAGTGTATGGCGAACTTCGCTCTATGCTGGCTGGTCTATCTTACGATGCAGCGTTGATTCTTGGTGGTGAAAACTTTAACGATCAAGTCAAAGCACTGCGTCGTTACCCGAAATTCATCGTGGCAACACCAGGACGTTTGGCTGACCACCTAGAGCACCGCTCTCTGTACCTTGACGGTTTGGAAACGCTGATTCTTGATGAAGCAGACCGTATGTTGGATTTGGGCTTTGCGCCTGAGCTACGTCGTATCCATAACGCGGCGAAACACCGTCGTCGTCAAACGTTGATGTTCTCAGCAACGTTGGACCACGCAGAAGTGAACGATATTGCTTCTGAAATGCTCAATGCGCCAAAACGTATCGCAGTTGGCGTATCTAACGAAGAACACAAAGATATCACGCAAAAATTCTACTTGTGTGATCACCTTGATCACAAAGAAGCGATTCTGGAACGCGTACTTTCTGAAGCGGAATACCGTCAAGTGATCATCTTTACGGCAACGCGTGACGATACCGAACGTCTAACCGCGAAGTTGAACGAGAAAAAACTGAAGGCCGTTGCTCTGAGTGGTAACTTGAACCAGACGCAACGTAACACCATCATGAGCCAGTTTGAGCGTGCGGTGTTTAAGATTCTGGTAACGACTGATGTCGCTTCTCGTGGATTGGATATTGCGACAGTGACTCACGTCATCAACTTCGATATGCCAAAGCATACAGAAGAATACGTGCACCGCGTTGGTCGTACTGGCCGTGCGGGTAACAAAGGTGATGCGATTTCTCTGGTTGGTCCAAAAGACTGGGATAGCTTCAAGCGTATCGAAACTTACCTACAGCAAGATCTTGCATTCTCAGTGTTTGAAGATTTGAAAGGTAAATTTAAAGGTCTGAAACCACCTAAGAAAGATTTCCGTAATAAGAAAGCGACGACGAAAAAATCGCGTCCTCAAGCGAAGAAAGTGGCGAAGCAACCAGCTAAACGCGACAAGAGCTTCTACAAAAACGTATCGGTGGGTGATGACGTGTTCATCCCTAAGAAAAAGCCTGCGGCACCAAGCTCTGAAGAGTCATGATTGCCTCAGTTCTAAACTGATTCTGATGTTTACAAAATCCGAGTGTCTGCACTCGGATTTTTTATGCCCGTCACTTAGCCAACCCTTGTCTTTTCTTACTAACTGTTTCTCCCAATTCTTACTAACCGTTTCTCCCAATGCTTATATTTGTCTGACTTCATATAAACAGCACAGATTGCTAATTTAGCAAGATGTTGATTGTGTTTACACTGGTTAAAGCAAACGTTTTTTCAAGCAGGTTAGATAAAAATATTATTTAATTATGAAAATGATAATTGATCTCATTTTTATTTAAGGGCAGAATACGCGGATTCCATTAATCCTATAAATGAATTCGCTCTCTATATGAAATTTACTCATGTTTTTTTAGGGCTCATAGTTACCTCTGGTTTTGGCGCTACTGCCGCTGATGATTTTAACTGGCTGCGAGATGACGCTCGTAAAGATGAGCGAGTTCTTACCTACTTGACGCAGCAAAACCGCAAGACCGAACAGTATCAAAAAAGTTATCAGGCACTGACACAAGATCTGCTGGCACAGTGGGAAACCATGGTGGCAGACAAAGGCGAGCAGCCATGGTCGATTGTGAATGGACGAGAGTGGACGTTAACGCGTCGTGACGGTCGCTACGTGTTGTTATCACGTGCGAGTCAGCATGCACCAGAAAACGCGGTGTTTGATTTCGCTGAGCGACAATCGGCGCATCAATACTATCAACTTGGTCAGTGGCATGTGAGTGGCGATAAACTGCTTTTCACTGAGGATATCGACGGCAGCGAGCAATATCGAGCCGTGGTCGTTGATTTACTCTCAGGCCAATCTTCGGAACTGGCAACACACGTCGATAGTGGTGCACTGTTATCACAAAATGGAAAAATGGCGTACCTTGTAGCAAAGGACAAGCGTACCCAGCGACCTCATCAGATCCTACGTATTTCCACGGAGTCTTTGGCTAAAACAGTAGTATGGAAGGAGTATAAATCAGATTGGTTACTCTCTTTTTATCGCGCGGCAGACACCCGTTACGCTGTGCTGCAAAGCAACAACGAGTCAACAACAGAGCAGAAGCTTGTCGATCTAGAAACGGGCACCGTCACCGACTCATTGCGAGTGCCAGAAGTGGGCGTGGAATATTACGCAGATGTCGCGAAAGGGCATGTTTACCTCAACAGTAATCTTGAAGGAAAGTTCGCTCTTTACCAAGCCGAACTCACGCCGCTTAGCGCAACATGGCAACGCTTTACCAACCCTAGTGAGCCGCTTGAGCAGTTCTACCTTTATGATGCAGGAGTTGTGGCACTTAGTAAGCCAAACAATGTGTCGACGTTGACGGTGTATTCTTATCAAGGTCAGGAAAAAGTGATACTGCCATTGGAACACGATGGCAATGTCGCTTGGTTGAGCACGTTAGGCGATTTTGAGTCAAACAAGATTCGTATCCGAAGCATGTCGATGACCACGCCTCCTCAATGGGAAGAGTTTGATGTAAAAACGCTGACTAAATCTTTGTACTCTCAAGATGCTTACCAAGATTTTGATAGCCAACATTATGTTTCAAAACGAATTTTCATTAAGCACGATGGTGTTTCTGTTCCCGTTTCTTTAGCGTATCGCAAAGACAAATTACACGCACAATCACCCGTGATGATTTATGGCTATGGCGCATACGGTTTTACGATGAAACCGTACTTTATGCCTCAAGTCATAAGCTTGCTCGACCAAGGCGTGATTTACGCTATCGCCCATGTTCGTGGCGGTGGGTACTTTGGCGATGAGTGGCATGAGCAAGGACGTGGTGTGCGCAAAGCCAATTCTATTGGCGACTTTGTCGCAGCCGCTAAGACGATGAAAACGTTTGAACGCGGTAATAGAGAGGTTTTCGCCATTGGTTCTAGTGCTGGTGGCACGTTGGTCGCGGGAGCGGTTAATCGAGATCCTAAGTTGTTTTCAGGTGTCGTGCTTAAAGTACCTTTTGTTGATGTGGTAGCCAGCATGTCGGATACCTCACTTCCGCTGACCACACAGCAGTATGGCGAATGGGGTAACCCAACCAAATCTGAGCAACTGGCACTAATGAAGGCGTACGATCCAATTCTCAACATTCACAAAGACGCTTACCCACCGATGCTGGTTCAAGTCGGTTTGATCGACCAGCGCGTGCCTTACTGGGAAGGTGCCAAGTATCTCGCCAAGGTTTCTGAGCTAAGTGAGCACACCGGGCCTTACTTGTTACAGACCGATTTTAACTCGGGTCATCAAATGGACCCACGACAAGCGCAAGAACAACAAGCAAAAGAATACGCCTTTCTTTTATCACTGATTAATACATCTAAAGCGGAGCAGTAAATGAAGCTTACCCCAGTGTCAGCGGCAGTACTTTCGGTACTAGCTGCCAGCCAAGTGCACGCCAAATCTGACGTTTTCTCTATGGAAGAGGTTGTGGTGACGGCGAATCGGATTGAACAACCTGTGTCTGAAGTAGCAGGCAGCGTTGCGGTTGTTTCCAGCGAAGAGATTGAACAAAAGGGCGAAACAGAGCTTTATGATGCGCTGCGTCACGAGCCTGGGGTAAGTGTGTCAGGTGGCGCTGGTCGTCCACAAAACATCACAATTCGGGGCATGACGGGTAACCGCATTATGATCATTCGTGACGGCATTCGCTCTGCAGACGGTTTTGGTGCGAATGACAACAATGACAAAGTGGGCCGCGATACGTTCGATCTATCTAATCTTGAATCATTAGAAGTAGTGAAAGGGGCAAGCTCCTCAGTCTTGGGCTCTGGTGCCATTGGTGGCGCTGTGATTTTAAAATCCAAACAGCCGGGCGAGTTTTTAGAAGATCGTGACTTTTATGTTGACGCCACGGGCACTTATACAGGGATCAGCAATAAATACAAAGGCGCGAGCAATTTGGCATTTCGTTCTGGCGATACGGAAAGCTTGGTCAACGCGGCTTATTGGCAAGGTGAAGAGACGCGTAACTTCAGCCAAGATTTGTACAACCGCGATTTGGATGGTTACAGCGCGTCATACGCCATCAATCATTTCTTCAATGATGAGTTGATGATCAAAGCGCGTGCCGAACTCTATCGACAAGAGCAGCAACGCCTTGAAGGTTCGTCATCCATACAAAAAGATGGCAAGTGGCCTATCGAAGACTTTGCAGAAGATGAATCGACAGAAGAATACAGTGCATATTTAGGTGCCGAGCTAACGCCGCTTGATCCAACATGGTTTGAAGAGTTGGATACCAAAGTTTATTGGCGTCATACCGAAGTGATCACAGACACCAATCGCTTAATGAACTCTACCGACGCCAATGGTCTGTTGATCAAGCGCCGCGAACTTGAGCACAAAACATTTACCGATAGCGCCGTCGGTTTGAGAGCGGATTTCAAACAGACGCTTCACGCCTCATCGGCTGAGCACAAGTTAGCGTATGGCGTTGAGATAGCATCAGATTATTACCAACGTGAAGATAATCAGAAAGTCCTCGATTGGACGGGCTCCAACGCATCGCAAAAACAACCCTTTGCCGCTGCACGTGCTTACAACATTGGGCTTTATTTCCGTGACATGATTGAGCTGGAGAAATGGACATTGACTGGCGGTTTGCGTTTCGATGCGCACCGACTTTCACCTGATGGCCAGAATGATATCGGTGGATATCCATTGAAAGATATCGACAGTTCTGAAATTTCACCAAGTTTGTCGATTTCTCGTGAAGTGTTCGAAAACAACCGCGTTTACCTCTCTTACGATCACGGCTATCGAGCGCCAGAATACGATAAAGCGTATGGCTTCGTAAGCCATGACTTTGTGCCGCTGACGCCTTTTGTTATTGCACCAAATATGGATCTAGAGGCTGAAACTTCGGACTCGTTTGAAATCGGCAACAAATTCGATAATGGCCGAGCGCAACTTTACGTTTCTGCGTTTTACAACAAGTTCCAAAACTTCATTGATGTTGTTACCACGGGTCAAGATAACTTCGGTAACTACGTCAAGCAATACCAAAACTTACACGGCGTTGAAACCTACGGCGCGGAGCTTTCTGCTGCGTATGCTTTCACATCGTCTTGGAAGCTAAGTACCAAGCTTGGTTATGTGGACGGAAAGGACGCTGAGGGCGAATACGTTCGTAGCATCACGCCTTTTGAGGGCAATGTTGGGCTGAACTACCAGCAACAAGACTTTAATGCGTTCGCGACGTGGAATTGGGCTGGTTCGATGGATCGTGTGCCGAGTTGCCAAACGTCGCTTGGACAAAAGACTGAATGCGCACAAACAGAGGCATGGAACACGCTCGATTTGGGGGCAAGTTACCAAATCAACAAAGATTTTCGTTTGAGTGCGACCATCATCAACCTATTCGACAAAGAATACATTCGTTACCAAGACGTTGCTGGCATAGCAGATGAGAGCAAACGTTACTCAACGGAACCTGGTCGTTACTTTACGGTTAACGCGAAGTACATCTTTTAGTAGGAGCCCTGCATGAAACTCAAACTTTTAGCGCTTTCTCTTGCGTTGGCAGGCGTTCAAGTGACGAACGCAGCGCAGTGGGATTACCCTAGCGCGGCTATTACGGTTACGGTCACGAACCAAGCCGAAGCGCTACGCTACTTACAAGCCAATTACGCTAGCGCTGGCGAACTTAAGTTTCGCTATCAAACCCGTTCTAAGCTTGGAGATCATTATAACTTTGATGTGTGGGTCGATGGTCAGTATCAACCGCAACGCACCATTGTGTTGTCGACTAACCAAGACCGCCAAATCGAGCGTATTTTCAAAAGCCTTGAAAATACGGTTATTCGTAATGGCGAGGCGATGCCAGCCGCAGAACTGGAATTGCCTGTTCGATTGGAAGTGACCGAGCCGCCAGCGTTGAGCTCCGGTGAGTTAGTGACGGTTCCCGTCTCAGTCTTTGCTCCTGATTTACGTACGATGCAGCAACAAGCTGCGCCTGATTCCGCTTGGAATTCGTTAGAGGATTATCCGCAGCCACTTCAATATGTTGAGAAGCAGATTCAAGTTTTGCAGTCTGACGGCAAGTTCTACCTAGCCAACGAGCGCGTTAAACAGGTGGATGCACTTGCATTACTGCCTACACCTGCGGTAGGTGCGGAGCCCGTACGCGATACAAGCAGTATTTTGCCGCCTGAAGGTGTTCAATCTTTTGCTGATGTAAAAGCGATGCAAAGTGCTCAGCTTGGCGACAATGCCTTTTTGCAGTTGATGGCGTTTTACCATCTTGACAACTCACTGCAGTACTTATCGAGCTTGAGCTATGACTTATTTGAAGAGCCGCTTCGTTTTGATGGACGTGGTTTAGCGCTAGACAACTCTTCTTACTACACAGGTTCGCGTGCGCTGATGTTAGGCGTGGGTGGAGTATCTCCGGATGCTGCGGATGCAGATGTGATTTTGCACGAGCTAGGACACGGGATTCACTATCAAATTGTTCCCGATTGGGCGTATGGCCACACTGGTGCGATTGGAGAAGGTGTCGGTGATTACTGGGCGGGCAGTGCGAGCTACCGAACACAGTATTTAGATGCGGCTCGCCGTGGTCAGGAATTTGAGATTGATACGGTGTTCAACTGGGATGGCATGTTTGGCGTTCGCCGCGCAACACGCAGTCTCTGGAACCAACGTGCTCGCTACTTTGAAGGAGCGGAATACCGAGCGCATGAAAGTGTTGGTGGTGAATTGGGCGACGAGTTGTGGTCGACACCTTTATTCCAAGCCTTGAAAGCGTCCGTTGCTCGTTATGGAGATGGTTCGGATCGTGTTTTCCGTGACTTTGACTCGATTGTGCTTGAAGGCATGTACGGCGTGGGTCGTGGTGTGAAAATGCATGATTTGGCGGAGTCCACCGTGTTTGCCGCGACAATGCTTTTCCCTGAAAAAGAGTACGCACAAATTCTGAAAGATAGCTTCGCACAGCATAACTTACTCAAAGTTCCTTTTAATGCCCGATATCAATCTCGTTACATCAACGCTGGGGAAACGGTCGAGTTGACGCTTTCTCACACCGGCCGATCTGCAAGCGTAAAGGGCAATTGGTCACTGAACAACGACACATCGAAAGCGGTCGATGTGCAACTGGCAAACTCGGCCTCTTTCAGTGCCAACTTACCAACGGGGCTGACGTGTGGTGCACCGTTTGAATCTAAAGTTTCAGTGGATTATCAGTTTGCTGAAGGGCTTAAGGCGCAATCTTGGCAAAACGTGACGGCGCTAGTGAATGGTATTCCTCTACTTTTGAATAAGCCCAAGACTATCGAGGATGCGCTCACCGATGCGAGTATTAACTCGCGCGGTCAAGAAGTGCAAGGGAACAAAATTTTTGTTCAAACACTATCAGACAAAACGCAGAAAATTGATGACTCATTTGCCGTTTATCTCGATATCGAACACGCGAATTTAGCGGATTTACACATCACGTTGACGTCGCCACAAGGCCAGTCTGTAGTGCTGTTTAACCATCAGCCGAGTCAATCGGGTGGGTTTACGGGTTATTTCACGGTTCAACACGATTCAGAGCTGCAAGCATTGGTTGGAGAGCCTAGTTGGGGAACGTGGCGACTAGAAGTCTCCGATCGGGTGGTCGGCAACTCGGGCGCACTAAAAGCGTGGGGTGTGAGTCACTTTAACCAGTATCAGTGCGGTGCTGATACCACTTTGAAAAGCAACGGCAATGGCTCTGGTGGGAGTGGCTCACCTTGGGCGCTCTTTGGCTTGCTTGTGCTTTCAATGTTGAGAGTGGTTCGCTCTCGTAATAACGATTCATCAAAAAGAAGATAAGACCTATGAAGTTTCAATATTCTCTCATTGCAGTCTCACTGGCCCTTGTTGGTTGTGGTGGCGGTTCTGGTGGTGGTGACGCAACGGCGCCAAGTTACAACGTAGCGGGAACCATTTCTGCGAAAGGTACGTTGTTAGATACACCAGTGTGCATCGACCTCAACCAGAACTTTGTGTGTGATGCGACTGAGCCGAGCACAAAAAGTAATAACGCAGGTGAGTTCTCGATTACCTCGACAAACAAGAACATTTTAACCAGTCCAATTTTGGCTCCGGTTGACCAAGGCGACGAGCTCACACTGAACATGATGACGCCGGGACGTGGTTTGAGCAAAGGTAACGACATTAATGGCGTTACCACATTAATCGCAGCGCTGGTTATTGATGGTAAAACCGTCAGCCAAGCAGAACAAGTTCTAAAAGATTGGCTTGCACTTGCTAACGTGAAGCTGCCTGGCACCGTGATGTCGGATCCCAATGCGTCTGAGTTGGAATACATCGAGCAAAACACGGTCGGGTTGCTAAGCAAAATGAAGCCAGAACACATCACACTTGGCATGACGACGATGGCGCAAACACTCAGCTATAACGACAAATCTCTCGCAGCGTACTTGTTGAGTGATGCGGAGGTCTCTGAGTTAGCGGCCAAGTTGTCTTCTTTATCTGCGCTTGGTTCGGTAGGTAATGATACGGGTACCGTTTTGTATTATACGGTCGCTAAAGGACATTCGAACACAGCGACGCCTCAAGAACTTTTCCCAGGACAAGATGCTGAATTTGGTTTTGACAAATTAGAGAAGCAGGCGGCGACAGGTAATGGCTTCAAGTTTGTTAAGTTAAGTGCAACGGGCGAGAAGCTAAAGGTGGATGCAACCACTTGGGCTTGTACATTAGATGAGCGCACGGGTTTGGTTTGGGAAAACAAAAGTGCTGACGAAAATTCACTTCAGTTTAAAGATCGTCTGTTTGTTTACGAATCAGATGACTTTAAGCCGTTTTCTAAAGACTTGGAACAGGTTGGCTGTGTTAACGCAAGAGATGATATTTGCTCAACTAAGCAATACATTGAGCACATCAACCAGAAATCACTGTGTGGCATCACAAATTGGCGCTTACCGGATTATCAGGAGTTTTATGATGTTCTCGACTTCGGTGAAACAGAGAAAGATGCAAGTGGCGTCGTTTATGGAATGAATTTTAAGTTCTTCCCACAGCAAACGTTAGGTAGTCCTTATTTGGAATACGGTTCGGTTTGGTTCCAGGCGTTTACCTTTACTGAAAATGACAAGGTAAAAACGCCCGAGTACTTAAGAATGCCGTTGGTAACGGTTCGAGGTGCCGACCGTGGACAATCTAGCTCGATTGAGATTTATTCCGATAAAAAAGATCCAACAGCTGATGACTCATACCAATTTCCAATTCGTCTAGTTGCTGAGAAAGGAGAGTAAGATGAAAAAACTTATTACCGCATTATCTCTTGTACTTGTTTCTTACGCGTCGATGGCCGCTCAGGAATGCTCTTTGGATTTTGTGAAGTCAGCGCCGAATTCTCGCTACTTATACTCTGATCTAGGTGTTGTAACAGATTTAAAAACAGGACTCACTTGGATGCGCTGCCCAGTTGGTATGACATGGGATATGTCTCAAAAGGCGTGTTCTGGGGAAGCTCAAAAAGTAACATGGCAAAACGCGCTGCTTACTGCGGAGCAAATTCGGAATGCCTCGGGCAACCATGTGCTACACAATTTTGCAGATAAAAAACAGTGGCGATTACCGAATATTAAAGAGTTAGTTACACTCACAGAGCGAGCGTGTTTCCATCCTTCAATGAATGGTACGGCGTTTGAAAGCGCATACTCGCTTGAAACTGGTGATTTAGGTAGTTATATCTGGAGCAACACGCCCGGCACCGACGCTAGACAAATCATGACGTTCGAAAGCGTGAATGGAGATGTTATTGGCTATTCTCCTGAGGCGAACCAGTTTTCAGTGTTGCTTGTCACAGACGAAGATTAATCGACAAGTGGCTGTTAAGACAATGACGTTAAAAAGCTCCGCATTTGCGGAGCTTTTTTCGTATTTCATCCAGTGTTTCGCATGTGTTTACACCACAATGAGTGATTATACTTGGAACTGTCTTAACTGTTGCTGCTGGTTTTCCGCTAGGCCAGAAAGCTCTTGAGCTGCAGCGGCGGATTGCGTAATGCCAGTTACGTTCTGGCTCACCAGCTCATAGATGTTCGTTAAGTTGTTGTTGATATCAGCCGTGACCTGTTTCTGCTCTTCTGATGCGGTCGCCACTTGAGTGTTGATTGAGTTCAGATCGGCGATAGCGTTACTGATATTAGCAAGTGATTGGCTAACTTCTTGTGCAAGAGCTTGGTTGTCTGACAGCATGGCTAAGCTAGAGTGCATGCTTTCATTCGCATGACCAGATTGCTGTTGAAGCTCTTCAATGATGGTCTGGATCTCTTTTGTCGATTCCTGAGTTCGCGCCGCTAGCATACGGACTTCATCGGCTACTACCGCGAAGCCTCGGCCACTTTCGCCCGCACGTGCTGCCTCGATCGCTGCATTCAGTGCAAGCAGATTGGTTTGCTCAGAAATGCCTTCAATCACTTCGATCACGCGACCAATGTGTTCTGATTGATCTTTTAGCGACGTCACGACGGCAGCGGCTTCGTTGAGTTGCTCCGCCATTTTTTCGCTTGCACGAGTGCTTTCTTCAAACATACTCAGGCTTTGTGAGGTCAGCATGCGTGCTTGATTTGATGCGCTATCGGCTTCTTGTGCATTGGTTGAAACTTCAGCTGCGGTAGATTCTAGCTGGTTGATCGCCGAAGCCACTTGCTCAACTTCTTGTTTTTCTTGATCCGAATTGACGCTGCTTTGAGTCATAACTGTCGCTAACTCAGTCGATGCTGATGCCACATCTTCACTAATGCGAACTAATGCACTCACTGTTTCACGCAGTTTGTCGATGGTTTGATTTACATCCTGAGCCAGCTGCGACACTTCGTTTTTTCCGATGGCTTCGGCTTTAACCAATAGATTTCCCTTCGCGACTTCTTGCATGGTTCCTTGAAGGTTACGAATCGGTGCAACGATATAGCTGGCTAGTATCCAACTAATAAGCGAAGCGGCACTCAAGATCACCGCAAGCGAGACCGCGCTGTAAGTGAGCGTGGTTGAATGCTGTTCGCCATTAGCTTCCACTTCATCGGTGACGATTTGATTCAATTGCTTAGACAGGTTGTCGATGGCGTTGATCATTGCTTCGCCAGCCAATCGATATTCTGCCATCGCAGATTCGTACTTTTGATTGAAATCGGATGTGGTGTAGCCAGAAGAGTGTTTGGTGGTGAGCAGAGGTGTCATGGTGACGCGCGTGAAATCAACATAGTGATCCATGGCTTTGCGCATGGCATTCACTTCGATTTGAACGCCTGGGAGGCTATCGATGGAATTCAGAAAATCGCGGTTTTTGTTTTGTCTATCAGACAGTTCTTGGTTGAGAGATTGGACATCTTCGGCTCTAAATAGACTGTAAATGGCTTTGATGCGCATGGCGTAGGTGTTGTCTACGATGGCGCTGAGTTCCTCTTTATGAATGATCAGCTTGCTGGTGGAAGTGGAAACCTTATTGAATGCTTGGTCGAGCTTGCCGATTCCGACGCTCAATCCAATGACGAGTAATACAACGGTGAATAGAACAGGTAAAAAGACCTGAAGTTTAATAGAAAGCGTACTAAGAAATTGACGCATGATTGACCCTCTATAGTTTTGATTATTATCATTATTATTAATAACCTTAAGGATTCTAATGAATACATTTTTCAAATCAATTACTTACTAATGCCGAATTGTTATGAAATGTAGCAAAATTGAAGGACTTGGCATTTTGTATAGATGTAGAAAGGCGCGGAAGTAAGCGAGGAAATAACACAACCTGAAATGTTGCGGAATTAATATACAGAAATGACAACGTGTCATAGAGGGTTCAACTAAGTGAAACACAACTGTCATATTCGGATTCTAAAGTGGGCACCGTTCAAGTGAAACACAACGGCAATAAAGCCACTTTAAGGAAATTGTGATGAAAAAGACAGTAATCGGTGCAATCGCACTTCTAGGCGCAATGGCAGTGACTCCTGTTTCTGCTAAAGAAACTATCTCTGCAGTGGGTTCTAGCAGCGTAACTCCACTGATGGAAGTTTTCTCTGAAACATACATGAAGACGAACCCGAACGTATTCATCGAGGTTCAAGGCCCTGGCTCTTCAGCTGGCGTTAAAGCGGCGAAAAACGGTTCAGCAGACTTAGGTATGTCTTCTCGTAACCTGAAGGAATCAGAAAAAGAGCCAACACTTGTTGAAGAAGTGGTTGCTCGTGACGGTATCGCGGTTGTTGTTAACCCACAAAATAAGCTAGCAGGTCTAACGGCTGAGCAAGTGACAGCAATCTACAAAGGCGAAGTATCAAACTGGAAAGAAGTGGGCGGCGAAGATAAGCCAATCGTAGCAATCACTCGTGATACCGCTTCTGGTACTCGTGGTGCATTTGAAGACATCATGGCGCTGAAAATGAAAATTTCTGGCAAGAAAGTTTCAGCAATCTCTCAACGTGCTCAAGTTGCTAACGGTAACGGCGCACTTAAAACAATGGTTGCGTCTAACCCATACGCAATCGGCTACATCTCACTAGGTACGGTAGACAACACAGTTAACGCTCTAGCAATCGACGGTGTTGATGCAACAGTTGCTAACGTGAAAAACGGTTCTTACAAAGTAGCTCGCCCATTCCTTGTGCTTTACAAAGAAGGCAAGCCATCTGCAGAAACGCAAAAATTCCTAGATTGGATGCTAACTGAAGATGCGCAAAAGCTAGTTGACCAAAACGGTTACATCTCAGTTCACTAATTTATCGGGACTCTTAAGTTTGCTCAGCCCACCGTTTAGGGCTGAGCCTTTTCTATCCATAGCGTTCATTGGCAATACCCAGAACCGTGAGATTTTTAAATGACCATCGCAACAAATAGTGAAAAGCTTATGAATACTGACGCTAAAGCTATCAGCAAGCCAGGCCTACGCGAGAAACGTCGTGTAGACTGGAAAGAGCGTATCTTCCACGGCTTGTTCCTAACCAGTGCTGTTATCGGCATTGTGTCGTTAGCAGTAATTGCTTACTTTATTGTTCGAGAGAGTATTCCTGCCTTCCAAGAGGCCGGGGTATCGGGCATCGTTCTTGGCCAAAACTGGCTTCCACCTGCGCTTTACGGCGTAGCAACAATGATTGTCGCTTCTGTAGTCTCTACTGCGGGTGCGGTGATGGTTGGCGTTCCTGTTGGTGTGCTTACCGCAATCTTCATCGCTGAAATCGCGCCTAAGCGTTTGGCTGATGTTATTCGTCCTGCGGTTGAGTTGCTAGCGGGTATCCCTTCGGTGGTGTATGGCTTCTTCGGCCTCGTTATCATCGTTCCTTTGATTCAAGACATCTTCAATGTGCCAGCGGGTAACACCATCTTGGCGGGTATTATTGTTCTTGGTGTGATGATTCTACCGACCGTAATCACGGTATCTGAAACGTCTATTCGAGCGGTGCCTCGTGCTTACAAAGAAGGCTCTTTGGCTCTTGGCGCTTCAAAAATCTACACAATCTTCAAACTGCTCGTTCCTGCGGCTCGTTCAGGCATCATGACTGGTGTGATTCTTGGTATCGGTCGTGCGTTGGGTGAGACAATGGCAATCATCATGGTGATGGGTAACGCACCGGCAATGCCAGAAGGCATTCTCGACTCAGCACGTACGCTGACCGCGAACATCGCGATTGAAATGTCTTACGCAAGTGGTGTTCACGCGAACGCACTGTACGCAACAGGTGTGGTACTGCTGGTCTTCATCATGTCGTTGAACGCTGTACTTCTTTACCTAAACCGAGAAAAAGCGAAGTAATCGCTCGTTAAAGGTGACTATTATGGATCGCGCAAAACTGAAAAAAGCACGCCAGTTCAAAGATAACGTCTTTAACGCTTTCGTTTGGATTTCGGCTGCACTAACGGTAGGTTTTCTGTTCTGGATTATCTGGTACATCCTATCAAACGGTCTACAACACGTAGATTGGAACTTCATTACTGACAATTACACTCGTACCGGCGATGAGCACGGTATCTTCCCGATGATTGTGTCGACCATTTACATGGTTATTGCATCCATCGCGGTAGCGGCACCACTGGGTATCATGACGGCAATTTACCTGACTGAATACGCAAAAGTAGGCAGCCGCTTGGTGAAAGTGATTCGATTCTGTACAGAATCCCTAGCAGGTATCCCGTCGATCATCTTCGGTCTGTTTGGTATGACTTTCTTCGTGGCAATTCTTGGTCTTGGTTTCTCGATTCTATCGGGTGCACTGACGCTAAGTATTCTAATCCTGCCAGTTATCATCCGTACCACGGAAGAAGCATTGATGGCAGTGCCACAAACGTATCGTGAAGGCTCATACGGCCTTGGCGCTTCAAAAATTTACACTATCTGGCGTTTGATTCTTCCGAGCGCGATGCCAGGTATCTTAACCTCGGTCATTCTAAGTATTGGTCGTGTCATTGGTGAGTCTGCTCCAGTATTCCTGACAGCAGGTATGGTTGCTCGTATTCCGGATTCTCTATTGGATTCAGGCCGTACGTTAACCGTTCACCTTTACAAACTGACTACCGAGCTGTTTACCATTGAAGAATGGAATCAGGCTTACGGTACGGCAACAGTGCTGATCGTCGTTGTTCTTTTGATCAACATGGTGACTAAACTGATTGCAAGACGTTTTAACACAGCAACTTACTAACAAAACCAATTAAGAACGCACGTTAAAAGACACGAATTCAAGATTTAAGAGATTAAGACAATGAACAAGTTTGATATTGAAAACCTAGACCTATTCTACGGTGAAAACCAAGCACTGAAATCGATCAACCTGCCTATTCCTGTTCGTCAAGTGACGGCTCTTATCGGCCCATCAGGTTGTGGTAAATCAACGCTTCTACGCTGTTTGAACCGCATGAATGACCTTATCGAAGGCGTAAAAATTACGGGTAAGCTCGCAATGGATGGCGAAGACATCTACGGCAACATTGACGTTGCGGACCTTCGCATCAAAGTCGGCATGGTATTCCAAAAGCCAAACCCATTCCCAATGAGCATCTACGAGAACGTGGCTTACGGCTTGCGCGCTCAAGGTATCAAAGACAAAAAGACCATTGATGAAGTGGTAGAGCGTTCGCTGCGTGGCGCTGCACTTTGGGATGAGGTGAAAGATCGCCTTAAATCACATGCATTCGGCCTTTCTGGTGGTCAGCAGCAGCGTTTGTGTATCGCGCGTACTATCGCGATGGAACCGGACGTAATCCTGATGGATGAACCGACGTCGGCACTTGACCCGATTGCAACCCACAAAATTGAAGAATTGATGGAAGAACTGAAGAAGAACTACACCATCGTAATCGTGACTCACTCAATGCAACAGGCGCGTCGTATCTCTGACCGCACCGCGTTCTTCCTAATGGGTGAACTGGTTGAGCACAACGATACTCAAGTGATCTTCAGCAACCCTCAAGACGACCGTACGCAAGGCTACGTAAACGGCGACTTCGGTTAATAACCGCATTTTTGAAATAACCAGATAACTATAAGCGATGGTAACTTTGCCCCTCTTTATGAGGGGCCTTTTTCTTTTTAAGATACTGATTTATAAAATCTATCTGCATAAATAATTATTAAAAATTAAGCGACATTGGCCACTTTTATGCAACATGTAATTCTCGTGAAACATGGTGCTAAAAGTGCTGAAGAGTTCTCGAATGTGAAATTTAGTCCGAAAATTTTGCGAATTACTTAACAGCTCAAAATTGATTATATTGATTGCATATCACCACCTGCGTAGTTTTTTATCGAGGATAAAAAAGTAAATTAGGTTGGTAGGGTGAATTTAAAAAGTTTTACGAGAAAAGTGTCTTCAACGAGGGACCACCGGCTACTGGCCGAAGCAATATTCGATCAATTAGAGAACCTCTTTTCCCCCCACGCGATCGCCATTTTTGAAGACCCTTTAACCAATCCTCGTTGTTCTGTGAGTTTTTCTCGCGGAGAGCTTTACCCTATTCAAAAGTACCCTGAGATTTTCTGGGATTGGGCCTGCCAATTTGATACATCCGAAAGCATTATTCCTCTGGCGATTAACACTTGTAACTGGAATCACACCCAAGATTTAGGTGGCGACAGCTACATAATGATGCTCGACAACACGCCAATAAAACGCACCTATTTACTTATCCAATCTGTCCAAGCTCGCACCGCACACAATATTTACGAAGAAAGCTACGACGCAATGCAGCTCGCGGCTGCGCGTTGGCAATGCATTCGAGCCGAGAAAAATGCATCACAAGAGATGCGACATCGAGACATCCGTGAAGCTCAATACGTTGATGAAATTAGCCAGCGCGAACGCTTTATCGAAAACATGAAGTTAGTTCAGCAAGTCGCACTCGAGATCTCCAACCCTGATTCCTTAAAAGATTTGTATTACAAAGCCGTCGAAGCCCTGCGTGAACGATTGGGCTTTGACCGCACCACACTGATGCTACTGGACATGAAAAAGCGCAGTTTCAGCGGTACATACGGCACAGATGAGTCTGGCGTTACGATCGATGAATTCCACACGCAATACGACCTACATCAACTGAGTGAGGAATACATCGCTGCGCTGTCGAGCCTTGAGAGTAATTTAGTGATCATCGAAGATGCGCCAATATACACGGCGGGCAAAGTGGTCGGGCAGGGATGGAACGCGATGTTAATCCTGCGCGACGGCAATGAGCCCTTCGGTTGGTTTGCGCTCGATAACTTTATTCATCGCAAGCCGATAACGGCGTATCAAAAACAGATGTTGGACTCGTTTGGTTCTCTTTTCTCACAAATTTATATCCGTAAGCGCCAAGAGCAAAATGTGCGCATGTTGCACTCAAGCATGGTTGAGCTATCACGCTGTACAACCGTGAGTGATGTGTGTAAATCGGCAGTGACTTTCGCGATTAAAAACCTCGGCATTGATCGTATGGCGGTATTTTTGACCGATGAAAACTGCTCATACATGCAGGGCACTTGGGGCACGGACATTCAAGGGAATGTCGTCGATGAGTCCTATTTCTTTGGTGAGACGCAAAACTTTTCTCTGATCAATTTAGCTCGCGCCGTACCGAGTGAAGTCGCATTCGAAGAATCCGTTCCCATTTACCACGACTGTAATATCGTCGGTTTTGGTTGGGCGGCAATGACGGTTCTCACCTCAAACAGCAGTGGCCCCATCGCTTTTATTGCCGTCGATAACCTGCTCACTCGCGCGCCGTTAACCTCTCAACTGCGCGAAGTGATTCGTATGTTCTCTTCCAGTTTGGCCGAGGTGCTGCAACGCACTCAAGCTCAAGAGGCGATTCGAGAGTTAAATGAAAACCTTGAGTTAGAAGTGCAGAATCGAACCAAAGAGCTAGAAGAGGCGAATCGCCAGCTCGAAGTACTGTCTAAACTCGATCCACTTACGCGCCTTGGCAATCGCCGTATGCTGGAACATGTGATGCAAAAATACTGCGCATTGGATTGCGAAGAGGCGATGTCATTCGGTCTGATTCTGATTGATATTGACCATTTTGGTTTGTTTAACAATCACTATGGTCATCTTGAAGGCGACATTGCACTGATGCGCATTGGGAACATTCTTGAACACCATACCAAAGATGAAGACGAGGTCTTTTGTCGTATTGGGGGTGAAGAGTTTGTGTTATTGATGATCGGCTCGAACCAAGAAGAGGTTCGGTTGAGAGCGGAATGCATTCGTCAATGCATTGAAGATGAAGGCATCAAGCATCAACATAACCCAGAAGGTGAACTGCTGACGGTTTCGGTGGGGTACTCATGCTACAAAACCAAAGGCAAAGACTTTAATTTCGACCACTTGTATCAGTTGTCCGACAAGGCGCTCTATCAGGCGAAAAGCAGTGGGAGAAATTGCGTGAAGCGATATGAGTTAAAAGACCCTCAAAAAGATCAAATTGTAGCGTGAGTTTGTTTTTACGTACTTCCTGAACATCAGAAACCAAAAATGGCAGCGTTTAGAGCGCTGCCATTCTTATTTATAGTTTTTCTAGCTGGTGGCTAGATTTGTCACGTTTGGCCTTGGCCAGTTTTTGCACTTTCTCCAACAGGGCTTTGTGACTCCATGGCTGTTGATTTGGACTAAAACGTGCTCTGTTCATGGCATCGAGTTCGAGTTTGACCGCTTGAACATCTTCGGGATTTAGTCGGTCACGATGGGTACTCAAGTACTCGTTTACCGAGCGTTCGATTTTCGCTTCGTCGCCTTCATTAATGATGCGTTTCAACGCTTCAACGCAAAGTGGTCTTTCTGATGCCGACAATGGTTCTGTGGAAGCAACAGGACGCTTTTTCCAAATTACGAATGCAATTGCGGCAGTAAGAATCCACAAGCCTGCAAAAACAAAAGTGAGCGTTTGCCAAAGTTTGTTTACGCTATTTTGTTGGGCAGGAGCTGCATTTGAAACGGTTGGTATAGGAAGCGCGGTTTCAGGTAAGGTAATCAAGCCGGCATCGCTTTGTTCCACATTCAGTTTCAGCTCAGACAAGTTTGCCTGCTTTGCTTCATCGCTTTTACTATCCCACCAATTCAGTGCGTAGCCTGGCAGCGTGAATTCGCCAGCTTCTGTTGGGATCAGCACTTGTTTTACCGTCATGATTACCGTGCCATCTCTTGCTGTGTCGAATTGAGGCTGTTCAGGGTAAACGCGTAAGGAGTTTGGGTAATCCATAGTAATACGCGGTAAGTATTCGGCTTGTGTACCGCGAGCTTTGATTTGAATGGTACGAGTAATAGACGAACCTTGTTTCACGTTATTTACCGTATTGGCGGATAGCGTATTACCTTGATCGTCTTGCCAGCTCTGAGTCATTTGCAATGCCGATGCGGGTAACCAACTGCCTTTAAACTCACTAGGTATGGCTTTTACCGTTATTGGCATTTGCTCCACTTTTGTGCTGATCGGCATGATCTTGGTTGAGCCCGTCAGACTATCGCCATAGATATAAGATCCAGTCAGTTGTGGGCCAAGGAGCGTGAATGTTCCCGGTTGTTCTGCGGTTAAGCGGAAAGATTGCTCCACCACTGTCACTTCAAGCCCAGAAATGACTCGCTGCCCTTGTTGCATTTCACCAACAGGTTCGATCTTCATGCCTTCAATACGTGGTGGCACAACTTGTGGGTTGTCTAAACGGCGAGTGTCGGCCTTGATGATCAGTTGCATGCGTAAATTCGCAGATTGCTGCGGATATAGCGTATGGTTATCGACACTCATATTGAAGCTGAACAAATCATCCAGATCGGGTGCCGATTTGTTCGCCGTGACTCTTAGCTGAATTGGCTCGGTTTTCATGCCATCGGCCGAAAAACTCGGGATCGTAATTATCCCTTCTTTCATTGGCGCTATAGAAATGCTCCATTCTGTGCGTTGATATTTTCGACCATTGATGTTGTTACTCGAACGCCCGTAGCGAGGCTGTCCTAAGAAGAAGTCTTTTTCCAATACGCTGAAGTCGATGGCGTCGGACGCCACTTCTGAGTCTGCCATTATCCGTAGGTTGATGACTTCATTTTTAGCCACTTCAGTTTTGTTGACGCTTGCCTGAAGGCTTTGTGCCATCACCGAGAAACTAGATAACAGGCTGGCCACAAGAATAAAGACCAGATGTACGCCTTTTTTCATCACGGGCTTACCACTCCTTCTGAGATTGTTGTGGACGTTGTTTTTGTTGAGCTTGCAGCTGCATTTGTGCACGAATCAAAAAGCTTGGATCTCGAGCACTTTCGACAGCTTCTAGGCGGCGGAATTCAGGATCATCCTGAGGTGTTTTTTCTGGTTGGTCTTGCGCTTGCGTAGGTTCACCTTTTTTTTGCTCACCTTGCTTTTCTACTTCCGTCTCAGCCTTTTTCTGCTTAGCTTTGTGTTCGGATTTTTGTTTTTCTTTTTTATTTTCAGCGTCTTGCTGATTTTGTGACTGCTGTCCTTGATCTTGTTTAGTACTATTCTGAGACTTTTGTTGCTGTTGCTGTTGCTGTTGCTGTTGCTGTTGCTGTTGCTGTTGCTGTTGCTGTTGCTGTTGCTGTTGCTGTTGCTGTTGCTGTTGCTGTTGCTGTTGCTGTTGCTGTTGCTGTTGCTGTTGCT